>JBKDQQ010000001.1:0-2479 GCA_046341775.1 Planctomycetia bacterium
GAGGGCCTGCCGTGGAAGGACATCGCCGCCAAGCTCGGCATGGAACGAGGCGAAAGCGCCCGCATGCGCGCGGCGCGCTTGAAGCCGCGCCTGGCGAACATCCTGCGCCAACTGCACGCGGGCCGCACGCCGGACGAGGCCGCTCCGCAGGCCTGACGCTTCGAGGCGCCCAGCAGCCGCGGTTCCGAAGTCTCCCGTCGACAGCGACGTGGCGAGGTCGGACAATCGAAGCAGCAATCGGAGCGATGGAGGAGCGAATGCGAGAAACATCGGCGGTGTTGGCCCTGATCCTGCTGCTCGCTGCCGATGGACGGGTCGCGTCGGCCCTCGTGCCAGCCGTCCCCGCGAAGGCGATGCTGCAGGCCCAAGCAGGGCGATCCGCGCGCCCCGAGGCTTCCGACGTGGCCGCCACCGACGCCGCCCTCGAGAAGCTCTTCAAGCAGAGGCTCGCGGCGGCGCGCAAGCCGGCGGAGAAGTCGGCCTTGGCGCGCGAGCTGGGCGCCATGGCGCGCGAAGCCGGTTCCGACGACGCGATGCGCTGGTCGCTGCTGCGCCTCGGGATGCGATTGGCCGCATCGGCCGGGGACGAGCGCTTGCACGAGGACCTGCTCGAGGAGCAGCTCCAGCGCTTCGATCTACCGGCGCCGCGCACGCGCCTCGACCAATGGAGCAGCTTCGCCGAGGCCGCGAAGGGGTTGAAGGACAAGGCGTTGTCGCAGCGCATCGACGCACGGATCGCCGAACTCACGGAAGAGATCGCGGAGGCGGAACGATTGGCTCCGGCCCTCGAGACGCTCGCCAAGGACCCGGCCGATCCGACGGCCACTCTGGTCGTCGGCCGGACTGCCTGTTTCGTCGAGCGCGAATGGGCGCGGGGCTTGGGGCATCTGGTCCGCGGCTCGGATCCGCTGCTGCGCGACCTCGCCGCGCGCGAGCTGTCGAGCCCCGCCGACGCGAGCACGCGCCTGGAGCTGGGACGATCTTGGCTGGCATTCGGCGCGCGCCAGAAGGAACCCGCGTGCACGGCCAGTTCGGAGCGCGGCCGCGCATGGTTGGGGCGCGCATGGCCCGACGCCAGCGGCGACGAGCGTCAAACCATTTTGACAGAGCTGCGCGCCATCTGGCTGCGACGCGCCGACATCGCCAAGGAACGCCTGGATGGCCGCTGGACCGAAACGGCCGAGCTGGCCACGCCGAAGGACCTCGGCACGAACCGCGTGCTCGTCTCGCCCGACCGCCGCACGCTGCTGACCACGCACTGGAGATGGTGGGACGCCGAGGACGAGAGCGCTCGCGCCGAAAGCGTGCGCGCGGCGTTTTGGCGCATGCCGGAGGGCAAGTTGCTCGCCGAGTGGTCCCACGGCATCGAGAATCCATGGCACTTGGCGTTCTCCCGCGACGGCATCCTCCTGCTTGTCACTGGCCAGGCGGCATCCAAGCGCCTCCTAGCCCTGCACGCCGTGCCCTCGGGCGACCGCCTCTGGACGGTCGAAGACGCCGGCGACTGGATCCTGCGCCCCGGCTTCTGCGCGGACGGCCGGACCCTGATCGCGCCACGCGACAACGGACGCGGCTCGATCGCTTGGTGCAGGTTCGATCTGGCCACCGGGCGCGAATTGGGCATCGTGTTGGACGATGTGGATGCGATGTCGGCGGTGGTCGGTCCGGATGGACGGTGGATGCTCGCGCTCGAACGCGACCTCGCCGCTGGACGACGCCAACTGGTCGTGCGCGACACACGCACCGGCGCGTTGGAAACGCGACTGCAAGAGTCGTCCGACGATTCTGGAACGCTCCCTGCTCTGGAGTTCGCCGGCTCGACCTGGGCCTTGATCGGTGCAGGCCAGGGCGCCTCGGCGCAGCCGGCCAGCGGCGCGGGGGCGAGCGTGGTGCTGTGGGACCTCTTGGCCGGCGTGCCGCTGGCCCAGGCCGAAGTCAGCCATCCTGAAGTGAGTGTCGTCGTGCCATCGCCCAGCGCAGGCTGGGCGATGGTGCACAGCACCAAGTACACACCGATAGAGGATGGCTCGCGGCTGGCGACCACCGCCACGGAGTTGGTCAACTTGACCACCGGTCGGCGGCTTGCCCCACCTGCCCATTGGAAGAGACTCAGCCCCCCGTGGCAGTTGGACTTCCTGGGGGGCGGGCTGGTCGTGGGGACCGACGAAAACTATCGAGTCAAGATCTGGACGATCGCCCCGCGCTGAGGGCGCGCTTCGCGGGCACCACGGCTTCGCACCGCGCTGGCGTCGGACCCTGCAAGCGCTTCCGAAGGGCCTGATCCCGCCGCGGACAGGGCCGGCGGAACCGGAAGAAAGCTCGCAACCGACCTCGCAGAGCGCCGGAAAGCAGTCCGCGCCCCGGGCGAGGACCGTCAATGGGCGGTACGCTAGGGCGGTCCGTGGTGCCGGATCCGGGATCGCCCGGGAAGGCGCCGTGAACCCGGGATGGAACCCGGCGAGGCCCGCGGGCCGTCCAA
>JBKDQQ010000002.1:0-15630 GCA_046341775.1 Planctomycetia bacterium
CGGTCTCGCCGCCCATGGCGGCCACGGCTTCGCGCGCCGCGGCGCGCACCGCCGGGAACGCGAGGCGCGCGCGCACGAGCAGCTCGGGGCGCGCCGCTTCGACCTTGTTGGCGCCCAGCGCCACGACCGCGGCGGTCTCGACGCTCGGATCCTTGTCGCCGAGCAGCGCGCGCAAGGTGGCGATGTCGGCCTCGCCCGGCTCGCGCGCCAAGGCCCGCGCCGCGGCGCGTCGCAGGAGCGGATCGGCTCCCGCCGCCGCGCGTCGCGCGCTTTCGTGGCCCGCGGCGTGCAGCACGTCGGCGACCAGCGCCTCGCCCTCGGCGCCGAAGCGCCGCGTGGCGATCCCGACGAGTTCCTGCGCCATCTCCTCGGGCGCGCGTCCGCCGCCGGAGTTGCGCGCGGCGACCAGCGCCAAGAGGGCCACGCGCCGGGCGCGCTCGAGCGCCGCCGTCTCGATGGCGAGCCAGTCTGCGAGCTGCCGGAACTCGGCGGCGCCGAGCGTCGCCCCGTTCGCGGCGCAACGCTCGAGTTCGACCAGCGCGAGGTCGCGCAGGCTGGGCGCCGCGCCGGGCACGCTCGCGAGGGCCAGTCGCGCCAAGCGGTCGCGACGCGCCTCCTCGGACGGACCGGCGGCCCAGAACGGATGCTCCGCGCGCCAGAAGGCCAGCCGATCGGCGCGCAGTTCCTTGGGCGGCAGCAGTTGCCAGCGCTGCGCGTCCTTGAGCGAACGGACCAGCGCGGACACCGACTCGAACCACGGTTCGCCTTCTCCCGGACCGAAGGTGAAGCCCTTGGTGCGCGCGCGCACCTCGATCTCGAGGTGCCGCTCGCCGCGCCCGCGCGCGCCGCGGATGCCCGGCAGGATGGAGACGGAGAGCACGCCGAGCGCACGCAAGGACTCCACCACCGCGCGGCATTCGGCCTCGTCGAGGTAGAGCACGGTGCCGCGCGCGCCGCTCTGCTCGGCCGCCGCGGCGAGTTCCGGTCCGACCAGCACCACCGCTTCGTCCGGCACGCGCGTGTCCTCCCAGGCGAGGCGCAGGCCGGCGGCCTCGCTGGCGTCGACCTCGAGGTTCGCGCGGCAGGCGTGGAAGGAAGCACGAGCCTCGACCCACCACTGCAGCCACTCCGCGCCGTCCTTGGCGCTGCGGCGTCCGGTCAAGGACTGGATACGGCGCGCCGCCGGCGCCTGCAACATGACCAGGTCGGCCTGGAACTCGCGCGTGGCGACCACGTGCACGAGGCGATCGACGACCGGGCCGTCGAGCCATGCCGAGAACCGCGCGTCGGCGCTGCGGAACCCGATGCCCGCCAACGCCAGCGCCGCCGCGCCGGCCACGAACTGGTCGGTCGAGGACAAGGCGGCGAGCAGCGGATCGACATGGCGCGCATCGAGGAGCTGCGTCGGCAGGAGGTCCTCGCGCTCCACGATGGCGAGCAGCGCGCAGGCTTCCTTGCGCAGGATCCAGCGCGAGGAGAGCGCGGCCTGCAGCAGGTCGGCGTCCAGCGTCGCGTCGGCGCGGGTCGCCAAGGCGCGCTGCGCCGCCTGCGCCACGCGCGCCGAGCCGTCGCTGGCGGCCTCGAGCAGGAGCTTCGTCGCGCGCGGCGCGGCCGACAACCCGAGCAGGGACACCGCCTCGGCGCGCGAGTCGACGCGCTTGCCCTGCAGCACCGCGGCGAGGAGTTCGGGATCGAGCTTGTCCATTTGCTTGGACAAGTCGAGGCGCGCGGCGTTCCTGACCTGCGCCGCGTCGTGCAGCAGCATCTCCACCTGGAAGCGCGGCGATGCCCGCACGGGATCGCGCTCGCACAGCGCCTTGTACAAGTGCAGCGCGGCGACGGCGGGCGCGCCCTGCCGCAACCGTTCCACCACGAGGTCGGCGTCGTTCTCCTTGGGAGCCACGAGCAAGGCGCGCCCCGCGGCCACGACCAGCGGCGCGTGCGGATCGAGCAAGGTCGAGCGCGCCAGCAATCGACCGGTCTCGCCGGCCGCCACCATGGCCTCGGTCGCGGCGCGCACCGCCGGATCCTCGCACGACTTGACGGCGCGCACGCGCGCGATGGCGTCAGCCACATCGCCTTCCGCGCGGACGGCGGGTTCGTTCGCGGGTGCCGCGGGGGGCGGCGCGGGAGTCGGCGGCGCGGGCTCCGCGGTGGCTGGCGCACCCGCTCCGGGCGCGCCCTCCTTGGGTCGCGTCGCCTCGCCCTCCACCTTGGCGCGCGGGCGGCTGCCGATGACGAGCCGCCCGTCCGCGCTCGCGGCCTCGGGCTTCGAGAGCCCCGGGCCCGACTGTTGGGGCGAGCCCACCTGAGGGGTGTCCTTCCTGCACGAGTCGCACCACGCCATGGGACGGCCGGCGGGATCGGTCCTGCCGCTGGCTTGGTTCGTGGTGTTCTTCCAACCGCAGGTGGCGCAGTACGAAGCGGGGGCGAGGTCGCCTTGCGGCTTCTGCGCGCCTGGCCTCGAGCCGGGCAGCACGAGTTGCGCCCGCGCGCCGGTGGCGAGGAGGAGGCCGGCGAGGAGCGTCGCCAGCGCGGCGCCCCACCGCGTGGAGCGGGAAGTCGCGCGAGTGCGCGCGGCAGGGAGGCGGTTCAAGGCGCTGTGCATGTGGTGGTCCGGCGAGGAGGATAGCGAGCGAGGCTCGCGGATGCGCGTCGGGGGCCCGCCGGCCCGCGGAAGCGCGCGGCGACGCTCGTACCCGGGGGGCTCGTCCTGCTAGAAGTCGGGGCATGGACGATGCGATCCAGGGCTCGTGCGGCGGCAAGGACGGGACGCGGAGCGCGACGACGGGACCGCGAGTGGCGAGCCTCCTCCCATGCGCCACGGAGATGGTGGCCTTGCTCGGGGCGGTCGATCTGCTCGTCGGCGTCTCGCACGAGTGCGACTACCCCGCCGGACTCGACAAGTTGCCGCGCCTGACGCGCACCCGCGTGCGCCATCCGGCCTCCGGCGCGGCGATCGACGCCGAGGTGCGCGCCTTGCTCGCCGCGGCGCTCTCCGTGTTCGAGGTCGACGCCGCGGGCCTCGCGGCGGCGCGGCCGGAGGTGATCCTCACCCAGGACTTGTGCGACGTGTGCGCCGTCTCCAAGGAGTCGGTCGAACGCGCGGCGCGCGCCGTGCTCGGCGCCGAGGCGCGCCTCGTGTCCATGTCGCCGCTGCGCCTCGAGGAGGTCTGGCAAGCCGTGCGCGCGGTCGGCGCCGCCATCGGCCGGCCCGAACGCGGCGCGGAGGAGGCCACGCGCCTGGAGGAACGCTGCCGCGCCTTGGCGTCGCGCGCCCGGACGGCGCTCGCCGGTGCGCCAGCGCCGCGCGTGCTGACCATCGAGTGGCTGTCGCCGGTGATGGTCGGCGGCACGTGGATGCCGGACCTCGTGGAGCTCGCCGGCGGCGTCGCGGTGGCCGCCACCGCCGGTGCCCACGCGCCGACCTTGTCGGAGGACGAACTGGCGCGGTTGGAAGTCGACTGCGTGCTGGTCAAGCCGTGCGGCTTCGCGCTGGAGCACGCGCTCGGCGACATGGGCGCCATCGAGCGGCTGGTGGCGTGCTTGCGCGTCGATCCGCGCCGCGTGTGGATCGCCGACGGCAACGCGTACTTCAACCGGCCCGGGCCGCGCCTCGTGGAGAGCCTTGAAATCCTGCTCGCCATCCTGCACGAAGGTGCCTGCGACGACCTGCGCGCCAAGCACGCGCGATCCATCCTCGACCTGCCCTCGGCCCGCGCACGCGCAAGATCCTGAACATGCACACACTCGCCTTCGCCAACCAGAAGGGTGGCTGCGGCAAGACCACCACCGCCGTCAACCTCGCCGGGGCGCTCGCCGAGCGCGGGGACCGCGTGCTGCTGGTCGACCTCGATCCGCAGGCTCACGCCACCCTGGCCCTGGGCGTCTCCGTGGAGCGCGAGGCGAGCATGATCGACGTGCTGGCCGACGAGCTCCCCATCGCCGAGGTCGTGCGCGCCGCGCCGGGCGGCATCGCGCTGGCGCCCTCGACCGCGCGCCTGTGCGAGTACGAGGAGATCGCCATGCGCACCCTGCGCCCGCAGGAGCGCCTGTCAAAAGCCCTTGACAAGGTGCGTGGCGACTACGACTGGTGCGTGCTCGACTGCCCGCCGCGCACCGAAGGCATCCTCGCCATGTCGGCGCTGCGCGCGGCCGACACGGCGGTGCTGGTGATCGAGACCGGCGCCTTCGCCCTGCAGGGCGCGCTCAAGGCGCGGGTGCTCCTCGCCGAGTGCGCCTCGCACCTCGACCGCCCCTTCGCGCTGCGCGCCGTCGCCACCATGTTCGACAAGCGCTCGCGCATCGCGCGCGAATTGCTGGTCGGCGTCCACGCGCAATTCGGCGAGCTCCTCTTCGACACCGCCATCGCCACCAGCGTGCGCCTGCGCGAAGCCGCCGCCCTCGGCGTCCCCGTGCAGGCCCTCGACGCCCGCTCGCGCGCCTCGGTCGACTTCCGGGCGCTGGCCGCCGAAGTCGCCGAGCACGCGGCGAGCCTCAAGGGCTGATCCGTCGCGCCTCGATCAGCCGCGCTCGCGCCACTCCTTCAGGCGCGGTTCGGCGAGCTTGAGGAGCGCCATCTTGGAGCGGCTCGCCAAGTGGTCGAAGGCGGCCGCGTCGGCGAGACCCATGTATTGGGCGGCAAGCTTGGAGGGTTGGCCGAGGACGACCCTGTAGAGAAG
Source organism: Planctomycetia bacterium (assembly GCA_046341775.1). Taxonomy (GTDB): domain Bacteria; phylum Planctomycetota; class UBA1135; order UBA1135; genus SXXH01. The sequence continues at coordinate 4,683 of JBKDQQ010000002.1, forward strand.
CGCGTGGCGCTGGTCCTCGGGCAGGAGCTGCATGGTCTCGTCGAGGATGCGGCGCAGCTCGGACTGGCCGGCGACGGAGACGGGGGAAGGTTGCTCCTTGACGAGCCGCGTGAACAGGTCGTCGGCCTCCTCGCCCGACACGGCGGGCTTGTTGGAGGGCCGGCGCTGCTGGGAGATGATCAAGTTGATCGCGACGCGCATGAGGTACGCGTAGACGCTGTCCTTGCCGCGGTATTCGAAGCGCTCCAGCCCCAGGAAGAGCTTGATGTAGGCGTCCTGCACGATGTCCTCGGCCGCCATGCCGCGCAGGTTGCCCATCTTGAGCTGCACGAAGCGCTCGAGACGCTCCCGGTAGCGCAACGCCAACTCGTCCCCGGCCGCGCGGTCGCCGCGCTTCATGCGCTCGAGGATGAGGACCGTGCCCGCCTCCGGCTCGGGCGGCGGCTCGGAGATGGACGAGTGCAGTTCCTCTTCGCGTTGTCGCCGGCGCTGCGCGGCGGACTCGCCTGCGCGCACCTGATCGTCGTCGTCGTCGCGTTTCTTGTGGAACATGCTCGGATCCCATCGCCCGTCGCTGGCTTCCATGCACGCCTCGCAAGTGGCGCGCGGGAGACTGGAAGAATGGTGCATAGCGTAGTCGTTCGCGCCAGCCGGCACCAATGCCATGCGGCTCGGACCGCCGCGGCAGATGTCCCCGGCGCGCGCGCCAGCACCCCGCAGGTGCAGGGAACGGGCCGCGCTCCTACAATCCTGCCCCGCCTCACGATGCGCCCCCCCCACCCGCAGGCAGGATCGATCGCATGACCGACGGCACATGGCTCGCCCTGGCCGTCCTCGTGCTGTTCGCCATGGCGGCGGCGGCGATGGTGACGCGCGTCGTGCCGGCCTTGCTGGCGCTGCCCGTGCTGGCGGTGGCCATCGCGCTGGTCGCCGCCGGCTTCAGCGATGCGTTGGAGGCCGCGCCCACCTTGGGGGTCGTGCTCCAGCAAGGTTCGACCTTGCTGGCGGAAGCGATGGTCGTCTCGCTGCTCGGCGGCACATTGAGCTTCCAACTGCACAAGAGCGGCGTCGCCGAGCGCATCGTCAAGTCCGGCGCGGAGCTGTTCGGCGAGGATCCGCTGGTCGTGTCGGTGCTGGCGCTCCTGCTCGTGGCGCTGCTCTTCACCACGATCGGCGGACTGGGCGCCATCGTGCTGGTGGCGATGATCGTGCTGCCGCTCCTGGCGACGCTCGGCATCGAAGGCGTGGTGGCGGGCGGCATCCTGCTCTTCGGCATCAGCCTCGGCGGCCTGCTGAATCCGGGCAACTGGGTGGTGCACGAGACGGTGCTGATGGTGCCGCGCACCACCGTCGAGCAGTTCGCCCTGACCGCCTTCGCCCTGACCTTCGTGGCGGCCTTGTGCTTCATCGTGGTCGAGCTGGCGCGCGCGCGCCTGATCCGCCTCGCCTCGGGCTCGACGGCGCTCGTCGTAGGCGGAGCCGCGCTCGTGCTCGGCGGGTTCTTCCTCGCCGCCGAGCACGTGGGCGACTGGCGCGCCTGGGCCGCCCCGGCGTTGTGGATCGCGCTCGGACTCGCCACGCTGGCGATGCTCGTCGACCTGCTGCGGCGCGCGCCGCGCTGGCGCCTCGACGCGGCGCCCATGCGCCCGTTCGCCTTCGCGGCGCCGCTCGTGCCGCTGCTGCTCGTGCTGGTGGCGCGCCTGCCCGCGCCGGCGGCGTTCGTGGTCGGCATCGCCTACGCGGCGCTCTCCACGGCGCGCCCCGGAGCGCTGCGGCTCCTCCTGCAGAGCATGATCGCGGGCGCGCAAGCCAGCATGGCCGCGGTCGTGCTCATGATCGGCATCGGCATGCTCGTCGTGGCGGTCAAGGGCCCCGCCGGCGCGCCGGATTGGCCGGTGCAGGAGGCGCTCAAGCCACTGGTCGCCGCCGTGACGCCGTCGCAAGCCCTGTGGTACGTCGTCGGCTTCGGCCTGGCGGCGCCGCTCGCCTTGTGGCGCGGTCCGCTGAACACATGGGGACTGGGCTTCGGCGTCGCCGGCGTGCTGGCGAAGGGCGGCTTGCTGCCCGCGCCCGCCATCACGGCCATGCTCATCTCCGTCGGGCAGGTGCAAGGGATCTGCGATCCGACCAACACGCAGAACGCGTGGCTGGCGGCGGAGCTCAAGGTCGACGTGCACGCGTTGCTGACGCGCACCTTGCCCTACGCGTGGGGACTCGCCTTCGCCGGCCTCGTCTGCGGAGCGCTCTACTACCTCTAGGCAGGCGCCATGCGGGACAGGCACGAGCAACAGGCGGAGCGGCGCGTCAAGGTCGGCATCGACGTCGGCGGGACGTTCACGCACGCCGTGGCGCTCGAGGCGCGCACGCACGAGCTCCTCGGCAAGGTGCTCGTCCCCACGACGCACGAGGCGCGCGAGGGCGTGGCGCGCGGCGTGGTCGATTCGCTGCTCCTCCTCTTGAAGGAGACCGGCATCGCGCCTTCCGAGGTGGTGCTGGTGGCGCACGGCACGACGCAGGCGACCAACGCGCTGCTCGAGGGCGACGTGGCGCCGGTGGGGATCGTCGCCATGGCGCGCGGCGCCACCAAGGCGCGCGCGCGGCGCGAGATGGAGCTGGGCGAGGTCGAGATCGCCGACGGCGTGCACTTGTCGACGCGCACGCGCTTCCTCGACCTGGACGCGGGGCTCTCCGACGCGCAGATCGACGCGGCCATCGACGGCCTCGTGGCGGAAGGCGCGCAAGTCGTCGTCGCCAGCCAGAGCTTCGGCATCGAGGATCCGGCGAACGAGCTGCGCGTGGTCGAGCGCGCCCGCGCGCGCGGCTTGTGCGCCACGGCGGGCAGCGAGCTGTCGCAGATCTTCGGGCTGCGCACGCGCACGCGCACCGCGGCGATCAACGCCTGCATGCTGCCCAAGATGCTCGAGACGGCGAACATGACGGAGCGCGCCGTCAAGGAGTCCGGCGTGGGCGCGCCGCTGATGGTCGTGCGCTCCGACGGCGGCATCATGGACCTCGCCACGATGCGCACGCGTCCGATCCTGACGATGCTGTCGGGCCCGGCCGCGGGCGTGGCGGCGGCGATCCTGCACGCCAAGGTCAGCGACGGCATCTTCGTCGAGGTCGGCGGCACCTCGAGCGACATCTGCCTCGTGCGTCGCGGCCGTCCGCTGCTCGCCCAGGCGCGCATCGGCGGCGCGCGGCTCTTCGTGCGCACGATCGACGTGCGCACCGTGGGCGTGGCGGGAGGCTCGCTGGTGCGCGCCGCGGGCCGCAGGATCACCGCCGTCGGCCCGCGTAGCGCGCACATCGCCGGACTCGCCTACGAGGCCTTCTCGCCCGCCGATCCCGGGCGCGAGCTCGTGCGCATCGCGCCGCGGAAGGGCGATCGCGACGACCACGTGGCCTTGCGGACGCGCGGCGCCGCGCGCGCCGACGTGGCGCCCACGCCCACGGGCGCGGCGAACCTGCTGGGCTACGCCAAGGCGCGCTCGCGCGGCGACCACGCCGCGTGCGAGGCCGCCTGGACCATCTTCGGCAAGGAGCTCGGCCTTTCGGCGCTGGACGCGGCCAAGGCGGTGCTCGACGCGGCGATCGAGCGCGTGCTGCCCGTCGTCAAGGAGCTCGTCGCCGGCGCGAAGGGCGAGCGGTTGACGCTGGTCGGCGGCGGCGGCGGCGCGGAGGCGATCGTGCCGCACCTCGCGCGCAAGGCGCGGCTCGAGCACCAGATCGCCCCCGACGCCGAAGTCATCTCCGCCATCGGCGCCGCCATCGGCGTCGTGCAGGACGTGGTCGAGCGCTCGATGTCCGATCCCGGCGAGAGCGAACTCGACGCCTTGCGACGCGCCGCCTTCGAGTCGGTGGCGCGCATGGGCGCGGATCCCAAGACGATCGAGGTGCTGGTCGAGGTCGACCCGCGCGCGCGCCTGGCGCGGGCGACGGCGCGCGGCGCCAGTTCCATGGACGGCGCCAAGCGCGCCATCGACGACGACGAACGCCGCTCCTTGTGCGCCAAGGCGCTGGCGGTCGCGCCGGAGGACGTGCATCTCGCCGGCGAAGGTTGGCTGCGCGTCGGACACGCGCTGCGGCGCGAACGGTGGCTCGGCATCCTGCCGGTCGAGCGCGAACCCGCCTGCGTCGTCGATGGCGAAGGGCTCGTGCGCGCGCAGATGCCCGATGCGCGACGCGAGCTGGTCGACGTGGCGCGCCTCGACGCCACCTTGCGCCTCGTCGGCGAGCAGTTGTCGTCCTACGGCGACGCGGGCGAACTGCCGCCCGATGTGTTGCTCGTGCTGCCGACCAAGCTGGTCGACCTCGGCTCGCTCGCCACGGTCGAGCAGATGTGCGCGCTGGCGCGCCTCGAGACCCGCGGCTTGCCGGGCGGACTCGGCGTGGCGCTGCTCGCGCGACGCCGCGAGTGACCTTCCCCGGCGAGGCGCGGCCGGCAGCCAAGCCGGCCTGCGATCCAGCTGCACGATCCCGGCCGCAAGGCGGCTTGCAGGGGCCGGTGGAACGGGCGTGACCACCCCTTGGCGCTAGACTAGGCGGCGGTTCGAGCGCGCTCCGCGTGCCCGGGTGCCGGGCCCGCGCCGAAGTCCGACGCTCGCGCCCACACCCAGCCAAGCCACCGTGAAGACCCACGCCACCCTCGTCGGCTCGTTCCTGCCCTTCGTCTGCGTCGGCGTGCTCGCGGCCACGGCGCCTGCGCGGTCGAGCACCCAGGACGCCAACGCGGCAAGTGGCGCCAAGGCGCAAGACTCGGCTACGCAGGACTCGGCAACGCAGGACTCGGCAACGCAGGGCTCGGCTTCGCGGGGCTCGACCACGCAGGGCGGCGGCCAGCAGGATCCCGGCGCGCGTCCCGCCGGCGGGGCGGCGCCCTCCGACGACGCCTTCAAGTACGGCTCGCCGGCGCAACTGCAGCAAGGCCTCACCGAGCCCGACATGTGGCCCGCGGCCAGCGAGGAGGGCTGGAAGAAGCCGGTGCTGATCCAGTGGCAGCGCAACTTCGAGGACGCGCTGCGCGTGTCGAAGGCGACCGGCAAGCCCGTGATGGTGGCCGTCAACATGGACGGCGAGATCGCCAGCGAGCATTGGGCCGGCGTGCGCTACCGCGACCCCGAGACGGCCAAGTTCTTCGAGAGCTACGTGTGCGTGGTGGCGAGCGTCTACCGCCACACGCCGCGCGACCACGACGAGGCGGGGAACCGCATCCCCTGCCCGCGCCTCGGCACGGTGACTTGCGGCGAGCACATCGACTGCGAGCGCCAGTTGTACGACAAGTACTTCGACGGCATGCGCGTCTCGCCGCGCCACATCGCGCTCGACCTCGAGGCCAAGCCGCTCTACGACGTGTACTTCGCCTGGGACACGCAGACGATCTCGACGGCCTTGGTGAAGGGCATCGAGCACCTGCCCAAGCCCCTGCCGCGGCCGCCGGACTCGACGCTCGAGGAGCGCATCGCCAGCCCCGACGCCGTGGAGCGCGCCGCGTTGGAGGCGCAGTACAAGACCGCCTCGGTCGAGGTGCGGCGCACCCTGATCGAGAAGATCGGCGCGCAGAAGTCGGTCGACCAGACGGAGCTCCTGCGCCTCGCCTTGTTCGGCCTCGACGCCGAGTTGGCGCGCGCGGCGCGACGCGTGCTGGCGACTTCGGAGACCGAGGGCGCCGTCGACCTGATCGGCGAGGTGCTCAAGCAACCGCTCGCCGACGACGAGCGCGCCATGCTCGTCGAGGCGGCCAAGCGCCTGGCGCAGCGGCACCCGCGCGCCTCGACGCTGGCCTCGGTGCAGGAAGGCTTGTCGCGCGGCTCGAACCTGCTCGACGCGCGACGCTTCGCGGAGATCGAGTACTCGTCGCAATCGCGCGCGGCCGGCGCCGCGCCCGTCGAAAGCACGCTGGAGCGGCGCGTGGCGGCGGCCGAAGGTGCCCCCAGCGACGCCGCGCGCCAACTGGCGCTGGCCGAGGCCATGCTCGAGCGCGCCGAAGGACGACCCGAGGATGTGCGCTTCGCGCAACTGCTGGTGGCCGACGCCCGGCGGGCGGCCGAGGCCGCGGCGCGCCTCGGCGCGAGCGGCTGGCGCTTGTCCGCCGTGCGCGCGGCGGTGTGCGATTGGAACGGCGACGTGGCGGCGGCGCGCGCGGCGGCCGTCGAGGCGATCGAAGGCGGCATGCTCAAGGACGCCTCGACCGAGGCCACGGTGCACGAACGGACGGCGCTGCGCGTCGTCAGCTTGTTCGCCGCCGCGCGCGAGTCCGCGATCCGCGAAGCGTACAGGAAGCGCGAGCGTTGGCCGAGCGAGTGGCTGGCCGACGTGAACGCGGCAGGCCTCCTCGTGGCGAAGAACCGCTTGGCGAGCGTCGAGCAGCTGCTCGCCATCCACGACTTCCTGCGCTGGCTGGGCGGAGCGCCGCGCGCCAACGCCATCCTGGAGGAGCTGCTGGCGCGCCATCCGGATTCGCCGCAGGCGCACGACCGCCTGCGCGCTCGCCTGTTGTTCGACGGCGGCCCCGCGCGCCTCGAGTCCGACTACGAGGCGCGCCTCGCCAAGCCGGACGCGCATCCGCAACTGGCGTGGTTCGCGGGATACGCCGCGCTGGTCGCGGCCGAGCACCACCGCCGCGAAGGACGCGCGGACGAGGCCATGGCCTCGTACGCGCGCGGCGTGGCGCGCTACGCGGCGTGGAGCGCGGCGAACCCCGAGGGGGCCGCCGAAGCCGCGCACTACGAGGCGCTGGCGCTCGCCGGACGCGCGCGCGTGCTGCTCGAGCGCGGCGACTTGGCCGGTGCCCTCGATGCGCTGCTCGCCTGTTTGGAGCGCTCGCCGAGGAGCGCCGCCTCGCCGGACGGCTTGAACATCACGCCCGCCGACACGGCGCGCCAGCTGCAGGCGCGGCTCGCCGTGCCGGAACAGGCCGAGGCGCAGGCGCGCCTCGCCGCCGCGCTGGCGAAGCTCGATCCGGCGCTGCTCGAGAAGCGCGAGTTCGAGCGCGAGGATCCGCGCCAGGGCCGGCGTCGGCGGCAGTGACGCCGAGCGCCGTCGCTCCTCAACGCGCGAGCGGCGTGTCCTCGTCGAAGGAATGCGTGCCGCGCGCGTAGGAGAGCTGCTCGGCCTCGAAGCGCGGATCGTCGCAGCCCACGTCCCGGAACGGCACGAGCATCGAGCCCTCGCGCACGAGCGCCTCCTGCAGGCGCGTCGGGTTCAACTCGCGCGGCTCGCAACGGGCCTGTGCGCACAGCGCGGCCGCCATGCCGGCCGCTTGTCCGATCTGCATGACGACCGGCTGCAGGCGCGTGCAGCCGTTGGCGATGTGCGTCGATCCGATGGTCTTCTCCGCGCACACGAGCCCGTCGTGCCCGCGCGGCACGAGCGCGCCGTACGGGATCTGGAAGGGCGCGTTCTTCGGATAGTCCTCGACCAGGCGCCGGCCGGGCGGCAGGTGCGCCTTGGCGTGGTGGTGGTCGAGGAAGTAGTCGCCCACGGCGATGGAAGTCGGCGCGAGGCGCGGGCGCGCCTTGCCCGCGCGCGGCACCACTTCGCTCTCGCCCACCGTCTCGAGGGCGACGACGCGCCGCGACTCGCGCACGTAGGGCATGAAGGGCAGCGCGTCGGGCGTGCCGAACTCGTTCCACAAGCCCCACTCGGGGTGGCCCAACTCGCGCTGCATGTGGCGCACGAAGGCCAGCGTGCGCCGCTTGGCGCGCCGGAACACGTCGAGCCGGCCGGGGCCGGGCTCGTACATGGCGAGGTCGATCGGGAAGTCGTTCGAGTGGAACGGCCAGTTCAGCATGAACTTGCCCGTGCCGCCGTCGCTCGTCGCCAACGCGCCGTAGGTGATGAACGAATTCCAATCGTGCAGGCCGTGGTTCCAATGCGCCGGATCCGGGTTCGAGCACAGGATCGAGGTCGCGCCGTCGAACTCGCGCGGATCGTGCTCGGGCACGGGCTCGATCTCCTTGGCGCGTCCGCTGGGATCGGGGCGCAGGATGGCGACCCAGGTCGGGTCCTGCACCTCGAGGTCGGGCTGCTCGGGCGCGCTCGGCTCCAAGGTCTGCGCGCGCGATTCGCGGCCGAAGCGGTGCTCGACGCCCGCGGCGAGCAGCACGTCGCCGTAGTCCGTGGCCTCGACGACGACATGCGCGCGCACCTCGCGCACCTCGCCGTCGTGCTCGTAGCGCGCGCCGACCACGCGCGTCCCCTCGACCAGCGCTTCGCGGAAGCGCGCGCCGAAGAGCACGACCGCGCCGGTCTCCGACACGAAGCGCGCGAGGATGCGCGCCCCCGTCGCGGGTTCGAAGCATGTATTGGAGACCCAGCCCGTGCGCACGCGCGCGGCTCCGCCGTAGTGGCTTTCGATCGCGTCGCGGAATCGGCGGAAGAAGCCGCTTCCCAAGGCTCCCTCGTTGCCGTCCAATGCACTCACTCCCGCGGCGGTGACCATGCCGCCGAGCCACGGGCTCTCCTCGAGGACGAGCACCGAGGCGCCCGCGCGCGCGGCTTGCCACGCCGCGGCGACGCCCGAACAGCCGCCACCCACCACCAGCACATCGACGCGATCGACCATGTTGCGCACGATCCTAGCGAGCATCGTCCTCGGAACCAGCGCGGCGCCGGCCCTGGCGCAGGAACTGCGCGGCGTGTGGATCGCCAACACCGGCAGCGCCGTGCTCGAGTCGCGCCAAGGGATCGTCGCCGCGCTGGAGGCGTGCCGCGCGCACGGCTTGAACGCCGTCTACCCGGTGATGTGGAGCAAGGGGCTGACCTGCTACCCGAGCGCGGTGGCGGAAGGCGTCGTCGGCGCGCGCATCGATCCGCGCTACGGCGAACGCGATCCGCTGGCGCAGATGGTCTACGAAGCGCATCGCCGCGGCATCGAGGTCGTCGCGTGGCTCGAGTACGGCTTCGCCGCCGAGCACGCCAAGCGCCCGACCAACTTGTTGAAGCGCCATCCCGACTGGGCCGCCATGGGCCCCGACGGCAAGCGCGTGGTGAAGAACGACTTCACCTGGGCGAACAGCTTCGACCCGCGCGTCCAGCGCTTCCTCGCCGACATGGTGCTGGAAGTGGCGCGCGAGCACGACGTCGACGGCGTGCAAGGCGACGACCGCCTGCCCGCCGTCGCCGCCACGGCGGGCTACGACAAGGCGACCTTGAAGGCGTGGAGCCTGCACTCGAAGAGCTCGAAGAAGCCCGCGCTCGACGATCCCGAGTGGAAGGCGTGGCGCGCGGGGTTGCTCAGCGATTGGATGGCGGCCTTGCGCGGCGAACTGCGGGCGGCGGAGGGCCTGCAGTGGTCCAGCTCGCCCTCGTGCTATCCGTGGGGACTCGACGAGTACCTGCAGGACGCCAAGGCGTGGGTCGAGCGCGGACTCGTCGACGCCATCCATCCGCAGGTGTACCGCAAGGACCTGGACGCCTACGTCGCGACGCTCAAGCAGCAGGTGCGCGAACTGCGCCGCGCGGGCGGGCCCTTGTTCGCGCCCGGCGTGCTCGTCAAGGCGGGCGACTACGTGATCGAACGCGAGCACCTGCTCGGCGCGGTGGCGGCCAACCGCGAACAGGGTTGCGCCGGCGAGATCCACTTCTTCCTCGAGGGACTGCGCGAGAAGGACGACCACCTGCTGCGAGCCTTGCGCGCCGGACCGTACGCCGCGGATGCGTTGGCGCCGTGGCGCATGGCGAAGCCGCGTCCCGCGCCGGTGGAAGCGCTGGCCGACGAGGAGGGCCGGGCCGTGGTGCGCGCGCCGATGCAAGGCGCGTTCGACGTGTGGCTGGACCAGGCGGATTGGCAATCGGCCAAGCGGGCGCCGGGCGAACTCGAGGTCGGCTTCGCCACCGATTCGGCTGGCGGATCGCGCGAGGTGCGCTTGCAAGAGGGCTTGGCGCGCCTGACGCGCGTGCGACTCGCCCAAGGCGAGGCGCTGAACGTCGTCATGCGCACGAAGTCCGGCTCGGTCGCGGTGCGCGACGTGCGCGTGGTGCTCTTGGCGACGCGCGATGCGCTGCGTTGATGCGCTTCGCGGCCGAGGGTCGGCCGCGAAGCGGACCTGCACGGCTCCGCTCGCGGCGATCACCCCTATGCACGCGGGCTGCCGGGATTGTCGACGGCGCTCCTTGACAGGCGTGCGATGCCGAAATTAGATTCTGGCCGTCGGGGGTTCTTGGCTCGTGCATCCGAGGGGGTGCGCATTGGGCTGGAATCTCCGTAATGCGCCCTGCTTTCACGAGGCCGGCCCTTGGATCGGTCTCGCCGCCGTCAGTCGATCCGCCCCCTCGTTGCCGAATTGCCGTAGCCCTCCATGAATCCGAAGAACCTGCTCGTCCTTCTCGCCGGTGCCGCATTGGCCTGTGTCGCGCTGTACTTCGCGGGATGGCGTCCGGAGCCGGTTTCACCGTTGACGAGCGCAGGACGCCCGACGCCACCGCGTTCCGCCGAGCTGGAGGCACCCGGTGCCGAGTTGGCGCCCGTGCCCGATGTCGCCGCCCTGCGGGCCGCCGCCGCGGCCACCGAAGCGCCGTTGCCCGCGCAGAAGCCGTGGGAGGTCGATGACGACTTGAAGACCTTGGGGGCGGAGACCGATCACGTGATCATTCGCCGCAGGCTCCTCACGAGCTACCTGCACGAGTTCCGCCGCTGCAGGGAGAAGGCCGGGGCGATGATCAGTCCATACGAGATGTCCGTCCGGCAGTTGCACCTGATGTCCTTGGCGACCTTGCTCGAGGCGCAGGGGCGCTACGCGCACGAATCGACCATCGGCACCCACAAGGGCGCGCTCGAGGACATGAAGGCCGCCGCCGGGGCCGACAACATGTTCATGATGAACGATCGCGTCTTCCTGTTCCGCAAGGGCGAGTTCCCGGAGTACGACCGGGCCATCGAGCACTCGCTGGCCGTCACGGCGGAGCGCCGGGCGCGCAACGCGCTGGACATCCTCGATTGGCGCGGCCA
>JBKDQQ010000003.1:0-44199 GCA_046341775.1 Planctomycetia bacterium
TCGCGTGCGATCCCGAGCAAGGCGACTGCGGCCCCGTCGAGTCGTTGAAGCGCTCGTGGGCGATGACGAAGGGCCGCTTCTGGGTCACGCTCGCGTACTTGATCTGCCTCGTCATGCTGGTCGTCGCGAGCCTGCTCCTCCTGTGCATCGGCATCCTCGTGGTGGGGATGCCGCTGTACTCCGCGGGCCTGGGCGCCTTCTACGAACTCGCGCGTCGCGACTCGCCGTCCACGCCAGCCTGAGGCTCCGGGCAGGCCGCCCCATCCCGACGCCATGAGCGCGACGCCCGCGAAGCAGGCCGGCATCCTCGTCGTCGGCGGCGGGATCATGGGGGCGGCCATCGCCAAGGCGGCGGCGCACCTGTGCGATCCGATCGAGGCGCCGCTCGTGCTGCTGGAGAAGTCGGAGCTCGCAGCCGGATCGACCGGTCGCTCGGGGGCCATCCTGCGCTGCTTCTACTCGGACGAGGCGCTCGTGCGCCTGGCGCACGATTCGCTGCGCGAGTGGTCCATGTTCGAGAGCCTCGTCGGACGGTCCATCGGGTTCGAGCGTCAAGGCGTTTTGACAATCGGCGGGCCGCGCGCGCCCGGCACGCGCGAGCTGGTCGAGCGCAACGCCGCCTTGCTCGCCGCCTGCGGCGTCGAGGTCGAGCTGCTGGGGGGGGCCGACGCGCGGCGGCGCTTCGGCGTGCAGGTCGACGACGATGCCGTGTGCTGCCACGAACCGGCGGGCGCGGGCGTCGATCCGCTGCGCGCCTGCGAGGGCTTCGCCGCCGTGGCCCGCGAGGCGGGGGCCGTGACGCGCCTCGGGACGCGCGTGCTCGAGCTCGTGCTCGAGGGCGATCGCGTCGTGCTCGTGCGCACCGACTCGGGCGACTGGAGGGCCGACCAGGTCGTGGTGGCCGCCGGCCCGTGGGCCGGTCCTCTGCTCGCCGGCGTCGGCTTCGACGCGGGCCTGCGGGTCGTGCGCCCCGAGCAATACGCCGTCGCCCAACCCGCGCGCCCCGCGCCCGACGCCGTCGAGGCGCTGTCGACCATCGCCGACGCCGGCATGGAACGCTGGAGTTCCGCGCGCGTCGTCGCCATGCGCGCCGCGCATCCGGTGCTGCTCGACCTCGAAGGCGGCGCCTACGCGCGTTGCGAAGGACACGCGGGCCGCACGCGCGTGGGGGCGATGGACCATCTACGCGACGAGGACGTGGCCGATCCCGACCGCGTCGACCAATCCGTGGGCGAGCCCTTCCGGCGCTGGGCGCGCGAGCGCCTCGTCCAGCGCGTGGCCGAGTACGAGCGGCTGGGCGAACGCGAGTCGTTCGTGGGCCTGTACACGCTGTCGCCCGACGGGCAACCGCTGCTGGGGCGCGCGCCCGGCCTGTCGAACCTGTTCGTCGCCGTCGGGTTCTCCGGACACGGCTTCAAGCTCGCGCCCGGCGTCGGCGCCGGCATGGCGCAGTTGCTCGCGGGCGAAATGTGCACGGCCTTCGACGCGCGCTTCTTCGATCCGGCGCGCTTCTCGCGCGGCGCGGCCAAGGCGGGCAGCTTCGGCTTGTAGTCCACGGCGCGTCGACGGCGCCTCCCCGTCAGCCCGGCAGCACCGAGGTGATGCGCACGCCGAAGCGCCGGTCGATGGTCACGACTTCCCCGCGCGCCACCACCTTGCCGTTGACCAGCACGTCGACGGGCTCGTGCGCCTCGCGTTCGAGCGGCACCAGCGAACCGGGCGCCAGCTTGACGAGCTCGCCGAGCGGGATCTTCGACTTGCCGACCTCGACGGTGACCTTGACCGGCACGGCCATCAATCCGTCGAGCCCCAATTGCTCCGCGCCCGGCGCGCCCGGCGGCAGGGGATCGAGCTTCGATGCCGTGATGCGCACCGCTTCCGTGGCGGCGTCGATGGCGGACTCCAGGTTGCTCGTGGTCTCGTCGGTGCTCTTCATGGTCGTCTTCAGATCGAAAGCTCGCGGGCCTGCAACGCGGCGATGCGCAGCGCGAGGCGTCCCTGGTGGTGTCCGATGCGCGCCGTCATGCAGCGGCGGCCCTCGACGTGCACGTCGACCACGCCGTCCAGCTCGAGCTCGAGCGGGATGACGTCGCCGACCTCCAGCGCGAGCAGATCGGCGAGGGGCACTTCGACGTCGCCGAGGTGCACGCCGAGGCCGACATCCACGGCGCCGAACGCCGGGGGCAGTGCCTGCTTGGCGCCCTTCGCCGGCAGCGCGGCCGCGGGGATCTCGGGCGCCTTGGTCTTCGCCAGGAGGATCCGCAGCGACGATGGTCCGAGGTTCGAGTCGAGCGCCAATTGCAGCAGCACGCGTCCCGCACCTCCGGCGGCGCCGCGCAGCTTCCGCGCCGCCGCGGCGTCGGGCAGGTGCCGCAGCGACTTCACCTCGCCGCCGAGCGCCTTGGCGCACGACTTGGCGAGCGGCGCGAGCAACTGCTCGACCATGCGCGCTTCGATGTTCGTCAAGGCCCGCCCCGCGAGGTCGGCGGCCGGCGCGCCGCCCAGCGCGCATTCGGAGGCCGCCACGGCCGTGGACGCGTCCCACAGCAGCAGGCCCTCTTCGCCGCCGCAGTCGAGCGCGAAGGCGCACAAGGGATCTGCGAGGCCTTCGGTGGCGAGGTCCAAGGTGCTTTCGACCAGCGCCTGCACCTCGAGCCTGCAGTCGCAGCGCAGCCAGCTCGACAAGTGCGCCGAACCTTCGGGCAGGGCGCGGCCCACGGACGAGACCATCTGCGCCAACTGGTCGACCGACAAGCGTCGCGGCGCGCGGAAGTCGCGCGGCTCCACGACCGGAGCCTCCACCGCGCGTTCGCGCGCCATGGAGACGAGGGCGTCGAGCTCCTCCGGGGTCAGTTTCGGCGTCGACATGGGGCTCTCCAACCTCGTTCGGCTCGAACCTGGAAAAGCTTGAGGGGTGGGCTCGCGCCGGTCGACCCCCAAGACGACGCGAGGAGGCCACGCAGACCTCCTCGACGCGCGCGACGTGCCCGGCGAGGCCGTCAGTAGCCCTTGCGGGCCCTGTAGGCCTCGAGATAGGCCTTGTACTTGTCCTTGGGCAGGGCGTTGACGAGTTCCCGCGCGCGGGAGTCCTCGAGGTGGCCGAGGATCTTGGCCGCCTTCTCGGGCTCGAACTCGGCCAGTCGCGCGCCCAACTCGTCGGGGTCGCCCTCCTCGAAGAACCCGGCGATCTCCTTCCACGAAGCCTCGTCGCGCTGGTCCTTCTCCTGCGCTTCCTTCCGCAGGGCGATCTCGCGGCCCTTGAGCTCCGACTCCTTCTGTTCGAGCAGCGAGCGCAGTTGCGAGAGCTCGCCGCGACGCTGCTCGACCGATTGCTCCCATTCGGCGGCGCGCTTCTCGCGGCGCTCGATGTCGGCGAGGCGCGATTGGGCGTCGACGAGCGCCTTGCGCAGCGACTGCTGCAACTCGTGGATCTCCGACGCGGTGTACGGCGCGGGCATCACGAACGCGCCCAGCAAGCCGCCGGCTCCGGCGAGCGCGGGTTCGACGCGCTGCGGTTCGTCGCCTTCGCCGTCGACCGGCGCCTTGCGCGGCGCGGGCATCTCGTGCGGCGGCGCGGTCGGCGGGGCCTCGGGCGGCTTGCGCGCGATCCACGACAATCCGGGGATCTCCGAAGGATGGCGGCCGGACACCAGCGCGACGCCGGCGAAAGATCCGGCGAACAGCACGAGGCCGGCGCCCACGAGCAGGATGTTCTTCATCATGTTCAGTATTCCTTTTCGGCGTTGGCGTCGAACGACTCGCCCTCGCCGGGTGCGGCGCGGCGCGCGTGACGCTGAGCGGCGGTTTCGTCCATCAAGGCCGCCTCGATCGCGCCGCGCACGGCGAGGAACTCCTCGCGGCGGCGCTCGCGCAGCTTCTCCAGGCCCTTCAGGTCGCGGCGGCGTTCGACCCAGGCGACGCGCTGCTGCTCGGCCTGGAAGCGGCTTGTCAAGGCGACTTGACGCTCGGCGTCCGCGCGGCGGCGCGCCGCGTCGACCAGTCCGATCGAGCCGAGCACGGCATCCACGCGCACGACGCCCTCGGACTGCAGCTGCAGGAGCTGCGACCGGGCCTCGAGTGCTTCGGCGGAGCGCCGCGCCGCGGCCTCCTCCCTGGCGCGCGCGGCGAGGTCGGCCTCGGAGTAGCGCGCCTGGGCCGCCTTCTCCTCGATCTCCTTGACGCGCAGCAAACGCGCGAGCGGGAAGTGGAACTTGGCAGCCATGTTCGTCCTCCTCAGGCGCCGGGCGCGCCGCGCGCCACGAGGGCCAGCAGTTCCTTGGTCTCCGCGAGGCTGGTGCCTTCGCGCACGCCTTGCCGCAGGAACGCGTCGATCGCCGGCAGCCGCGCCAGCGCCTGGTCGAGGCGCGGATTGGCTCCGCTCTTGTACGCGCCGATCTCGACCAGGTCCTTGCCCTCCTTGTGCGCCGCGAGCCACGAACGCACGGCGGTCGCGCCGGCGATGTGCTTGGCGTCGGCGAGGGCCGGCATGAGTCGCGAGAGCGAGGCCAGCACGTCGATCGCGGGCCAGTGGCCCTGCTGCGCCAACTGGCGCGACAGGTACAGGTGGCCGTCGAGCAGGCCGCGCAGCGTGTCGCTGACGGGGTCGTTGGGATCGTCGGCGTCGAGCAGCACGGTCAGCAGTCCGGTGATCGTGCCCTTCTTCGTGCGGCCCATGCGTTCGACGATCTTCGGCACGGTGGCGAAGAAGCTCGGCGGGAAGCCGCGCACGGTGGGTGGTTCGCCGGCGGCGAGGCCGATCTCGCGCGCCGCGATGGCGAAGCGCGTGATCGAGTCCATCACCAGCAGCACGTCGAGGCCCTGGTCGCGGAAGTGCTCGGCCACGGTGCAGGCCACGAACGGCGCCATCCAGCGCTCGATGGGGGCCTTGTCGGAGGTCGCGACGACGAGCACAGACTTCTTGCGGCCTTCCTCGCCGAGGACTTCGTGCACGAATCCCGCCACTTCGCGGCCCCGCTCGCCGACGAGGCACACCACCACGACCTGCGC
Source organism: Planctomycetia bacterium (assembly GCA_046341775.1). Lineage (GTDB taxonomy): Bacteria > Planctomycetota > UBA1135 > UBA1135 > SXXH01. The sequence goes on from JBKDQQ010000003.1 coordinate 5,008, forward strand.
GTCGGTGCCGCGCACGACTTGTCCGAGGAGCGTCGACTTGCCCACGCCGGATCCGGCGAAGATGCCGAGGCGCTGGCCCTTGCCGATCGTGTTCAAGCCGTCGATGGCGCGCACTCCGGTCTGCAGCGGCTGGTCGATCAACGGCCGCGACAACGGATCGGGCGCGTCGGCGCGCACCGGGCGCGTCTCGCGGCGCGGCAGCTCGCCGAGGCCGTCGATGGGCTTGCCGAATCCGTCGAGCGTCCTGCCGAGGAGGAATCCTCCCACGGGCACGCTGAAGGACCGGCCCAGCGCCACGACTTCCTGCGCGGGCGCGATGCCGGCCACGTCGCCGTGCGGCATCAGGAGCGTCGCGTTGCCGCGGAAGCCCACGACCTCCGCGTCGGTCTGCGTGCCGTCGCCGCGGCGGATGCGGCACAGCTCGCCGACCGCGGCCGGCACGCCGTGCGCGGAGACGAGCACGCCGGAGACCTCCTCCACGCGCCCGCGGAAGACGGGTTGGGCGGCGGCGTCGACCACGGCGGTCGCGCGGGCGAGGTCGAGGCGCGTCACGCGGCCTCCTCGGCGAGGCGCGTGGCGATGGACGCGAGCGCCGCGTCGATGTCGCGCACGATCGTGCCGCGCGCGGTGGTCACGTGGACTTCGCCGCGGGCGACCTCGTGGTCGGCTTGCAGTTCGGTGCCCGCGCGGAAGGGCACGCCTTGCAGCGCCGCGAGGTCGTCTGGGTGCAGGTGCACGACGCACGCGCCGCGTCCGGCGCCCGAGGCGGCCAGCGTCTCGCGCACGATGCGCTCGAGGTCGTAGCGGCCCGCGTCGACCTCCTTGCGGAGGATGCGCCGCGCGACGACCAGCGCCAGTTCGATCGCGTCCCGCGCCAGCGCCTGTTCGCGTTCCACCGCGGCGGCGGCGAAGGCCTCCGCGGCGGCTTCCAGCGCGCGCGCCGCGCCGGCGATCGCGCGCGCCTCGCCCTCGGCGACGCCTTGCGCGCGCGCCGCGGCCACCTGCGCGCGAGTCGACTCGGCCAGCATCGCCAGCGCGTCGCCGCGCACGATGCGCACGGCGACGGGACGTTCGGAGAGGCGCAGCGCGCCTGTCGCGGGTTCAGGCGACAAGTTCCTCTCCCTTGGCTCCGGCGGGGGCGCCTTCGCCGCTTTCGAGCAAGGCGCGGGCGGCCTTGAGCACCTCTCCGCGCGCCACGAGCACTTCGCCCATCGGCATCGGTCCGGCGAGCTCGCGCTCGTCCTTGACCATGACCTGCACGCGCTTGGAGAGGTTGCCCATGATGTTCGCCTCGACCGCGGGCTGCGAACCCTTGAGCGAGATGGCGAGGGTGCGCGTCTCGACCGAGCCGAGCACCTTCTGCATGGTCTTCTTGTCGAGGCGCGCGAGGTCGTCCCAGGTGAACATCCACTCGCGGACGCTCTCGGCGGTCTCCTTGTCGTTCTCGTCGAGCCCTTCGAGCACGGCCTTCTCGGTGGCCTTCTGGGCGTTGTTCAGCATCTGCGCGATCGTCTTGACGCGCACGGTCGGGTCGGGCGGAGCGGGCTGGCGCGCGGCGGCGTCGACGCGCGCCACGAGCTCGTCGGCGATGCTCGACAACGCGGCGAAGCCAGGCGGCACGATGCGCGAGATGCGCCCGACCACGTCGAGGGCCTTCTCGCCGTCGAAGCCCGACAGGACCTCCGCCGAGACCTTCGGGTCGAGGTGCGCCAGCACGAGCGCGGCGACCGCGGGCGACTCCTGGCCGAGGGCGGCGGCCACGTGGACCACGGGCTTCTGCTCGAGCGCGTGGAACGGACGCTCGTGGCGGCGGCGTTCGTGGATCGCGCCCAGCACCTGGCGCGCGCGGTCCTTGCCGAGCCCGGCCTCGAGGAAGGGCGCGAGCTCCTCCTCCTTCTTGGCGCGCGGTTTGGCGGGGGCATGCAGCTCCTTGGCGAGGTCGCGCCAGACCTCGTCCAGCACTTCGCGCGCGAACGACCCCTCGTCCACGCTGGTCAGCGCCTCGGCCACGTCGGCCACGATCGCCGGATCGAGCTTCTGCAGGATCGAGGCCGCGGCGTCCTTGTCGAGGGTCAGGAGGAAGGCGGCGACGCGGCGCGCGCCCCGCAAGTTGGTCGTGTCGGTCATCGTGCACCCGCCTTGGCGGCGGCCTTGTCTTCGGCGGCCCAGCGCGACAGCACCGCGCCGACCCGCTCGGGTTCGTTCTTGATCAGCTCCTCGACCGAGCCGCGCGCGAGCAGCTCGAGCATCTCCTCGTCCTCCCGCGCGGTGCTCGCCACGGCGTCGACGCCGGGCTTCTTCGCGGCGACGCCCTTCAGCGCGCGGAACATCACGAAGAGGAACACGAGCGCGGCCACGATCTCGACCGAGCGCTCGACGAGCATCTCGACCATCGGGTTGGGCTCCTCGACCGGCGCGACCGGAGCGGGCGGCAGGGGCTTGCCCTGCTCGTCGCGCTGCACGCCGGCGAACGGCGAGACGAAGCTCGAGAACGAATCGCCGCGCTTCTCGTCGAAGCCCGTCGCGCCCTTGACGGCCGCTTCCAGCCCGGCAGCGCGGTCCTTCTGGCTCTCGTCCAGGAACATGGACACCGACATGCGGTCGAGGCGCGGCGCGCTGGCGCGGCGCAGCGAGGTCTCGCGGCCGACCACGGTGCTCTTCTGCGACTCGCTCGTCTCGGCCACCGCGGCCTGCGGGGCGGGTTGCGCCGGATCGGCGGACGCCGCCGCGGGCTCCTGCGGCGTGCTGGTCTTGGTGCTGGTCTCGCTGACCACCACCTTGTTCTTCGGATCGATCGTCTCCTTGACGCTCTCGACCTCCTCGTGCGTCCACTGCGAGGCGACGACGACGCGCGCCAGGCCCGGTCCGAAGACCGAATCGAGCACTTCGTTGGCCTTGGCCTCGAGGTCGTGGTCGTGGCGCTGCTGGTGGTCGAGAAGATCGCTCGCGGCGGTGGAGGCGTCGTCCTCCTTGACCGCGTTCCACAACGCGCGACCGGACTGGTCGCTGACCATCACCGACTCGCTCGGCACGTTGAAGCGGTGTCGCACGAGCTTCGCCACGGTGGCGGCCTGCGAGCGCGACAAGTCCGCGTGGCCGCGCAAGGTCAGCGTGACGGCGACCGTCATCGGCTGGCCGCGGCGCAGGGGCGAGCGGTCGGGCGTGCTGGTGCTGACGCGGGCGCGTTCGACGAAGTCGAGCGCCTCGAGCTGGCTCTCCATCTCCTGCCACTCGCGCTTGAGCGAGCTCTGCGCGCGCTCCGAGGCCGACAGGAACACGCTGGTCGCGCCGGACTGGTCGGTGCGGATGCCCGTGGCGGGCGCGTCGAGCGCGCCGGCCAGCGCGATGGCGTTCTGCGCCTGGTAGAACTGCTCCTCGTCCACGTGGACCGAGAAGGGGCCCGGTGGCGGCGTGGCCTGGAAGCGCACGCCGGCGGTCGCCAGCGCGGACTGGATCGAGGCCGACGAGCGCGCGTCGAGGTTGCCGGCGAGCAGCACGAAGTTGGGCTTGTCGGCCCAGGTGGTCGCCACGGCCACGACGCCGGCCAAGGCCAGGAGCCCCGCGCCCAAGGCGAGCTTGGCGGCGAGGCTGGCGGACTTGAGCTGCCGCAGCAGGTCTTCGAAGGGGTTCTTCATGGCCTGGCGGAGGGCTTCAGACGCTCATCCGCATGACTTCGCGGTAGGCATCGACAAATTTGTTCCGGACCTCGAGGGCAAAACGCAGGCCAAGCTCGGCTTCCTTCAACTTGGAAGCCGCCTCGTGGAAGTCGGAGACCTGGCCGGACAGGACCTGGTCCACCAACTGGTCGCCGGACTTGACGGTCTGGTCGACCGACTTGATGGCCTCGCCCAGCGACGGCCCGAAGGCCCCCTGGGCCTCGGCCGTCCCGGAAACGGGCTTGGCGGCCCCTTCCGCGCGGCCGAGCGCCTCGGAGTGGCGCTTGAGCGCCGCCTCGATGGCGGCCCGCGCGAGGCCCGAACGATCACCGATGCCGTCGACCATGGTTGTTCAGCTTCCCTTGCTCGAGCCGCGGCTCACTGCGCCATCCGCAGGGCGCGCTCGGCCATGCGCACGAAGTTGTCCTGCGCGTTCATGTTGGCCTCGTAGGCCCGCGTGGACGCGATGAGGTCGGCCATCTCCTGCGTGGGGTTGACGTTGGGCATGCGCACCATGCCGTCGGCGTCCGCGTCGGGATGGTCGGGCTTGTGGAGCATCTCGAAGGGCGTCTTCATGTCCTGCGCGACGCGCGCGACAGGCATGGAGGCCCCGTCGCCGCGCGCGTGCTTGTCCACGATCGAGGCGAAGGTCACCACCTCGCGGCGGTAGGGTCCTCCGTCCTCGGTGCGCGTCACCTGCGCGTTGGCGATGTTCCTCGCGATCACGTCCATGCGCACGCGCTCGGCGGCCATGCCGGCCGACGCGGTGCGCATCGAGGTGAAGAGCTTCTGCAGCGGGTTCATGGATCAGCGTCCTTCCTGGATGGCGATCTGGACCAGCGAGTGGCGGCCGTCGAGCATCTGCGCGTAGAGCTGGTAGGCCAGCAGGTTCTCGCGCATCGCGTTGACCTCCGACTCGAGGTGCACGTTGTTGCCGTCGGGGCCCGCGGGAGTGGCGCGGTCCTCGACCACCTGCGGGCGCACGGCCTCCAATCCCTCGCCGCCGCGCGCCAGGCGCGCGGCCACGAGCTCCTCGAACCGCACGTCGCGCCGGACGTAGCCCGGCACCGACTGGTTGGCGATGTTCTCGGAGAGGACCTTGGCCCGCTGCGTGGCGGCCGACATGAGCCGCAAGAGGAGCTGGTCGCGATCGGGTCCGACGGCGTCCATGGGAACCTCAGGCCACGTGGCCGGTGGCGCGCCAGAGCTTCATCTTGTTGGACAGCGTGCGGGCCGTGACGCCCAGGCGGCGCGCCGCCTCGGTCTTGTTGCCGCGCACGCAATCGAGCGTGGCGAGGATCGCGACGCGCTCGATCTCCTCGAGCGAGCGGTTGGCGAGCTGCGGGCCCATGGCCTCGGTCGGCGTGCTGGAGGTGACTTCGGCGCCGCCGCCCGGGCCGAAGGCCAGGTCGTCGACGTCGATCACCGACTGGCGCAGCATCACGACCGCGCGCTGGATGGTGTTCTCCAGCTCGCGCACGTTGCCCGGCCACTTCCACGACTGCAGGCGCTCGAGCGCCTCCTTGGTGAAGCGCGGCGTCTCGAGGCCGTTCTGGCGCGCGTAGTGCTCGGCGAACTGCTGCGACAGCGGCACCACGTCCTCGGCGCGCTCGCGCAGCGGCGCGATGTGGATCGGCAGGACGTGCAGGCGGTAGTACAGGTCCTCGCGGAAGCGCCCGGCGCGCACCTCCTCGGCGAGGTCGCGGTTGGTCGTGGCGACGACGCGCACGTCGACCTTCATGGTCGTGGTGCCGCCGACGCGCTCGAACTCCTCCTCCTCGAGGACGCGCAGGAGCTTCGCCTGCAGGGCCGGCGAGATCTCGCCGATCTCGTCGAGCAGCAGCGTGCCGCCGTCGGCCAGCTCGAAGCGGCCGGCCTTGGTCTTGTGGGCGCCCGTGAAGGCGCCGCGCTCGTGGCCGAAGAGCTCCGACTCCAGCAGCTGCTCCGACAGCGCGGCGCAGTTGACGCGGATGAACGGACCGTTGGCGCGCGGGCTGTTGGCGTGGATGTAGTGGGCGACGCGCTCCTTGCCGGTGCCGGATTCGCCGGTGACCAGCACGGTGCCCTTGCTGCGGCTGACGCGCGCGGCGGTGCGCAGCGTGTCGACCATCGAGGGGCTCTTGGCGATCACGGCCGACGAGCCGCTGCTGAGCGCCTCCTCGCGCAGGTACTGGTTCTCGCGCAGGAGGCGCGTGGTGCGTTCGATGCGCTCGATCACGACCTCCAGCGCGTCGGGCGTGCACGGCTTGAGCAGGAAGTCCGAGGCGCCGTTCTTCATGGCGGCCACGGCCGACTCGATCGTGCCCTGCGCCGTGATCATCACCGACGGCAGGTCGGGGTTCGATTCCTTGAGGCGCTTGACCAGCTCCGTGCCGTCCATGCCGGGCATGCGCAGGTCGGTCAGCACCAGGTCGGGCGAGCTCTGCTGGGCGCGCTCCAGCGCCTCGACCGCGTTGCGCGCTTCGATCGGCTGGTAGCCCAGAGCGCTCACGGCCTCCATCAAAAACTCGCGGCTCAAGGAGTCGTCGTCGACGACGAGGATCTTCTGGATGGACATGGGTCGTTCTCTCTCAGGCGATGTGGAGCGGGATGTGGATCGAGACTTCGGCGCCTCCCGCGGACGCCTTGGTCGGGGACACTTCGAAGCGACCGCCATGCAGGTCGGCGATCGTGTGGACGAGGGCCAGGCCGAGGCCGGTGCCTTCGGCGCGCGTCGTGAAGAACGGCTCGGCGACGCGCCGCGCGAGCTCGCGCGGGATGCCGGGGCCGCCGTCCTTCACGCGCAGGGCGAGTTCCGCGCCTTCGACGCGGCATTCGACGCGCACCCAGCCGCCGCGCGGCTGCGCCTGGATGGCGTTCGCCACGAGGTTGCGCAGCGCCTGGCGCAGCTTGATGCGGTCGCAGCGGAAGGCGGGCGCGTCGACGACGCACTCGACCTTCCAATCGGAGGCGCGTTCGGCCGGCGCGACGCGCAGCGCGCTGGCGATGGCCTCCTCGACCATCCCGCGCGGCTCGACGAGCTCCAGCGAGAGCCGCTCGCGCGAGGCGAGGCTCGTCATGCTGGAGATGATCTGGTCCGCCTCGTGGGCGCCCTCGCAGATGCGCGCCGCGTAGCGCGCGGCCTTGCCGTCGGCGGGCAGCTCGCGCTTCAGCAGCTCGGCGAAGCCGCGCACGGCGTTGAGCGGGTTGCGGATCTCGTGGGCGATGCCGCCGGCCATGTTGCCGAGGGCCGCCATCTTCGACTGCGAGCGCACGCGCTCCTCGAGGTCCTCGACGGCCGTGCGATCGTCGACGATCTCGACCGATCCGCGCTGGGCGCCGTGCGCGTCGCGGATCTCCGACCAGCGCGAGGCCAGCACGCGGCGACGACCTTCGACCTCGACTTCGCGGCATTCGCCCGAGGCCTGGCGGCCCGACAGGTGCGCGTGCGCGCCGGCGGCCACGAGCGAGGCTTCGCTCGCGCCCAGGATGGCGCAGGCCGATTGGTTGGCGCGCACGATGCGGCCGGATTCGTCGCGCACGACGACTCCGCTCGGAAGCGCGGCGAGGATCGCGTCCAGCTCCGCGACCTTGCGGGCGAGCTCCTCGTTGGCGACGACCAATTCGTGCTCGACCCGCTCGGCGCGGCGCGCGAGCTTGTCGTAGCTCGAGAGGAGCTCCTGCGAGATCGCCGACAGCGACCGCACGACCTCCCCGGCGTCGAACGACGCCGATTGGACTTCGTCCACGCGCGTCACGGCTTCGAGCCCTCCACCACGCGCGGCTGCATCCGCACGCCGAAGTCGCGGCGCCAGCGCAGGAACTCGAGGTCGTCCTGCGCGCGCTGCTTGTAGTCGCCAGCGGCGGGATGACGCGCGCACTCCTCGTACGCCGCGATCGCCTCGGCGACCTTGTCGAGGCGCTCGAAGGCGCGGCCGCGCCAGTACGCGGCGCGCGGATCGTCCTTCAGCTCGGCCAGCGCCTTGAGGCAGTCCTCGTGGCGTCCGGCGCGGAAGGCGTTCATGCCCTGGCGCAGCGGGTCGACGCGGAAGCCGAGCTCGACCGCCGTGCGCGCCTCCGGCGCGGGCGTCGCGGCGCGCGGCGCGGCGCTCGGGGACAGTTGGCGCAGCTGCGCCTCGGTCAGCCCCGTGGTGACCGCCGCGAAGGGCGAGGCGACGCCGCTCGCGGCGCCGTCGTGGATCGACTGCAGGCGCGACACCTCGTCGCGCAAGGCGGCGAGCCGCTCGTCGGCCTGCACCGCCGGCAGGTCCGCCGGCTGCGTGGCGTGCTTGGCCTGCGCGAGCGCCTCGGGCTCGCCGGCGGCGACGCGCGGAGCCAGCCCCGCGAGGGACTCGAGCGCGCGCACCGTCTCCTCGAGCGAACCCGCGAGGTCCTGCGCCTGCGGGGCCAGCGTCAACGCCGGCACGGCGAGGAGCGCGGCGGCGACGCTCGACGTGGCGAAGTTCCAGTTCATCATCGCAGTCGTCCTCCGAAGGCGTCGGCGGCGAGATCCCACATCTCGCGCGCCTCGTACAACTCGCCCGCGACCAGGCACAGGCGGCGGCGCGACGCGTCGATGGCGGTGCGCTCGAGCGCGTCCCTCACGACGAGCACGGCGCGCTCGATGCCATGCGCCTCGTCGGCGCAGCGGGCGGCGAGCTCGACGGCCTCCAGCCAAGCGGCCTCGTCGAGGCCGCCGCGCTCGGCGACCAGCGGTTCGGCGACGACGAGGGCGCGTTCCCATGCGCCTTCCTCGCGCAGCTCGCGCGCTCGCTCGAGGCGCGCGGGGGCGGCCAACTGCGCCAGCGAGGCCTCGGATCCGAGCGTGTCGCGCGCCTTGGCGGCGAGGGCCTCGATCTCGCCCGAGGCGGCGGTGCCCTTGGCCACGCGTTCCAGGAACAGCAACCCCAGCAGGTCGCCGTCGAGCTCCGCGGCGCGCGCGGCTTCGCGCAAGTGGCGCGCGCGCGCCGTGCCTTCGAGCCTGGCGGCCGAGGAGAACCACAGACGCGCCGCTTCGCCGTGCATTCCGGCGGCGGAGGCGATTCCCGCGTGCAATTCGAGCGCGTCCGCGCGTTCGACGCGCAGCGGATCGAGGCGCGCGGCTTCGCGCAGCGCGCCCAGGGCGTCGATCGCGCGTCCGGCGACCTGCAACGCGCGGGCCTTCGCCAGCAGGCGCTCGACCAGTTCGTCGGGGCCGGCGAGGGGATGCAGTTGCTCGAGCGACTCGAGGATGCTCAGGGCCAGGTGCCCGTCGCCCTTCATCGACCAGGCGCGGGCGAGTCCGAGCCGGGCCTCGGTCTGCCACGGGTGCCGAGCGCCGTGGTTGGCGAGTTGCGACCACGCCACCGCGGCGTCGCTCCATTCGCCTTCGAGCTCCAGCGAGCGGCCGGCGAAGAGCAGCGCCTCGGCGGCCTCCATGGTCGTCGAGTGCGAGGCGACCAGCGCTTGCCAGTGCACCCGCGCGCCGGCGGCGTTGCCGCGGGCTTGTTCGGCCTTGCCCAGCGCGAGGCGCGCCTTGGCGGCCTCGGGACGGTCGGGATGGACGCGCACGGCGCGCAACCAGGCCAGCTCGGCCTCTTCGGCGGCGTCCACCGGCGCGTGCAGGACGATCGCGTCCTGCTCGAGGCGCGCGTCGAGGCCCGCGCAGCCCGCCAGCACGCGCAAGCACTGCTCGAGCGGACGATCGCGCAGGTCCAAGTCGACCAGCGCGTCGGCGCGCACCGAGGCGAGGCCCTCGATCTTGCGGCCGCCGAGCTGGGCCAGGCGGCGCAACGCGTCCTCCACGCGCACGCCGCGGCCGGCGAGCGTGCACAAGGTCTCGCCGTCCTCGACGCGCAGCGTCGCGGCGAACTCGGCTTGCGCCGGAGCCAAGGCGAGCAGCAGGGCGGCGATCATCGGACGGTCGTTCCTTCCTGGTCCGCCTGGGCCTGCCACGACGAGGCCACGAGGTAGAGCGCCTCGGCCTCGACAGCGGGGCGGCGGGCGGCGTCCAGCGCGTCGATGCGCGCGAGGAGGCGCGACAAGCGCGCGCGCGCCTCGCCATGGCGACCGAGCGCGAGCTCCTCCTTCGCGAGGCGCAACGCGGCGGCTTCCGGCTCCTCGAGCGGCGCGGCGCGCTGCTCGAGCGCCTCCGGCGCGGGCGAGCCGCGCACGTCGAGTTCGGCGAGGCGACGGCCTTGCTCGGCGAGGTGCTGGTTCTGCTCGGCGATGCGCTCGGCGTTGCGCGCGAGCTCCGCGCGCATCTCCTCTACGCCCGCGCCCATCGTCGTGGTGGCGTTCCAGAACAGCGCGGCCACCAGCAGGTTGGCCGCGACGGCGGCGCCCACCATGGCCAGCATGGGCTTGCTCGAACGAGCTTGCGCGGGGCGCGGCGCGGGCGCGCGTTCGACTTCCAGGAGCTCGGGCGCGACGCGCTCGATGTGCTCGACCAGCGCGCTCGCCTTGGCGACCGCCTCCTCGGCGGCGACGGTGGCGGAGCTCGCGGGCGTCGCGACGGGCGCGCGCTCGGCCGGAGCCTCAGCGGCGCGGGGCGCACCGGCTTCGGCCGGCTTGGCGGGCTCGGCGGCGACGGGCTTCACTTCCTTGACGCCCTCCAAGGTCATCTCGACGACCGGGAACGAGAACAGGTCCTCGTCGAGGTCGAAGGCTTCCTTGGCGTCTCCCTTGGCGGCCATGGGCTCAGCTCCAAAGGGCCTTGCGCGCCGAGCGCGAGGCGTCGTGCGACAACAAGCGGCCGGCCACCACGGCCAGCGCGGGGTTCAGGTGGACGGTCTCGTCGGCGCGGATGGCGTCGAGCACGCGGCGCGCGGTCTCGGGCGTCGTCCAGTCGGCGTCCGACAGGTCGAGCACGCCGTCGTCGGCGAAGCTCGCGTTCCACGGCGTGAAGCGCAGCGTGGCGCGCGCGCCGCGGCCGGGGGCGGACTCCACCCGCAGGTCCTCGGCGAGCGCCAGCGCGCGGGCCAGGCCGCTGCCGGCGACGCCATCGAGGCCGGTCGACGCGGGTTCGAAGCCCACGCCGTCGTCGGAGACGACGATCACGAGGTCGCGGCCCTCGAAGCGCGCCGCGAGGTCGATGCGGGCCGCGCGTCCATGGCGCCAGGCGTTGTCAAGGATTTCAGACAGGGCCGATCCGATGCGGGCGCGGCAGGCGGCGCCCACGCCGCGGGCCAGCGTGCGCGCGACGAGCTCGGCGACGAGGCGCGAGCAGGCCTCGGGCGCGCCCGCGCACGATCCGCGCCAGCCGGATTCGGCGGCCTGGTTGTTCGATGCGTCCGCCGCGGCCGCGGGCGCGCCTTCGACGGCGCGCACCAGTTCGTCGGGACGGAAGGGCTTGGCGAGGTACTCGGCCACCCCGAGCTTGAGGGCCGCGCGGCACGATTCGACGCCCGCGTCGCCCGTCGTGACGATCGCGTGCGGCGTTTCGCCCCGCGCGCGCTTCTTCGCCAGCACTTCGAGGCCGCTGCCCGAGGGCAGCGACACGTCGGCCACCACCACATCGTGCCCGCTTTCGACGAGCGCTTCGTGCACGTCGCCGACCACGGTCACCACATGTCCGCGGCGCGACAGCAAGGTCGCCAAGGCCTGCGCGGTGGCGCGCTCGTCCTCGACCAGCAGCACCTTCAAGGAGCGGCGCGCTGCGGCGGTGTCGGTGGCGTTGGTCATGGAAGGCGATTCCGGACCCGGGGAGTTCCTTCCCTCGGGACACCGCCTCTTTCGTCACGACCGCGCGCTCGCCTTGACCCCGACGGGCTCCAAACCCGCACTTTCTTCCGGGTGGAGGACTGTTTTTCCCACGGTGGAGCCCGGCTTGCGCCGCCTTCGTCTGGATGCAATTTGTGTTTAAGTCATTACGAGATATCTATTTGCGTCGACTATCAAGAGATCGACCTGCTTCTCCAGCGCTTTTCCTAAGGCCCTTGGCCCCACGACGGCGCACGTCGGCGGCCGCCAGCCCGATTCCCCGCTTCAGGCCCCGGGAGTTCCCTGCCAAGCCTTCAGCTTCTTGTGGAGCGTGGCCCGGTTCAGACCGAGTTCGCGCGCCGCCTGCGAGCGATTGCCGCCGCAACGCTGCAGGGCGCGCAGGATCAGCACGCGCTCGGCCGCCTCCAGCGTGAGGTGCTCGAGGTCGCCCACCGACCCGCCCGTCGCGGACGCGTCGAGTCCGAGGTCGGCGACGCGCACGAGGGCGTCGCGCGCCGAAAGCACGGCGCGCTCGACGGTGTTCTTCAGCTCGCGCACGTTGCCGGGCCAGCCGTGGCGGCGCAGGCGCTCCAGCGCCTCGGGTTCGAAGCCGCCGCCGGAGAGACCCAGCTCGGCGGCGAAGCGCGCCCGCAGGTGCTCTGCCAGCAACGGCACGTCCTCGCCGCGCGCGCGCAGCGGAGGCACCTGCACGGAGAGCACGTTCAACCGGTAGTACAGGTCCTCGCGGAAGCGGCCCGCGGCGACCTCGGCCTCGAGGTCGCGGTTGGTGGCGGCGACGATGCGCACGTCGGCGGCCAGGTCGACGACGCCGCCGACCCTGCGGTAGGTGCGCTCCTGCAGCACGCGCAGGAACTTGGCCTGCAGCACGGGCGCCATCTCGCCGACCTCGTCCAGGAAGAGCGTGCCGCCCTCGGCCGCGCCGTAGAGTCCCTCGCGGCCGCCCGCGGCCGCGCCGGTGAAGGCGCCGGATTCGTAGCCGAACAACTCGGCCTCCATCAGCTCGGGCGAGACCGCGGCGCAGTTGAGCGCCACGAACGGGCCTTCGGCGCGCGCGCCGCGCGCATGGATCTCGCGGGCCACGAGTTCCTTGCCCGTGCCCGACTCGCCCAGCACCAGCACTGTGGTGCGCGGGGCGGCGGCCACGCGCACGATCGCCTCGCGCACGGCCTCGATGGCGCGCGAGGACCCGAGGATCGGACCAGCGCGCAAGGCGCCGAGGTCCGCGCGCAGCCTGTCGCGTTCCCTTGACACGCCGCGCAAGCGCAGCGCGCGCACGATGGCCGCCTCGAGCATGGCCGCGTCCGCGGGCTTCTGCAGGAAGTCGGCCGCGCCGGCGCGCATCGCCTCGACGGCGGCGGAGACGTCGGCGCGACCTGTGAGCACGACGACGGCCGGGGCCTCCGGCAGGCGGCGCAGCTCGGGCAGCACCTCGAGTCCGCCGCCGCCTTCCATGTGCAGGTCCAGCAGCACCAGGTCGCAGGGCGCCTTCTTCAACGCCGCCAGCGCGGCGCGCCCGCCCTCCGCTTCGTGCACTTCGTGCCCGAGCGCGGAAAGCAGCGCGCGCAACGCGCGCCGCAGCGGCGCTTCGTCGTCGACCACGAGGATGCGGACCTTCACGGATTGAACTCTACCTCGCCGGGGCGCGGCCTTCCGCGTCCGTCGTCCGGCGCGAGCCGGAAAAGGATTCCACCTCGACTTCCGCGGAAAAACCGCGGCGCGCCCTCAAGCGCCCCGCGACCCCGACGAGAACCTTCCCCGGTCGGACGAGGCCAACGCCGCGAACGACCACCACAGCGACACGAAACCACCGGAAGACGAAACAGGAGTCGAATCATGGGTCTGAGAGTCAACACCAACATCGCGTCCATGACCGCCCAGCGCCACATGGGCCAAGTCACCAGCCGCCTCGGCGGCAACTACTCGCGCCTGGCCTCGGGCCTGCGCATCTCGACGGCCGCCGACGACGCCGCCGGCCTCGCCATCAGCGAGCGCATGCGCTCGCAGATCCGCTCGCTCGGCGCCGCCGGCCGCAACGCGCAGGACGGCATCAGCCTCGTGCAGACCGCCGAAGGCGCGCTCAACGAGGTCAGCAACCTGCTGGGCCGCATGCGCGAGCTGTCGGTCCAGGCCGCCAACGGCACGCTGAGCGCCGCCGACCGCACGACGATCAACGACGAAGTCACGGCGATCATCGCCGAGATCGACCGCATCTCGGACGCCTCCGAGTTCAACGGCATCAACCTGCTCGACGGTTCGTCGGCCACGACCTCGATCCAAGTCGGCCTCGACGCGAACGAGACGATCGACATCACGCTGCAGGACGCGACCGCCGCGACGCTGGGCGTCGACACCGTCGACGTGACCACCTCGGCGGGCGCCAACACCGCCCTGGGCCTCGTCGACGCCGCGATCGACACGGTCAACTCGGCGCGCGGCGCGTTGGGCGCCAGCCAGAACCGCCTGCAGAGCGCGATCGCCTCGATCGCCAACTCGCGCGAGAACCTGTCGGCCGCCGAAAGCCGCATCCGCGACGTGGACGTCGCCAGCGAGACGGCCGACCTGACCCGCAACACGATCATGCAGCAGGCCGCCGTGAGCATCCTGCAGCAGGCCAACACGCAGCCGCAGATCGCCCTGTCGCTGCTGCAAGGCTGACGAAACTCGGCCTCTGGTGGCCGATCGCTGAAGGGGGGGCCGTCGCGAGGCGGTTCCCCCGGTCCAGCGGGCCCGGAGGCCGGAGGGCGGCACGGGGCGCGAGCGCCTCCCGCCCGGCGACTGTTCCTTGCCAACCACGAAGCCGGCAGCCCGCGGGCGCACCGTCAAGTTTCCTTGACGCGAGCGCCGCGCGCCGCCGCGAACCACACAGCACAGCTGCGGCGTCCGCGCCGCGGTGGAGGGCCCTTGCAGCGCCCGTGCGCGAGGCGGATGGAGCGTGCAATCTCCCCCGTCGAGCGCACCCAGGCCCTCCTCCGCGATGCACCAACAAGGACGCCGTGGTCGGGCGCGGGAGACGAGAGAGATCCGAAACACTTCTGAGGAACCACCATGGGACTGAGAGTCAACACCAACATCACTTCGCTGACGGCCCAGCGCAACCTGGGCAACGTCTCGAGCCGCCTGCAAGGCAACTTCTCGCGCCTGTCGTCGGGCCTGCGCGTCGCGACGGCCGCCGACGACGCCGCCGGCCTCGGCATCAGCGAGCGCATGCGTTCGCAGATCCGCAGCTACGGCGCCGCCGCGCGCAACGCCCAGGACGGCATCAGCCTCGTGCAGACCGCCGAAGGCGCGCTGAACGAAGCGAGCAACATCCTGGGCCGCATGCGCGAGCTCGCCGTGCAAGCCTCGAACGGCACCCTGAGCGCCGCCGACCGCACGACGATCAACGACGAAGTCACCGCGCTGACGGCCGAACTGGACCGCATCGCGAGCTCGACCGAGTTCAACGGCGTCGCGCTGCTCGACGGCACGACGGCCACCGCCGAGATCCAGGTCGGCATCAACGCCAGCGAGACCATCGACGTGACCCTCCAGGACACGACGACGGCCACGCTGGGCGTCGACACGGTCGCGGTCGACACCGCGGCCAACGCCAACACGGCGATCGGCCTGATCGACACGGCCATCGACACGGTCAACACCGCGCGCGGCGCGCTGGGCGCCTCGCAGAACCGGCTGACCTCGGCCTACACGAGCATCCAGTCGGCCCGCGAGAACCTCTCGGCCGCCGAAAGCCGCATCCGCGACGTGGACGTGGCCTACGAGACCGCGGACCTGACCCGCAACTCGATCCTGCAGCAAGCCGCCGTGTCGGTCCTGTCGCAGGCCAACGTCCAGCCGCAGCTCGCGCTGCGTCTGCTGGGCTGATCCTCGCGCTCCCGCGGAACCCGGGGGGCCTCGGCCCCCCGAGTCCCCAGTGCTCCTCCGCGGGAGCGGCACGGATCGCAAGCACGGGACTCGCCTCCGGGCGGGTCCCGCTGCGTTCCGGGCGTCGCGGCGCGCGGCTCCCGTCGCGGGGAAGGACGCACGGAAGGAACTTCCGGCCGCGGATGGCGCCGCGAATCGGCGCTAACGCGACCCCCGCGAGCCTCCGATAACCAACGGCGAGGAACCCACCATGGCAGGCATCGGCATCGGCGGACTGGGCAGCGGGCTCGACACGAACGCGATCATCTCGCAACTCGTCAAGCTCGAGACCATCCCCATCAACCAACTGGCCGGCAAGAAGGCGGTCGAGCAGGACAAGCTCGCCAAGATCGGCGAGTTCAAGAACCTGGTGAAGGACCTGCAGTCGAAGGCCAAGCAGCTGTCGCAGCTGAAGAACCTGCTGGAGTTCAAGGTCGCGCCGAGCGAGGAGGGCGTCGCCAGCTTCGAGGCCACCGGCGAGGCGATCGAGGCCAACCACACGCTCAAGGTGCTGTCGCTGGCCGCCATCGACCGCTGGACCTTCGACGGCGTGGCCGACAAGTCCGTCGACTTGGCCACCGGCGCGGGCCAGGTGGTGTCGTTCACGGCCGGCGGCGCCAACCACTCGATCGCCATCGACCAGGCCTCGTCCTCGCTCGAGGAGATCGCCGCGGCCATCAACACCGCCGCCGGCGACGACGTCGAGGCCACCGTCGTCAACACCGGCACCTCGACCGCGCCTTCGTGGAAGCTCGTGCTGACCTCGAAGGAGAGCGGCGTCGCCGGGCGCATCTCGAACATCTCGTCGACCGTGGGCGGCCTGACCATCGACGGCGCCGGGCCGGACGCCAACGGCGTCGCGCAGAGCGCGGACAACATCACGGTCGGATCCAACGCCGTGGCGGTCATCGACGGCCTGCAGGTGGAGCGCACGACCAACGAGTTCAACGACGTGATCACCGGCCTGTCGCTGGTGGTGGAGGCGGCCGATCCGGCCAAGACCATCAACTTCAGCGTGGAGGCCGACACCGAGGCGGTCGTCTCGAAGGTCGAGGACCTCGTCGTCGCGTACAACGCGATCATCTCCTTCGTCAACACGCAGAACACCTACAGCGAGGACGACGGGCCTGGCGGACCGCTGTTCGGAGATTCGCTGCTGCGCCAGGTGCGCTCGTCCATCGACGACGCCTTGTTCAACGTGCCGCTGGCGGTCGTCACGGCCGACACGACGGGCTACTCGACGCTCGGCTTGATGGGCTTCGAGAAGGAGAACGACGGCAAGATCACGCTCGACAAGACCAAGCTCGAGGAGAAGATCCTCGGGAACCTCGAGGCCTTCGCCGACTTGTTCGTCGACTCGGACGGGTTCGACAACGGCGGTGCCGCGCCCAACACGCCCGGCTACTACGTCGACACCACGACCGACTCGGGCCTCGCCGCCAAGCTGGATCGCGCCATCGAGCGCATGTTCGGCACCTCGGATGGGCCCTC
The DNA here is from genome assembly GCA_046341775.1 of Planctomycetia bacterium. Classification (GTDB taxonomy): domain Bacteria; phylum Planctomycetota; class UBA1135; order UBA1135; genus SXXH01. Next base: position 21,738 of record JBKDQQ010000003.1, read on the forward strand.
GGGCACGGTGCTCAAGGGGCTCTTCGACGCCAAGACGCAGACGCTGAACGACGCGATCGCCCGGCTCAACGACCAGATCGAGGACAAGGAGTACTACCTCGAGAAGTACGAAGCCTCGCTCATCCAGAAGTTCGCCAAGCTCGAGGACGTGATGGGCGGACTCAACGCCAAGGGCGCCGCGCTGCAATCGGCGCTGGTCGGACTCATTTGACGGATCGACAGGGGAGCCAACGAACGATGAACGCCCACGACGCCGCCCGCGCCTACACCGAGCACTCGATCGAGAACGCTCCGCCCGTGAAGATCACCCGCCTCCTGTACGAGGGCGCGTTGCGCTTCGTGGACCGGGCGCTGCTGTGCGATCCCGCCGACCCGCGTTCGCAGTACGCGCACTGGATCGGCCGCGCCGACGCCATCGTGGTGGAGCTGCGCTGCGCGCTCGACCACGACGCGGGCGGATCCGCGAGTCGCGACCTCGAGCGCCTGTACTTGTGGTGCGAGGACTGCTTCGCCCGCGCCACGAACGAACGCGACGCCACGCACCTCCACGAGGCCCGCAAGGTGCTCGCCACGCTGCTCGACGGTTGGCGCCAGGTCGAGATCCAGTCCATCGCCGGGAGCCGCGCTTCGTGAGCTCCTTCGAGGCGACTTCCGAGGACCTGCGCCGCTCGCTCCTCGGACTGCTGGCGAGGCTCGATGGCCCCGACGCGGACGCGGGGCGGCTGGAAGCCGGGCTGCGCGCCGTGGCGGACGCCGCGGATCGCCTGTGCGTGCTGGCCGACGAGGCGCGCCAAGCCGAGGGCGACAGGCGCGCGGCGTGCGCCCGCGCGCTGCAGGAGCTCGTCGCGCTGCACGCCATCGTCGAGGATCGCGCCCGCACCCAGCTCGAGCTGTGCGGCGAACGCATCAAGCGCGTGCGCGCCACGCGCGCGCGGCTCGCGCCGTTGCTGCAGCCCCACGAGGGCGGCGGTCGCCTCGACCTCGCCGGTTGACGCGCGCCCTCAGCGCTCGAGCTTGATCGTCGGCGGGACGGGCGCGCCGGCGGGGACGAAGACCATCGAGATGGAGTTGACGCAGTGGCGCGTCTCCTTCTTCGTGAAGCCCTCGCCCAGGAAGACGTGTCCCAGGTGGCCGTCGCAGTTGGCGCACAGGATCTCCGTGCGGTGGCCGTCCGCGTCCATCTCGCGCCGCACCGCGCCGGGCAGTTCGTCGTCGAACGAAGGCCATCCGCAGCGCGAGTCGAACTTGTCGCTGGAACGGTACAGCGGCAGGTTGCACTGGCGGCAGATGTAGGCGCCTTCGGCCTTGTTGTCGGTGTACTCGCCCGTGAAGGCGCGTTCCGTGCCCTTGCGCAGGATGACGCGCGCGGCTTCGGGCGGGAGCTCGTTGTAGGACTTGGCCATGATGGTGGTCGTGGTGGGCGGCTGGACGGGCGCGGGCGTGGAGGGCTGCGGCGCGGACTCGGCGCTGGCGGCGTCGCGCGGTTGGGTGCTGCAAGCGGCGCAGGCGCACAGCAAGAGGGAAGCGAGGTGCAGGCGCATGGTGTGGTTCCTTCCGTCCGTTTCGCGGGCGCGGCGCGTCGCCGCGGGCACGAGCGTAGCCTACGAGGCGCGGTCGGGGATGTTGGAGTGCTCCTCCCGTGGCGACCCTCGGGCGCGAACCGTTCGTCCGCCCTCGTCGCGGGCTCAGAGCCGGGCGCAACGCATGCGGCCCACGACCAGCGCTCGCGCCCTCGACCCCTGCAGCTCGAGCCGCGCCTCCTCGACTCCGTCGTCGAAGCGCATGCGCACGCGCTCGCCGTCGCAGGTCCAGCGACCGCGTTTCGTCGACTCGCCTCCCACGGCTCCGTCGACGCCGAAGCTGCCGGAGACGAGCGACGTGCGCACCACGCCTCCATCGCCTTCGAAGCGGTACGCCACGTCGATGGCGCCGCCCGCGCCGAAGTCCTGTCGTCCGCCGAACTCGGCGCCGGCGAGGCGCGCCTCCGCCCGCGCGTCCCGCTTCGGCGCGGCCAATCGAGCGGAAGAGAGCAGCCGCTTGGCGCCGGGCAGGAACCGCGCTTCGCGTCCGGCGGCGACCACGGCCACGACCGTCGCGTGCCAGCCGTCCTGGATGGTGGTGCCGACCCAGGTGCGCACCGCTTCGCCCGCCGCGCGTCCTTCGTAGACCTGCTCGGCGGCGTCCCGTCCATGCGCGTCGACGCGCGTGGGCGCGGACTTGGCGCGTCGCAGGTCGACCTGCTGGGCGCGCAGTTCCGCGCGCAACTCCTCGTCCTGCGCCTGCATGATCCCGGCGGCGTCCAGCGCGCGCTGCGACTCGTCGAGCTCGCCCCACACGACGACGAGCAGGCAATCGAGCGTGTCCGTCGGCCGCAGCCCCGGATCGACGAGGACGCGGCCCGCCTCGGCGCGCGCGATGGTCCAGCCTTGTCGCAGTTCCGCCGACAGCACGCCGTCGTCGCTCTTCCATGCCATGGCGGGACCCGTCCATGCGGAGGAGGGCTCGAAGCTCGCGGCCTCGGCTGCGCCGGTCGAGCCCGCGAGTCCGTCGTCGTCGCGCTTTTCGCGCGCTGGATCCGCGTCGTGCGCGGCGTCGCGTCGCTCCTGCTGCGCGGGCGAGCTTCGTTCCTCGGCGTCGGTGCAAGCGCACATCCATGGCGCCGCGAGCGCGAGCACGAGGGCGCGGAGCGGCAACATGCGCCGCGGGAGTCGCGGCGGCATCACGGCAGCAGGTCCCGGTTGTCGTGGATCCACGCCGCCAGGCGCGCGTCGATCTCGTCCCCGCGGCCGACGACCACGGCGTCGAGGTCGCTCCAGTCGAGCGCGGCGCCCGAGCCCTTGCGCGCGAGCGCCGCTTCGACCGCCGCGGCGCAGTCGTGGGCTCCGATGGCGGCGTAGGCGCGCACGAAGTCCTGCTCGTCGGCCGGCGGATCGAAGGGCAGGCCGAGCAGGTAGGCGAAGCCGCCGTTGTCGAGGATGCCCTGCGCCGTCACGACCATCACGACGACGCGGTGGGGGAACGGCGCCAGGCGCGGCTCGAAGCCGGCGGCGAGGATGCGCTCGAATGCCGCGGAAGTGGAGGCGTCCATGTGCAGCGGGTAGGTGTGCATGACGATATAGACAGACGCCAGCGGCGCATCCAACTCAGGTGCTTGTGGCTGTTGCCAAAAGCAACAGTTGTTGCTTTTGGCGCCATCTCCCTGTGGGCTGTCTACTTCTCAGTCGGCCTTGGTGGCCTCGCCAATGCCACTCGCGCCTGATTTCGGTGGTTGGCACTCCCCTTGCTCTGCGGGGGCGTGACCCATGGACGCCAACCTCACGCTCGGCCTGCTGGCTCAATCGACTCGAACCGCCGCCCAGGGGCCGGACCTGACGCGCTACCTGCTGGTGTGCGTGCTGCTGCTGCTCGCGTTGGGCCTCTTGGCCTTCGGCTTCAAGAAGCTGGTGGCGGGGGCGGTGCGGGCGCGCGCCGAGAAGCGCTCGTTGCAGGTCCTCGACCTGATGCCGCTCGGCGGCAAGCAGCGCCTCGCGGTGGTGCGCTGCTACGACCGGACGTTCGCGTTGGGCCTGGGCGAGAAGGAGATCGCGCTGATCGCGGAGCTCGACCCCGTGGTGGCGCCCGCGCGCGAAGCGGGATCGACCAAGGTGGACGCGGACGCGTTCAGCAAGGTGTTCTCGAGGCTGCGCGGCAAGGAGGGGATGGCGTGAAGGACCTACTGCGCATCCTGCTGATCGCGGCCATCCTGGCGCTGCCTTCGTTCGCCCAGGACGGCGCGAGCGTCGCCGCGGCCGCCGAGCCCCTGGCGAACTTCGCCGGGGTCGCGCCCATGCAGGGTCCGGTCCCGACCGGCGCCATGGACGGCCGCATGGCGACCGCGGTGGAGATCGCGGTCCTCCTGACGGTGTTGTCGCTGCTGCCCGCGATCCTCGTCACGGTCACCAGCTTCACGCGCATCGTGATCGTGCTGTCGTTCGTGCGCCGCGCGATGGGCGTCAACGAGCTGCCGCCGAACCCGGTCATCATCGGCCTCGCGCTGTTCCTGACGAGCTTCGTCATGGCGCCGGTCGCCGAACGCGTGTGGGACAAGGCCTACCTGCCGTACAAGGCGCAGGAGATCTCGATGGAGCAGGCGGGGGAGAACGCCTGGGTCGAGCTGCGCGGCTTCCTGCTGGCGAACACGCGCCAGAGCGAGATCGACCTGTTCGTCGAGATGGCGAAGCTGCCGGAGCCTCCGCCCGAGGACGTGGCCGCGGGCGTCGAGCCGGAGCTGCCGCTGCGCGTGGTGGTGCCGGCCTTCGTGCTCTCGGAGCTCAAGACCGCGTTCCAGATGGGCTTCCTGCTGTTCCTGCCCTTCCTCGTCATCGACCTCGTGGTGTCCAGCATCCTGCTGTCGATGGGCATGTTCATGCTGCCGCCGGTGATGATCTCGACGCCGTTCAAGATCCTCGTCTTCGTGCTCGTCGACGGCTGGCACCTCGTGTGCGAGTCGCTCGTGACCTCCTTCCAGGTGTCGTGACGCGATGGACCTCGAACTCCAACTGACCGACCTGGCGCGCGACCTGCTGCTGACGACCATCGTGCTTTCGGGGCCGGTGCTCGTGGTCGGCCTCGTGGTCGGCTTGCTCGTCAGCCTGTTCCAGGCGCTGACCAGCGTGCAGGAGCAGACGATGTCGCTCATCCCCAAGATGCTCGCGACCATGCTGGTCGTGCTGCTGCTGCTGGCGCCGGCGCTGCAGCTGATGCGCGACTACACGGAACGCGTCCTGTCCCAACTCGTGAGCTTCGGGCTGTCGTGATGGAGCTCGCCTTGCAGCCCGGGATGCTCGAGGCCTTCGGCCTGCACGCCGCGCGCGCGGCGGCGCTGGTCGTGGGCGCGCCGCTGCTCGGCAGCGGCACGGGCTTCTCGGCCTACAAGGTGGCGCTGATCATGGGGTTGGCGCTGCTGCTGCACGGCGCCCACGGGCAGCCGCTGGCGGAGCAGCCGGGCGCCATCGAGTACGGCGTGCTCGTGCTGCGCGAGGTGGTCATCGGGCTGGCGCTGGCGTTCACGCTGCACATCGTGCTCGTGGCGGTGCGCGTGGCCGGCGAGATGGTCGGCCACGAGATGGGCTTCAACATGGCCTCGATCGTCGACCCCGCCACGGGCGTCAACACGCCGGTCGTCACCCAGCTCTGGGAGATCTTCTTCTACCTCGGCCTGCTGGCGGTCGACGGGCACCACCTGCTGCTGCGCGGGCTGGCCTCGAGCTTCGAGCGCGCCCCGGTGGGCGTGGTCTCCTTCTCGCAGGATCTGCACGTGCTCGCGGGCGGGATGTTCGTGCAGATGTTCGAGGCGGGGCTCGTCTTCGCGGCTCCGATGCTCGTGCTCCTGTTCACCTTGAGCGTGCTGATGGGCGTGCTGGCGCGGCTCGTGCCGCAGCTCAACGTCAACGAGCTGGGCTTCACGGCGCGCGTGGCCGTGGGGCTGGTCGCGCTCCTGGCGTTCGTGCCGCTGCTCGCTCCGGCGCTCTCGCGCCTGTACGAGGGGCTCGACGACGGCATCGGACGCACGCTGGACGCGCTGGGTGGTTGATCCATGGCCGAGAACGACGACGACAAGGACGACAAGACCGAGGAAGCCACCCCAAGGCGGCGCGACGAAGCGCGCGAACAGGGGCAGGTGGCCTTGTCGCAGGACGTGATCGGCGCGGCTTCCCTGCTCGTCGCCGTGCTCGCGCTCATGTTCGGCGGCGCGCAACTGGCGGCGGCGACGGGCGCCTTGATCGACGGGTCCATCGCGCTGCTGCCCGAATGGGGCGCGGCTTCCTTCGACGAGCAGATGGTCTCCGGCTGGTTCTGGGCCGCCGCGCAGGGCGTCGCGCTGCCCGCCGCGCTGGTGGTCGCGCCGCTGTTCGTCGCGGGGCTCTTGGGCGGCTACGGCCAGGTGGGCTTCCGCATGGCGCCCAAGGCGATCGCCCCGGACGCCAACAAGATCAACCCGGCCAGCGGCCTGAAGCGCATCTTCGGCATGCGCGCCGTCATGCGCACGACCACCGCGACGCTGAAGATCGTCGCCATCACCGCGGCCGTCTCGATCACCGCGTGGTCGTCGCTGCCGGCCTTGTCGGCCTTGCCCGGCAACGATCTCGGGCCGGTGCTCTCCGCGGCGGGGTGGTTCGTCTTGCGCTGCGTCTCGGCCGCGCTGGTCGCCGCGGTGGCGATCGCCGGCCTCGACTGGTTCTGGACGCGCCGCCAGCACGACAACGAGCTCAAGATGTCGAAGAAGGACATCAAGGACGAGCACAAGCAGACCGAAGGCGATCCGCACATCAAGGCCAAGATCCGCGCCGTGCAACGCGAGATGGCGCGTCGCCGCATGATGGCCGACGTGCCCAAGGCCACCGTCGTCGTGACGAACCCCACGCACTACGCGGTCGCGCTGCGCTGGGACGAGGCCGAGGGCGCGCGCCTCGGGCGCACGGCTCCGTGGGTGGTCGCCAAGGGCGTCGACGCCGTGGCGCAGCGGATCAAGGCGGTCGCCGCCGAGCACGAGGTGGTGCTGTACGAGGACGTGCCGCTGGCGCGCGCGCTGCACCGCCAGGTCGAGATCGGGGACCAGGTGCCCGAAGGCTACTACGAGGCCGTCGCCGCGGTGCTGGCCTACGTCTACCGCGTGAAGGGCCTCGCGCCCGCCGCCGCGCAAGGAAGCTGATCCATGGCCGAATCCGCCACCAACGAGGTCCGCGACGCGGGCGCCTTCCTCAAGCGCTGGGCCGACGCGCTGCTCGCCATCGGCGTGATGGGCATGCTCGTCACGCTGATCGTGCCCGTCGCGCCCTGGGTGCTCGACGGGTTGCTCGCGATCAACCTGGCCGTTTCGCTCCTGCTGCTGCTGGTGGTGATCAACGCCAAGAGCGCCGCGGAGCTGAACACCTTCCCGACGATCCTGCTGTTCACGACGCTGTTCCGCCTGGGGCTCAACGTCGCCAGCACCAGGTTGATCCTCACCTCCGGGGACGGCGGCAGGATCATCGAGGCCTTCGGCCACTACGTCGCCGGCGACAACCTGGCGGTCGGACTGGTGGTGTTCCTGATCCTCGTGGTGATCCAGTTCGTGGTCATCACCAAGGGCTCGGGCCGCGTCAGCGAAGTCGCCGCGCGCTTCGTGCTCGACGCCATGCCCGGCAAGCAGATGGCGATCGACGCCGACCTGAACGCCGGCATGATCGACGCGGACGAGGCGCGCCGCCGCCGCGCGGCCGTGGCCACCGAAGCCGAGTTCTACGGCGCGATGGACGGCGCCTCGAAGTTCGTGCGCGGCGACGCCATCGCCGGATTGATCATCACGGCCCTCAACCTCGTCGGAGGCATCGCGCTCGGCAGCTTCGCTGGCATGGAGGTGGCCGAGGCGGTCGACAAGTACTCGAAGCTCTCGATCGGCGACGGACTCGTGTCGCAGATCCCGGCCCTCTTCGTGTCGACCGCCGCGGCGGTGCTCGTGACGAAGAGCAACAGCGAACGCACGCTGGGCACGAACCTCTTCGCGCAGGTCGGCGGACGGCCCAAGGCGACCCTGATCGCCGCGGGCATGCTGTTCGTGGTGGGGTTGCTGCCGGGACTGCCGCCGCTGCCGTTCTGGGTGCTGGCGACGGTGCTGGTCCTCATGTGGCGCGCGACGCGCGGCAAGGAGGGCGCGGAGGAGTTGTTCGCCGCGCCGTCGACCGCCAAGGTCCCGGCCGCGGGGGGCGAGCCCGCCGCGAAGGAGGAGCAGAAGGTCGAGGAGCTGCTGGCGGTCGACCGCGTGTCGCTCGAGATCGGCTTCAAGCTCATCCCGCTGGTGCAGGACAAGGGCGGAGCGGGGATCCTCGACCACGTGCAGCAACTGCGCAAGCGGTTCGCGCTGAAGGAGGGGATCGTGCTGCCCCCGGTGCGCATCAAGGACAACATCCGCCTCGCGCCCAACGGCTACCGCGTGCTCGTCGGCGGCCACGAGGTGGCCCATGGCGAGATCGAACCCGGGCAGTTCCTCGCCATGGACGGCGGCGGCGCCAGCGGCAAGGTGCGCGGCAAGGAGACCCGCGACCCCGCCTTCGGCCTGCCGGCGTGGTGGATCGCGGAATCCGCGCGCGACGAGGCCGAGGTGCGCGGCTACACCGTCGTCGATCCGACCAGCGTGCTGGTGACGCATCTCGCGGAGACGCTGCGCGCGCAGATCGGCGAGATCCTGACGCGCGACGACGTGAAGGAGATGGTCGACGCCGTCAAGAAGAACTCGCCCGCGGTCGTCGACGAGCTCGTCCCGTCGAAGATGAGCTACGGCGACGTGCAGCGCGTCCTGCGCGGCCTGCTGCGCGAAGGCGTCTCCGTGCGCAACCTGCCGGCGATCCTCGAGGCCTGCGCCGACAACGCCGGCAAGACCAAGGACACCGAGCAGATGGTCGAGCTGGTGCGCATGCGCCTGGCGCGCGCGCTGGTCGAGTCGCACGCCGACCGCGACGGCGTCGTGCACGCGGTCACGCTCGATCCCGACATCGAGAACAAGCTCGCCGCCGCGGTGAACGGCGGCGGTCCCGAGGGCGCGGCAGTGAACCCGGCCTGGCTGCAGAAGTTGATGGAGCGCACGGCCGCGGCCGTCGCCACGTCGACCAAGGGCGGCAAGGACGTGGTGATCCTCGCGCGCTCCAACGTGCGCCGCTTCCTGACGGAGCTGGCGCGCAGTTCGCTGCCCAAGGTCGCGGTGCTCTCCTACAACGAGGTCGCGCCCGCCCGTTCGATCCAGACGACCGCCATCGTGCGGATGGAGGACTAGAGCATGCACATCGATCGCATCGTGGGACGTTCCCTGCTCGACGCCTTGCAGCGTGCGCGAACGGCGCACGGCGAGGCCGCCGTCGTCCTGTCGCAGGAAGTCCTCCAGGGAGGAGACGTGGCGCTGGCCGTCGCCGTGCGCCAAGTCGCCGCCGCCGCGCCCGCGAGACCGCGGCGCGATCCGCTGCGGGAAGCCTGCGCGCGACTCGCGGCCCGCGGCGCCAGCGAGGCCTTCGTCGAACGCGTGCGCGCAGCGGCGTCGGCGCGCGCGGGGGAAGGACACGCGATGGACCTCGTCGCCGAGGCGCTCTCCGCCCTGCATCCGACCGTGCCGCTGCCGCGCGTCTCCGGCGCGACGCACATCGTGGCCTTCGCCGGCCCGACCGGCGCGGGCAAGACGAGCCTCGTCGCGCGACTGGCGCGGCGCCGCGCCGCCGCCGGCCGCAAGGTCGCGCTGGCGTCGCTGGACGCGGAACGCCCGGGTGGTTGCGAGCCCCTGCTGCAGGCGGCCGCGGCCGCCGGCCTGCCCTTCGTCGCGCCGCGCGGCGACCACGCGCTCGAGATCGCCGACCTCTACGGCGCGGACATGGTGCTGGTCGACACGGCGGGCGATGCGCGCTCCGACGCCGCCAAGCTCGCGCCGCTCTCGAAGGGCGCCTCGTCGAAGCTGCGCTTCGCCGCGCAGCTCGTGCTGCCGGCCACCGCTTCGCGCGACGCGCTGGCGGACGCCGCCGCGCGCTTCGCCCCGCTGGCTCCGATCGCCTGCTCGATCACCAAGCTCGACGAATGCGCCCGGCCCGCTCCGGTGCTCGAGTTCGCGCTCGAACGCGGCCTGCCGGTGGCGTTCTACTCCGACGCGCCCGGCCTCGAACGCGGCCTGCATCGCGCCGCGCCGGACCACGCCGCCGATCTCCTCCTGCGCGGGAGCTTGTCGTGAACCACGGAAGGAAGCACATGGAGACGTTCGTCGCCGCGCGCAGGGCCCCCATCGTCGCAGTCACGGGCGGCAAGGGCGGCGTGGGCAAGACCATGCTGGCCGTCAACGCGGCGCTCGCCGTGGCGCGCACCGGCAGGCGCGTGCTGCTGGTGGATCTCGATCTGGGCCTGGCCGACGTGGGCGTGCTGCTCGGACGCTCGCCCGTCGCCACGATCGAGGACGTCCTCGCCTCCGACCTCGATCCGCGCGCGGCGCTGGTGCAAGTCGCGCCGGGGCTCGACGCCCTGTGCGGCGGAGGCGGCGACCTCGGGATGGCGGACCTCGCCTCGCCCGCGCGCACGCGCATCGTCGGGCTCTTGAAGGAGCTCGCGCGCGAGTACGACCTCGTCCTGTGCGACGGCGCCGCGGGCATCGGCCCGGACGCGCTGCACTTCCTCGCCGCGGCGGACCATGTCGTGCTGGTGACGACGCCTGATCCGGCGGCGCTCACCGACGCCTACGGGCTGGTCAAGGCCCTGGACGCCTACGGCGAGCAGCACGGCCGCGAGATCCCCACGCCGGAGGTGGTCGTGAACCGCGCGGCATCGCCCGAGGAGGCGGATGGCGTCGCCACGCGCCTGCGGGCCGTGTGCGAGCGCTTCCTGTCGCGTTCGCCCAAGTCCGCGGGGTGGTTGCCGGCCTCCGGCCTGGTGGAGCTCGCCTGCCGCGTGCAGCGGCCCTTCGCGGCCGACGGCCAGGTCCCCGGCCTGCTCGGCACGTGCATCGCGCGCCTCGCCGCCCGCTTCGAGCGCCTGTGCCCGGAACGGGAAGCCCTTTCCACCTGCTCAAGGGCCTGACCGCCGTGATCGACAACAGGAAGGACGGCCTGCGGGCCAGCTGGTCGGTCGCCGGGACGCACGTCGCGGTCGCCGGAGCCGCGCTGGTGGCGCTGGTGTCGCTCTTCGCCCGCGTGCCCGTGTGGCTCGCGTGCCTGCGGGGCCTCGCGGCCTTCGCGGTCGCGCTGGTCGTGGTGCGCGCCGCCGGAGCGGCGATGGAACGGCGCACGAAGCCCGCCACCGTCAAGAAGGCTTGACACCATGGAGCAGCCGGGAGCACTAGGTGCCTGAGTACCACACGATGCGCGCGGGCGCGATGACGCCCGCCGAGCGCGACGCGCTCGTGCTCGAGCACATGCCCTTGTTGAAGCACGTGGTCGGACGCATGGGCGTGCCGCGCGGCATGGAACGCGAGGACCTCGCGGGGTACGGCATGATCGGCCTGCTGCAGGCGGCCGACAGCTGGGATCCGGCGCGCGGCTTGAAGTTCTCGACCTACGCCTACCCGAGGATCCGCGGCGCGGTGCTCGACGAGCTGCGCCGGCGCGACGCGTTGACGCGCGACGGTCGCGAGACGCTGCGCGCCATCGAAGGCTGCATCCAGGGCCGCCTGATGGCGGGCGAGATCGCGCCGACGCCCGAGGAGATCGCCGCCGAGCTCGGCATGGAGGCCGAGGAGGTCGAGGCTTGCCTGGCCGAGGCGCGCGCGGCCCAGGAGTGCTCGCTGGACGGCGAGGCGGGCGAGGGACGGGAGGGACTGGCCGCGCTGCTCTCCGATCCGCGCTGCGACGATCCGCAGGGCTCGGCCGAGTTCGAGGAGCAGAAGCAACTGCTCGTCGAGGCCATCCACGAGCTGCCCGAGCAGGAGAAGAGCGTCATCACGCTGTACTGGGCCGAGGGCCTGCTCCTCAAGGAGATCGCCGCGATCCTCGGCGTGACCGAATCGCGCGTCAGCCAGATCCACGGCGCCGCCATCTACCGCCTCAACCGGCGCTTCGCGCGCACCAACGGAGGCCAGGCCTGAACATGGAATCCCGCATCCTCAAGCACGACAAGATCGTCGACGCCACCGGTCCCTTGCCGGCCGCGACGCGCCCTGCGGCGCCGTCGACGCACGCCAAGCGCGCGCGCCTCGTCGAGGTCGACGGCGTCGTGCGCGCCATCGAATGCACCTGCTCCTGCGGCGAGACCACCTTGCTGGAACTGGAGTACCCCTCGGACGCGCGCAAGCCGTCCACCAAGTGACCGCCCAAGCGATGTCCGGAGCACACGCCATGAAGACCTTCCCCGCCTGCGCCTTGCTGCTCGCCTTGGCTTCCTGCAAGACCACGGTGGCCGAACCACCGCCCGGAGATGCGGCGACGCGCGAATCGATCGTCGTCGACGGCCCGAGCCGCGTGTACGCGCGCGACGGGTCGGTCGTCGCGGCGGACGGCGTGGTCGTCCAGGACGCGCCGGTGCGCGCGGTGGGCGAGCGCGAAGGCAGCCGCACCTACCTGCTGGAGCTGTACCAGCAGGCGCTCGACGCGAAGGACGCCCTGGCGCTCGAAGTCCAGGCCTTGCAGGCGCAGATCGGGAAGGACCGCGCGGAGCGCGATGCGCTCCTGGCCGAGCGCGACGCCGCGCGCGGCAAGGGCGACGAGCTCGCGACCAAGGTCCAGGCGCTGGAGTCCGAGGTGCGCGACTTGTCCGGTCGCCTCGTCCAGGCGCAGATCAAGCGCCTGGAGGCCGAGAAGCTGCTGCTCGAGCACATGATCGCCGCGCGGGCCTCCACCGCCGCGCCCAAGGACGCGACGCGCGAGAAGTCCGTCGACGAGGCGCGCGCCGCCGATGCCGCCGCGGTCGAAGGCGGTGGGCGATGAAGCACGCCGCCTCGCTGGCGCTCGCCTTGGCCTGCGCGGGCTGCGCCAGCAGCCGGGCCGAGCTCGAACCCATCGCGCGCGCCCGCATCGCCTCCGACTACGCCAGCTACGAGCTGCGCCGCGTCGGCGTCGCGCCCTTCGAAGGCGCGCTCGCCGAACGCGAGCACGGCACGGCGCTGCAAGCCGCGTTCGCCGCCGAACTCGCCGCCGGCGTCCCGTTCGAAGTGGTTCCGCTCGACCTCGACGACCTGGAGGAGACGGCCCGGCAGGACACCTTGCGCCGCGGACGCACCGACCCGCAGGCGATCCTCGAACTAGCCAGGCGCTACCGCCTCGACGGCGTCGTGGTGGGAACGGTGGTCGAGCTCTCGAGTTGGCCGCACGCGCGCGCCGGCATCGAGGTCGACTTGCTGGCCACCGAGACGGGCATGGCGATCTGGTCGGCCCGCGTCCACGCCGACGCGGCTCGCCAGTCCACGCGCGACCATCTCGAGCGCTGGCTCGAGGAGACGCGCAAGGACCACGGCGAGACCGAGGGCGCGGACGTGTGGCTCTTGTCGTCGCGTCGTTTGGTGGAGTTCGCCGCGGCGCAGGCCGCCGCGCTGCTCTGAACCGCGTTCAGGGCCCGATCGGCTTCGTGCGCGGCGCGAGGAGCTCCACCGAGTCGAAGACCTCGCCCTCGTCGTCGATGGCGCGCAAGGTCGCCGTGCCGTCGGACCTGAGGTCCGCGCACCACAAGTGGTTGCGCGCTTCCGCCTTGGCCAGCCACCACGCGGAGCCCTCGGCCGGCACGGTGCGCGTCTTGACGCCGAAGGCGCCGTCGCCGAGGTAGAGCAGGCCGCGTTCGTCGTCGCGCTTGCCGGCGAGGATCCTGTGGGTGCGCTTGAAGTTGTGGTGGTCGTGCTCGAACGCGGCGCTGATGCCGTGCCGCTCGAAGAGCGGCACCCAATGCTCGCGGATCGCCATGGCGAGCGGAGCGTCGAGCGGCGTGCCGTCCTTCGGCGCCTTGGTCGTGCCCCACGCCGGATAGTGGTAGACGGGGAACAGGAACTGCACGCCCTCGCGCGCGTCGAGCACGCGCTCGAGCCAGCGCGCCTGTTCGCCCTCGACCGCCATCGTGTGGTTCGAGTCGAGCAGCACGAGCGACAAGTACGCTCCGCAATCCAGCACGCCCGTCGAGGAGCCGTCCGCGCCCGCGAACAGCCCGTAGTAGTACGGCGCGTCGACGGGCGCCTTGCCCTTGTAGTGCCCGCGCACCTCGTGGTTGCCGATGGCGCAAACCAGCGGCACGACGCGCCGGTCCTTGGCCACCGAGGTGCGCGTCCACGCCTCCAGCCAGTCGACCACGCGCGTCGCCTTGACGCCGTCCTCGTAGGCTAGGTCGCCGCCGAACACGACGAAGTCGGGATCGAGCGCCGTGGAGCGGCGGCACATGGCCTCGAACATCTCGCGCGTGGCCATGGTGTCGCCGCCGTTGACGAAGCGCAGGGCCCGCGTCGACAAGTCCTTGGGCAGGGTGCGGAAGGCGAGCGGGGCGGTCTTCGCGTCGGGGGCCTTGCCGATGGCGAACTCGTAGCGCGCGTCGGGCGCGAGTCCGGCGAGCTCCACGCGTCGACGCTGGAGGCTGGTGGGCGCCACCGTCGTCTGCACGGCGACCGCTTCGCGCCACGCGCCCTCGCCCTCGCGGCGCCACAGGAGCAGGTCCGGCGAGTCCGGATAGAGGTCGACCCAGTTGACCACCATCGTGGTCGTCGGGTCGCCGTCCCAGGTCAGGTACAGGCCCGTGATGTCTTGCGCTTCGGCGCGGCCGCAGGCCAAGGCCAAGGGGAGCAGCAGCAGGTTCCTCGCGATCGACAAGGCGCGCATGCGTCCGATCTTAGCCGCGCGCGCGCGCGGCGCCGTGCAAGGGCGCGTGTCCGACGTCGCCCGCAAGCGGAATCGGCCACGCCCGAGGGCATGGCCGATCATCGACTGGTCCTTCGTCCGGTGGACGGGGAACGGACTTCAGTGCTTCATCACGCCGAGGCGCGGGCTCATTCGCCCGCGAGCAGCTTGCGCGCCGCGCGCTCCACGCGCTCGGCCGTGTTCAAGCGCCCCTCCGCGTAGACTTGCTTGAGCTCGGCGAGGCGCGCGGCATGGCGCTCGCTCTCCGTCGCCGCGCCGGATTCGGCGCGCTCGAGCAGCATGCGCGAAGCGGTCGACAGCTCCAGCTTGTCCTGCGCGCCGCCCTTCTCCCCGGCCGCGGCGCGTCCGGTGGGTGACTTGCGCTCGGGTTGGCCCTCGAGCGCCTTGGCGATGGCCTCGCGGTTCGGGCGCGTCAGGTCGATCTGCGCGTCCCGGGCTGGTCCGTGGGGCCTTTGTGCGTCGTTGATGTTCATGTGCGCTCTCCCAAGCGGGTAGCGGGCTAGTGCAGGAGTTATCGGCACCCCTCGGAGGGGCATGAGAGGAAAAGGACTGGCTTGAGGAACGGGCTTCCGCATCGCTCACAAGTGTTTGCGTTTAAACAGCTTGTGGATTTGCATTCTTGAGCTTTTCCCCGCGCTCGGGCATCCTCAGGCGCATGCTCCCCCGGCTGGCCGGCCTGCTGCGCCTCGCGACCTGCGTCCTCGCCGTGCTGGTCCAGGTCCAGGCCGCGCCCGCGCCGCGACAACGGGCCGACGAGGAGCCCTGCCGCGCCGACTACCAGATCCAGGCGCGCTACGAGGAGGCGGAGCGGCGCATCGTCGGACGCGCGCTGGTGCGGTACGTCAACCGCACGCGCGACACGATCCCCGACCTGCAGTTCCACTTGTACTGGAACGCCTTCGCGAGCACGCGCTCGACCCACTTGGCGCCGGGCGGCGGCACGACGCGCGGCGGCGTGGTGAAGGACGGCGAGTTCGGCTGGACGCGCCTGACGAGCATCGTGGTCGGCGCGGACGAGCTGGTGGGCGGACTCGAGCACATCGCCCCCGACGACGGCAACCCGGACGATCGCACCGTGGCGCGCGTGCGACTGAAGCAGCCGATCAAGCCGGGCGCCGAGCAGATGGTCGAACTGCGCTGGGAGGCGCGCATGCCGCGCGTCAGGCGGCGCACGGGCCACAAGGACGACTTCCTCTTCGCGGCGCATTGGTTCCCCAAGCTCGGCGTGTGGGAGGCGGGCAACGGCTGGAACTGCCACCAGTTCCACGCCAGCACGGAGTTCTACGCCAACTACGGCTGGTACGACGTCGAGCTCGACCTGCCGCGCAAGTACGAGGGCAAGGTCGGAGCGTCCGGCGTGCAGGAGGGCCCTGCGCGCGTCGAAGGCGACCGGGTGGTGACGCGCTTCCTGGCGCCGGGATCCGCCGATCGCGGCGTGCCCGATCGGCTGGGCAAGGCGCCGCTGCTGCACGACTTCGCGTGGACGGCCGACCCCGACTTCGTTGTTGTCAAAAATACTTTCCACTGGGACGAGTGGGCCGCGCGCTTCCCGGAGGAGGTCGACCGCACGGCCCTCGCGCTGGGTCGCGCCAAGGAGGATGTGCGCGCGCGCGACGTGGACGTGACGGTGCTGATCCAGCCCGAGCGCCTCGCGCAGGCGGGCCGGCACTTCGACGCCACCTGCACGGCGCTGTTCTTCTACGGCCTGTGGTGGGGCGAGTACCCCTACGCGCACATCACCTGCGTCGATCCGGCGTGGGGCGGGGGCGCCGCCGGGGGCATGGAGTACCCCACGCTCTTCACCGCGGGCACGGACCTGTGGGCGCGGAGCATCCAGCAGACCCCCGAGAGCGTCACCGTGCACGAGGCCGGCCACCAGTTCTGGCACGGGCTCGTGGGCAACAACGAGTTCGAGGCCGCGTGGCTCGACGAGGGCTTCAACACCTTCACGCAGAACGACGCGTTGTGGCTGCGCTACGGCGGGAGCGCGCGCACGACGCGCTACTCGGGCTTCCACCACGACGGCGTGCATCTCGTGCGCGGCCCGGGCGGCGGGCGCCTCGCCGACGCGTTGGCGCTGGAGCGCGCGCCCTTGCCGTGGCTGGGCGTGGTCGAGCTGCTGCCGGCGACCGACATCCTGCGCTGGTGGCGCGACCAGCCGCTGCTGTCGTCGAGCATCTCCCGCGTCGATCCGCGCCATTCCGAGCGCAACGGGTACCTCCTCGATCCCGACACCGACCCGATCGACCGCCACGGGTGGCTGTACGCGGACGCCACCAGCTATCGCGTCAACAGCTACCGCCGCACGGCCAACGCGCTGCGATCGCTGGAGGGGCTCGTCGGCAGCGAACGCTTCCTGCGCGGCATGCGCCGCCACAGCGAGGAATGGCGCCTCGACCACCCGTATCCGGACGACTTCTTCCGCTCGTTCCAGCAAGGAGCGGAGGTCGACGTGCAGTGGTACTTCGACCAGGTCTTCCGCTCCACCGCCACGGTCGACTGGCAGTTGTCGGTGGCGGAGAGGAGGATCGAAGCGACGCGCGGACACGTGGTCGACGCGGCGGGACGCTTCGTGGACGCGCCCGCGCCCGGCAAGGACGAGAAGCCGCGCTGGAGGCCGGAGATCCTCGTCAAGCGCAAGGGCGCGCTGCTGCTGCCGCTCGAGGTCGAGCTGCGCTTCGAAGACGGCCATGTCGCGCGGCGCGCGTGGACGCGCGAGGAGCAGGAGCGCGGCACCTGGTGGAAGCCGATCAAGCCCGACGAATCGCGCGAGTCGCGCCTGGTCTCGGTCGTCCTCGATCCTGATCGCCGCTGGACCTTCGACATGGACCTGTCGGACAACGAATGGCACGCCAAGCGCGACGAAGCGGCGCCGTTGCGCCACGCCGAGCGCACCTTCGCGCATTGGACGCAGATCCTGCACTGGATCGGAGGCCTCGGTGGTTGACGTCGGCGGACCGTGGCCTTCCCTCGCGCCCTCGGACGGCGAAGGGCGCGAACCGCGCAGCGTCGTGCTCGACGCCTTGCGGGGCGCGGTCTCGCGGCCCGCGGCCTGGGGAGCGGTGCTCCTGGCGCAAGTGCTGCTCGCCGCCATCCCGGCCTTGATGGCGCATGATTGGCTGGCGCGCGCCATGGGCTCGAACTACGCGCCGGGCAGCCTGCTGGTCGACATCGACGCCTTGTTCCGGCACGACCACAAGGACTCGCTGGCGACGCTCGACGCGCAAGTGGGCGTCGTGGGCGCGTCGTTGGCGCTGGCCTCGGTGCTGCTGGGCTGCTTCGTCGCGGGCGGCTGGCTGCAGGTGTTCCTCGAGCGCACGGAAGGCGAGACGCTGCGACGCTTCGCCTTCGGCGGGGCGCGCTGGTTCTGGCGCTTCGCGCGCGTGGCCTTCGTCGGGTTGCTCCTCGCCGCGCTGTGCACCTGGCTGGTGCGCGGGCCCGCGTGGAACCATGTCGTGCTCTCGGGGATGTGCGGCGTGCCCGCCTCGGATTGGAGCGCGCTCGAGACGCTCGACAGCGAGCTGTCCGCGTGGCGCCTGCGCTTCGCGCAGGACCTCGTGCACGCGCTGGCCATCGCCCTGGTCCTCGCGTGGGGCGATTGGACGCGCACGCGCATGGCGCTGCTCGACACGAACAGCGCCGCGTGGGCCGGGGCGTGCACCTGGTGGACGCTGCTGCGACATCCGCTGCGCACGCTGGGCGCCTCGGCGGCCCTGTTCGGCGTCGAGGCCGCCCTGCTCCTGCTGCTGGGGCTGCTGGCCCGCAGCATGGAGTCCACGATCCACCGCACCGGCGAGGCGTGGCCCTCGTTCGTCATGCTGGCGTTGGTGCTGGCCTCGCTGGCGCTGCGCGTGGTGTTGCGCGGCGCGCGCTACCACGCCGCCGTCGGCGTCTCGCGGCATGTCGTCACGCCCATCCTGCGTCCCGACCCGTGGAAGGACGCCGTCGGCGGCCCCGGCGGCCCGCGCTACCCGATCGGCGACGACGAGCACCGGGTCCAGTTCTAGGGCCGCGCGCGGATCAGCTCCGCTCGCGCAGGTGCAGCACCGGCCAGCCGCGTTCGGCCGCGATGGACGCGAGCTTCGGGTCCGGGTCCACGCACACCGGGTGCGAGACGCGCGACAAGAGCGGCAGGTCGTTGTGCGAGTCGCTGTAGAACCAGGTCTCCACCGGACGGTCGAAGCCGAGGCCGCGCTCCTCCAGCCAACTCGCGACGCGCGCGATCTTGCCCTCGCGGAAGCAAGGCTCGCCGACGATCCGCCCCGTGTAGCCATCGCCGTCGCGTTCGAGGCGCGTGGCGATCAGCTCGTCGATCCCGAGGCCCTGCGCGACTCGACCGGCGAGGAAGTCGTTGGTGGCCGTGACCAGCGCCAGGTGGAAGCCCTCGCGGCGGCGCTGCTCGACCAGCGCGCGTCCAAGCGGCTTGACGCGCGGCTCCGCGCGCGTGGCGTGCCAGTCCTCGCGCCACGCGCGCAGCAGGGACGGATCGAGGCGCGTGAACGGGTCCAGGTACGTCGCGAGGAACCTCGCGAGGTCCAGCCGGCCCTGCTGGTAGTCGCGGTGGAAGCCGCGCACGACCTCGGCGTCGCCCTCGCCGCGCTCGGCGAGGTACTCGCTCCACAGGAGGTCGCTGACGCCGTCGAGCAGCGTCTCGTCGAGGTCGAACAAGGCCACGCGCATGGGCGCAGGAGGATACACGCCTCGCCCATGGTCCGCCCTTGCGTCCTGCCGCGCTCCGCGGACGATGGGGGCGTGATCGCCATCGTCCTCTTCGCGTGCGCGTCCCTCGCGCAGTCGCCGTCCGTCCCGGCCGCGCCCGCGCGCATGGAGCCGCCCGCCAAGGCGGGCCTCGGCGCCGAGTTCCACGCTGGGCGGAGGGCGGCCCTGGTCGCGGAGCTGCGGCGGATCCACCCGCGGGGCACGCTGCTGGTGCGCGGCCTGCCCGACACGCGCGGCTACCTCAAGTTCCAGCAGGAGAAGGTCTTCTGGTACCTGACCGGCGTGGACGGCGCCAACGCGTCGTTGTGCGTCGACATCGAGAGCGGTGAGCCGACCCTGTTCCTCCCGCGGGCATCGGCCGGCAAGGAACGCTGGGAAGGCGAGCAGTGGGACGCTTCGGACGCGTGGGTGCCGGCCGCGACCGGCGTGGCCTCTGTCAAGGATTCTGGACAGCTCGACGCGCATCTCGCGGCGCGGACCGCGGCGGACAAGGTGGTCTGGATCAGCAAGGAGCCTTGGATCGACCTGGCCGGGTGCCACGACCGCGCCCGCCCGCACGACGAGGCCATCCGCCTCGATCCGCTCGACGGCCGACCGAGCCGCGAGGACGCGCTGGAGGCGCGCCTCGTCGAGCGCCATGGCGCGGACGTGCGCGATTGCCAGCGGATCATCGGCGAGCTGCGGCGCGTGAAGCGGCCGGAGGAGATCGTGGCGTTGCGACGGGCGAGCGAGGTGGGAGCCTTGGCCATGCTCGAGGCCATCCGCTCGACGCGCGCGGGGGTGGGCGAGTGGGAGCTCGAGGCGGCCATGTCGTTCGTGCATCGGCGCGAGGGCGCCGCGGGCCCGGGATACCACGCCATCGCAGGGTGCGGACCGAACGCGCTGGTGCTGCACTACAACGAGGTGCGGCGCGAGCTGCGCGCGGGCGAGATGATGCTGCTCGACTACGCTCCCGAGTTCGACAAGTACGTCAGCGACATCACGCGCAGCTGGCCCGTCGACGGCGTCTGGACGGATCGCATGATCGAGCTGTACGACGCGGTGCTCGCCGCGCAGGAGGCGGGCATCGCCGCGGTCAGGCCGGGCGCGACCATGCGCGAGGTCGAGGCCGCCTGCCGGCGCGTCCTCGCGGAACGCGGGCTGGTCCACCTGCTGCCGCACGGCACGTGCCACTACGTGGGCCTCGAGGTGCACGACATGGGCGACGGCGGGAAGCCCCTGGAGCCCGGCGTCGCGTTCACGGTCGAGCCCGGCGTCTACGACCCCGACAGCGGCATCGGCATCCGCATCGAGGACGTGGTCCTCGTCGTCGCGGACGGCTGCGAGGTGCTCTCCAAGGGCGTGCCCAAGGATCGCGCTTCCTTGTCGAAGCTGGTGGCCGAGGAGGGGCTGCTCGACCGCTTGCCGCGTCGCTTGTTCCCCGCCGAAGGAATGCGCTGAAGCCGTCGCGTCGGTCGTCCCGCGCGCGAGTTGGCGCGCGAGCGCGTCGCGGCTAGACTCTCCGCCCCCATGGCATCGATCAAGGAACTGCAAGCCCGCGCCGCGGAGCTCCAAGGCCGCTTCGAGCAGCTGAAGGAGTCTCTTTGACTACGCCAAGGCCAAGAGGCGCCTCGCCGAACTCGAGGCCGTCCAGAACGACCCCGAGTTCTGGAACAACGCCGATCGCGCGCAGAAGGTGGTCGCCGAGGCGCGCGACACGCGCTCGGTAGTCGAGCCCATGGACGACATCCTCAAGGGGCAGGAGGAGGTCGAGCTGCTGGCCGAGATGGCGGCCGACGATCCCGCGGCGATCCCCGAGATGGAGGCGGTGGTGCTGCGCATGGAGCAGCACGTCGAGCAGCTCGACTTCCGCGTGATGCTCGGCGGGCCGAACGACCGCTGCGGCGCGTACGTGCAGTTCACCCCGGGCGCGGGCGGCGTCGACGCCGCCGATTGGGCCGGCATCCTGCTGCGCATGTACGTGCGCTGGGCCGAGAAGAAGGGCTACAAGGTCGTCGAGGTCGAACGCGTGCTCGACGACGACGGCGGCATCAAGTCGGCCACCATCGAGATCGAGGGCGACTACGCCTTCGGGCGCCTCAAGGCCGAGAACGGGGTGCATCGTCTGGTGCGCATCAGCCCCTTCGACGCGCAGGCGCGCCGCCAGACCGCCTTCGCCAGCGTCGACGTGACGCCTCTGCTCGACGATTCGATCAAGATCGAGATCAAGGAGAGCGACTGCGAGATCGAGACGATGCGCTCGGGCGGCGCCGGCGGCCAGAACGTGAACAAGGTCGAGACGGCCGTGCGCCTGCGCCACATCCCCTCGGGCATCATCATCCGCAGCCAGAGCCAGCGCTCGCAGCTCAAGAACAAGGAGCTGGCGTTCCGCCTGCTGCAGGCCAAGCTGATGCAGCTCGAGGAGGAGAAGCGCGAGGCGGAGAACCTCGCCGTGCGCGGCCAGCAGGCGGAGATCAGCTTCGGCAGCCAGATCCGGTCCTACGTCATGCATCCCTACCAGATGGTGAAGGACCACCGCACCGAGCACGAGACCGGCAACATCGGCGCGGTGCTCGACGGCGAGCTCGACGACTTCATCGAAGCCTACCTGCGCAGCCGCAAGGCTCCCGCCCGCAAGGCCTGAACGAGGCGCGACGACGCGCGCGACGCCATGCCGAATCCCCACCCGCACTTCGACGACCAGGGCGTGCTCGACTGGAAGACCCGCTACGCCGAGGCGTTGGCCGCGGCCAAGGCCGAAGGCAAGTTGGTCTTCATCGAGCTCGGGCGCCTGCAATGCAGCCAGTGCCGCACGTTGGTGCAGCACATCGTGCCGCGTCCCGACGTCGCGCCTATCCTGCAGGAGCGCTTCGTCGCGCTGGCCGCCGACGCGGACGAGACGGAGGACGAGGTGCTCGAGCTGGCGGGCAACCTCGAGGACGCGTACATGCTGCCCTTCGTCATGTTCTGCGACGCCGATGGCCGGTTCCTCGCCGGCTCCTCGGGCCAGGTCAATCCCTTCACCTTCGCCGGCACCGTCAAGAAGCTCGCCGGATCCCCCTGACCGGCGCGGCGCAGGACCGCGCAGCCACCACCATGACCGCCACGCATCCGATCCGACGCGCGCTCGTCAGCGTCTCCGACAAGTCCGGCATCGAGGACTTCGCCCGCGGCCTCACTGCGCACGGCGTCGAGATCCTCTCGACCGGCGGCACCTACGCCGCTCTCAAGAAGGCCGGCGTGCCGGTGAAGGAAGTCAGCGAGCACACGGGCTTCCCCGAGATGATGGACGGCCGCGTGAAGACGCTGCACCCGAAGATCCACGGCGGGATCCTGGCGCTGCGCGACGACGCGGGCCATGCCGGCGCCATGAAGGAGCACTCGATCTCCGGCATCGACCTCGTGTGCGTCAACCTCTATCCGTTCGAGGCGACCGTGGCGAAGCCAGGCTGCACGCG
>JBKDQQ010000004.1:0-7346 GCA_046341775.1 Planctomycetia bacterium
CAGGACGACAAAGAGCTTCACGGGACTCGTCGGGAGATGGCCGTGCCAGAGCCCTGCCGTGGGCAGGGATTTGGGGGAACCAAAGTAGACGAACGGCGTTCTCCGGTCAAGGTTTGGGGCGGGTGGGGCACCGCGCGATCCGCCTTGACGACGGAGCGGAGGGACCGGATCCGCGCGTCGCGGGCCGGGCGCGCCGCGGGACTCGAGTCGCGCACATGGCGCGGGACGGTAGAGTCCGTGCGGGTCCCTGACCGAGGCTGGAGGCCCATTCTCCCACCCCAGAGCCGTTCCGCCCCCTCCCTGACATGTTCACCGGACTCGTCGAAGCCACCGTGCCGCTGGTCTCCCTGACGCCCGTCCAAGCCGGGGCCCGGCTCGTGGGGGGGAGCCCCGGCTGGGCGCTCGAACGCGGCGACTCCAGCGCCGTGCTGGGGGCCTGCCTGAGCCTCGTCGAGCGGCGCGATCCGCGCGACGGTGCGGTGCTTTCCTGCGACGAGCGCAGGGGGGAACTGGTCTTCGACCTGTCGGGCGAAACCCTGGCCCGCACGCGCCTTGGTCGCCTGCGGCCGGGCGACTTGTTGAACCTGGAACGCGCCCTGAAGGTAGGCGATCGGCTCGATGGCCACATGGTCTCGGGCCACGTGGACGGGCTGGGGCGCGTCGTGGAGCTGCGTCCGGCGGGAGATGGTGGTTGGCGCGCGACCTTCGAGGTGCACGCGGGCGCCGAGCGCTACCTCGTCGACAAGGGCTCGATCACGATCGACGGCATCAGCTTGACCGTGGTCGAGCCGCGCGGCCGTCGCTTCGACGTGGCCGTCGTGCCGATCACCTGGGAGAAGACGAACCTCGCGCGGCTCGCGCCGGGCGACGAGGTGCATGTCGAGTGCGACATGGTCGCCAAGTGGATCGAGCGCCTGCTGCCCGGCCGCGGATGAACGCGCCCGCGCGCGGATGCGTCACAGCGCGCTGAAGAAGACGTTCGTGAAGGCGGTGATGGGCGCCGCCTCGCGCAGCTCCTCGAGGCTGCGCACGACGATGTTGAGGGCCGACTTGATCTGGCGGTAGATGTCGTCCTCGAACACGAGGCGGCCGATGGTGCCCTCGCCCCTGCGCAGGGTCGCGGTCGCCACGGCGATGTCCTCGGTGATGGCGCGCAGGTCCTCGTAGACCTCGGGCCGCGCCAGCAGCGCCCCGACCGTGCCTTCGCCGCGCGCGAGCCGTCCGCTGACGAGCGCCAGGTCGTCCGCGACCGTCGGATCGTTGATCAGGACGCCCACGGTGCCCGCGCCCTCGTCGACCTTGCGCACGATCGAATCCACGCGTTCCAAGGAGCTCTTCACGCGCGCCGGCAGCGACGGGTCGTTGACGAGCGCGGCGACGAGGCCTTCGCCCCCGCGCGCCTCGCGCGCCAGGCCCTCGACCTCGGCCAGGGTGGTCTTGAGGTTGGTGGCGGCGGCGAGGAGCTCGTCGTAGAGCGCCTCGTCGCGCAGCACGCGGCCCGCTGCGCCCTTGCCCGCGCGCAGGTCCGCGGCGAGGTCCTCCAGCGAGCGCATGGCGCGCGAGGCCGAGGAGACCGTCGAGGCGAGGTCCTCGGCCATCCTTTCGTCCATCACCAGCCGCCCCACGACGCCCTTGCCCTGGCGCACCTCGGCGAAGGTGGCGTCGAGGTTCTCGAGGATGCCGCGCAATGGCGCCTCGGCCTCCGACACGAGCACGCCCAGCGCCTCGATCGGGTTCTTGGACACCGTGCCGCGCAGCACCTCGCCCGCCGGCACCGGCTTGCCCTCGGGCGGACCTGGATCGATCCACAGGTTGCGTCCGCCGAGCAGCGTCGCGTCGCGGATCGAGATGCTGAAGCCCTCGCGCAGCGGCACGGGTTCGTTCAGGCTCGCGAGCACGGTGATGCGCTCCGCGACCGGCGCGTCGGGGTCGTAGACCAGCGATTGCACGCGGCCCCAGCGCATGCCGGCGACCAGCACGCTGTCGCCTTCGCGCAAGCCGTTCGTCTCCGAGAAGCGCACGCGCAACTGGGGCCGGTCGGCGAACAGGGCGAAGTCGGTCAGGAACAGCGTGTAGTACGACAGCACCGCGATCGTGGCGAGCACGAAGAGCCCGAGGATCGTGGTGCGGTTGGCGTTCATGGTGCTGGTCGGCTAGTCGGGGTCCGCGCCGAGGAACTGGCGCAGGCGCGGGTCGCTGGAGGCGAAGAACTCCGCCGGTGGAAGTTGCAGGTGCGCGCGCCCCTTTTCAAGGAAGAGCACGGAGTCCGCCACGGTCTTGATGCAGGCCACGCGGTGCTCGACCACGATCGAGGTGGTGCCGAGGCGCTCCTGGATCTCGCGGATCGTCTGGTTGATCGAGGCCGAGATCTCCGGGTCGAGTCCGGCGTTGGGCTCGTCGTACAGGACGATGCGCGGCTCGACCACCAGCGCCCGCGCCAGCCCGACGCGCTTCTTCATGCCGCCCGAGATCTGGGCCGGCATCTTGTCGAAGGAGTGGCGCGCGATCCGGACGAGGTCGAGCTTGGCCTCGACGCGTTCGGCGATCTCCGCCTCGGAGAGGCTCGTGTTCTCGCGCAGCGGCAGGGCCACGTTGTCGCGCACGGACAGCCAGTTGATCAGCGCGCCCTCCTGGAAGAGGAAGCCGATGCCGCGGCGCAGCTCGGCGAGCTCCCGGTGCCCGAGGCCGGAGACCTCGCGGCCCTCGACCAGCACGCGTCCTGCGTCGGGCTTCATCAGCCCGACCGCGTGGCGCAGGATCACCGACTTGCCCGAACCCGAGGGGCCCATGATGGCTAGGCAGCGGCCGCGCTCGACCTCGAAGTCGAGGCCGTCGAGCACGCGCTGCGCGCCGAAGCTCTTGACGACGCCCTCGAAGCGGATGACCGGGCCTTCCATCGTCAGGACTGGTACAGGAACCAGGTCATGAAGTAGTTGGCCACGATGATGGCGATGATCGAGTCGCGCACCGCCGCGCGCGTCGCGCGCCCGACGCCCAGCGCGCCGCCGTGCGCGGCGAGGCCCGAGGCGCAGCCGATGATGCTGATCAAGGCGCCGAAGACCACGGCCTTGAGCAGGCCGGCCCAGAGGTCCTTCGGCACGGGCACGAGCTGCGCCGGCGCGCGCAGCGCCTCGATGGCGGAGTCCACGTAGAGCTGCCACGACACGTTCAGTTGCGACTGCGCCACGAAGCCGCCGCCGAGGATGCCGATCGTGTCGCACACGACCGAAAGCAGCGGCGCGGCCAGCATCAGCGCGACGACGCGCGGCAGGACGAGCAGCTTGACCTTGTCGATCGACAGCACCTCGAGCGCCGCGAGTTCGTCCGACACCGCCATGGTGCCCAGTTCGGCGGCCATGGCGCTGCCGACGGTGGCGGCGAGGATCGTGGCGGTGATGAACGGCCCCATCTCGCGCGCCATGCTGACGGCGACGATCGTGCCGATCTGGTCCTGTTGGCCGATGCGCGCGAGCTCGATGCCGGTCTGCAGCGAGACGATCATGCCGATGAACAGGCCCACGAGCAGGATCACGTGCAGCGTCTGGATGCAGCTGCCGTACAGCTCGCCCGCGACGAGCGCGCGGCGTCGCGGCAGGTCGGACAAGCGCGCCAGCACCGCCGCGAACAACTCGATGCGCACCCCGAGGGCGTGGCTGAAGCGTCCGAGCAGCGCGAGGGGTGCCATGGCGTGGAGGTCGCGCGGTCGCGCGGCCCCCGAGGCTATTCCGAGCGGCGTCCGCGTTCCATCGGCCAGCCGGGGCCGGGCAGGGCGGGCGCGAGCCATTCCCGGCCATCGGGCGCCTCGCGCCAGCGCAGCAGGCCGAACAGCAGGGCGGTCTCGACCACCCGGCCGCCCTCTTCCGCGAAGCTGCGGCGCGACCACAGGACGGACAGGCTGCGCCGGTCCTCGAGCTCGTCCTTCTCGCGCCGCCACAGGCCGAGCCACGAACGCTCCTCGACGATGTCGTGGTCGCGGCGACGACGCCACAGCTCCCACATCCACGCGTACATCTCGTCGACCTCGGGCGTGCGCCACAGCGGGTTGAGCGCGGGGAAGGCCCACTCGCGCTCCCACGGCTCGCGTTCCGTGGACTGCCACAGGGGCCAGAGCTTGCGCCACGCGCGCTCGCCGCCCGAACCATCGCGGCGGATCGAGCTCTGCCAGAAGGGCAGCGCGTCGAAGGCCTCCACGGTCGAGTCGTCGTAGGTCTCGTCGCGCCAGTTCACCAGCGGGAAGGGCGCCCAGGTCGACTCCATCGTCGGATCCTTGAAGTAGGACCAGAAGGGCCAGATGCGGCGGCGCACGACGCCTTCGGTGGGCGCGTCGAGCCAGCGCACCAGCGGCCAGGGCGCGTCGAAGGCGCTGTATCCGGTGCGCGGGTCCGAGCCGAAGCCGAAGAACGGCCACAGGAAGACCCAGTCGTCGCGCTCGCCGCGTCGCGAGCGTCCGACCAGTGGGAAGACCATCCAGCGCCGTTCCGACAACTCGGGTCCGAGCCGCAGGTCGTTCTCCTGCCAGTGCAGGATCGGCCACAGGAGAGTCCAACGGTCGTAGCTGCCTTCCTTCTCGAGCGAGCTGTAGAAGGGCAGCACCTTCGAGCCGCGCGCGCCCGGCGACTCGGGCTTCTTGGGGCGAGTCCACGAGACCAGCGGCCAAAGCACGTGCTTCGTCTGGTCGTTGTCGCGCACGGTGCGCAGCCACAGCGGGAACAGCGTGAACTCGATGCGATCGTAGGAGAGGAAGTCCTCCATCACGCCGCTGAAGGGGAACCACGCGCGGATGACGCGCCCGTCGGCGCGTCGGCTCCAGTACAGGCCGGGGAGCGCGAAGAAGGTGCGCACTTCGCCGCCCGATTCGCCCGGACGCCGTTCCCACCGCGCGAGCGGCAGCAGTTGCCACACGCGCATGTGCTCGCTGCGGCTGTCGCTGCCGAGCGGCACGAGGAACCGCGTCTCGCCGCCACCGTCCGTGTCGAGGTCGGCGTAGTAGAAAGGTCGCAGGGCGTGGTGCTCGACCTGGCCGCCCACGCGCGCGCGGCGCACTTGCACCGCGCCGCCCAGCGCCTCGGTCTCCACGCCCCCGCCGGCGGTCGAATGCTCCGACCAGAGGGGCGAGACCACGCGCTCCGAGTCGAGCGACGCGCAGGCGGCGCAGGCGAGGCTCGTGGAGAGGGCGGCGAGGAGTCGCACGCGGCAGATCCTAGCGAGCCGCCGACGCGCGCGCCTCGGCGCGGCGCTTGCCCGGCTCGCCGCGCCGGGGGTATCGTCGGCGGCGCCCATGAAGACCGTGCTCTCCGGCATCCAGCCCAGCGGCCGACCGCACCTCGGCAACTACTTCGGCGCCATCCGGCAGCACATCGCCCTCCAGGAGCGCGCCGGGCTGCGCGGGTACTACTTCATCGCGGACTACCACGCGCTGACTTCGTCGCGCGAGCCCGAGAAGCTGCGCGAGGCCGTGCGCGACGTGGCGCTGACCTACCTGGCGCTGGGCCTCGACCCCGAGCGCGCCGTCCTCTTCCGCCAGAGCGACGTGAAGGAGGTCTGCGAGCTGTCGTGGCTCTTGTCCTGCGTGACGGGCATGGGGCTGCTCGAACGCGCCCACAGCTACAAGGACAAGCTCGCCAAGGGGCTCAAGCCCAACGTGGGCCTGTTCACCTACCCGATCCTCATGGCGGCCGACATCCTCGCGTACGACTCGGACCTCGTGCCGGTGGGCAAGGACCAGATCCAGCACGTCGAGATGACGCAGGACATGGCGGCCTCCTTCAACGCGCTGTACGGCGAGGTCTTCCGCCGCCCCGAGCCGCTCGTGCCGGAGGAGGCGCACCTCGCCAAGGTGCCGGGCCTCGACGGCGAGAAGATGAGCAAGAGCTACGGCAACGACGTGTGGATCTTCGAGAGCGGCAAGGAGCTCAAGAAGCGCGTCAACGCCGTGGCGACCGACTCGCGGCCGCCCGAGGAACCGAAGGATCCCGACGGCATCGTGCTCGTGCAGTTGCTCGAGCTGTTCCTCGAGGCCGAAGAGCTGGGCCAGTGGAAGGAGCGCATCCGAGCCGGCGGCGCGGGCGCGCCAGGCTACGGGCACCTCAAGCAGCGCCTCGTCGAGGCGATGGAGTCGCGCTTCGCGCCGGCGCGCGCGCGGCGCGAGGAGTACCTGCGCCATCCCGCGCAGGTCGACGCGATCCTCGCGCGCGGGGCGGAGCAGGCGCGCTCGCGGGCCGCGGCCACGCGCGACCGCGCGCTCGCCGCCTGCGGCTTGCGCTGAGGCGCCGCGCGCCGACCACCACACCCGGACCCCGCCGATCACCAGCACCATGCGACCGACCTCGATCCTCCTCGCGACGAGCCTCGTGCTCGCCGCCTGCCAATCCGAACCGCCGACCCGCGCCGACGGCGTGGCGGTCCCGCGGGCCGAAGCGCCGGCTTGGACCACGCGCTTCATGGGCCGCAACGTGCTCATGGCGGCCGAGGTGCGCATCGAGGGTCCGAAGGGCCTGCTCGACCACCTCGTCACGCGGAGCGACCCGAGCCAGCACGACATCGTCGTGCAGACCGTGCCGGCCGGGTTCCTGCAGCAGTACCAGGTGAAGGGCGGGCGCAACGGCGAGATCCGCGCGCAGCTCGACCAGGTCGTCGTCGTCGCCACGCGCAAGCTGTCGATCCTCGAGCGGCCGGGCGAGGTGCCGGTGGTCGTCCACGCCGCCGGCGACGTCTACTACAAGGAGCTCTCGACCGGCCAGGAGCTGCGTCAAGCGGCCTTGACGATCGAAGGGCGCATCGGCCAGTAGCGCCATCCATGCGCGCCACCGAAGCAGCCCTGCGCCGCGCCGCACTCGTGGTGGTCGGCGGCCTCGCGCTCGCCGCGGGCTCGTCGCCTTCCGCGGCCGGCGGCGCCCGCGGAGCGCCGGTCGAAGAGCGGCCCGCCGCTCCCGCCGGCTCCTTCGGCGCGGCGCGCGAAGCCTTGCTGGCCGGGCGCGCCGAGGAGGCGGTCGAGTCGTTCTCGATCCTGCGTCGCGACCCGGAGCTCGCCATGGAAGCCGCCTTGTGGATGCAGGAGGCGCAGCGCGAGGCCGCGCGCGCGCGCGGCGCCGCCTTCGATGGAGGCGGTTGGTGGTTCGAGGCGCGCCAACGCGGCACGACGCAGGCCTGGCTGCTCGCCGCGAGGGTCGCGCCGGACCCGGCGGCGGAAGCGGAGGCCTTGCAGGGCGCGCGCGCCGCCGCCGGGGCCTCGCCGGCGGACGGAGCCTGGCTCGCCTACGCCATGGCGACGGGCGCCGCGCGCGCGGGCGAGCTCGACGAGGCGCGCGCGCAATGCGTCCTGGGGCGCAAGCTGGAGCCCCGGCATG
>JBKDQQ010000005.1:0-2317 GCA_046341775.1 Planctomycetia bacterium
GGGGTGAGGCAAGCTGCGAGGGCGCGGCTCACCACCACCAGCGTGGCCACACTGCATCCGCTGCGCGTTGGGGCGCGAAGGCCTCTCCAGACCTCGCGATGCCCAGACGCCTCGACGCCCCCCCCGCGGTGCCCGACTGCCGACCGAGAACCGCGCCACGCCACTCGTCGTTCAGCCTCGCAGGTCTGCGGACTTCAGCCCCGCGCACCGTGGCGCGCGAGTCGCCACGCTACTCGCGTGCGTCCCTCGGTTGCGCAAGCCCAAACGCGCGTCCGCACTGGCTCGCTCCGCACGAACCCGCCCCGCACGAAGGACGCGCGCGTCCTTCCGCGGGGTGCGGTTGGTCTCGCATCTACAACGCGACTGTCCACGGGCGCGCGCCGCGACACGCGATGGCGCCAACTGCGCGACCCCCAACCCCACAACCGGGCCGCGTGCCCGGTGACCATCCCCTCCAGCTCACGCTGGAACCAAGCCCTCATCCATGACGAGGTCCACTGTGTCTGACATGCATCAACTGACGGGCTCCGCCAACGGCGGAGCAGGACGCCACTCCTTCGGTCGCCATCGCTCCGGTCGCCATCACTTCGGTGGCCATCGCCTCGGATTGGGCGCGGTCGCGCTGGCGGCGAGCCTCGCCGCTTGCAACTCCACCCAACGCGGCACCGTGTCCGAGGCCGAGGTCGCGGAAGCGAGCGGCTCCTGCCCCGTCATGCACGACGGCAAGGCGGCGATCGCCGACGCCAGCTACAAGACGACCCCCACGGGCGTGATGACGAACAGCGACTGGTGGCCGAACCAGCTCGATCTTTCGGTCTTGCACCAGAACGCGCCGGCGGGCAATCCGATGGGCGCCGACTTCGACTACGCCACCGAGTTCGCCAAGCTCGACATGGCGGCGCTGAAGGCCGACCTGGCGAAGACCCTGACCACCTCGCAGGACTGGTGGCCGGCGGACTACGGCACCTACGGCGGCCTCTTCATCCGCCTCGCTTGGCACAGCGCCGGCACCTACCGCACGACCGATGGTCGCGGTGGCTCGGCCGACGGCACGATTCGCTTCGCGCCGCTGAACAGTTGGCCCGACAACGCCAACCTCGACAAGGCGCGTCGCCTGTTGTGGCCGTTGAAGCAGAAGTACGGTGCCAAGATCTCGTGGGCCGACTTGATGATCCTCGCCGGCAACGTCGCGCTCGAGCAAGCCGGCTTCAAGACCTTCGGCTTCGCCGGTGGGCGCGTCGATGTGTGGGAGCCGCAGGCCGACGTGTTCTGGGGCCCCGAAGGCGAGTGGCTGGCCGACAAGCGCCACGACATCGACAGCGGCCTCGAAGGTCCGCTCGCGGCTTCGCAGATGGGCTTGATCTACGTCAACCCCGAAGGCCCCGGCGGCAAGCCCGATCCGATGGCCGCGGCGCAGGAGATCCGTCGCACCTTCGCGCGCATGGCGATGAACGACGAGGAGACGGTGGCGCTGATCGCCGGCGGCCACACCTTGGGCAAGGCCCACGGCGCCGCCGATCCCAAGGCGCATGTCGGGCCCGAGCCCGAGGGTGCCTCCATCGAAGAGCAAGGCCTGGGCTGGACCAGCAAGTACAAGAGCGGCTCCGGCGCGGACGCCATCACCAGCGGCCTCGAAGGCGCTTGGACCTCGACGCCCGACGAGTGGTCGCAGGACTACTTCAAGAACCTGTTCCGCTTCGAGTGGGAACTGACGAAGAGCCCCGCCGGCGCCACGCAGTGGAAGCCCAAGGGCGACGCGGGCCGCACCGTGCCCGACGCCTTCGACGCGGACAAGAAGCACCAGCCGGTGATGTTCACCACCGACCTGGCGCTGATCACGGACCCCGAGTACAGGAAGATCTCCGAGCGGTTCCACAAGAACCCCGAGCAGTTCAACGACGCGTTCGCGCGCGCCTGGTACAAGCTGACGCACCGCGACATGGGTCCGCGCGCGCGGCACCTGGGTGGCGAGGTCGCGCCGGAGCAACTCTGGCAAGACCCGGTGCCGGCCGTCGACCACCCGCTCGTCGGCGAATCGGACGTGGCGGCGTTGAAGGCCAAGGTGCTGGCCTCGGGCCTGAGCGTGTCGCAGCTCGTCTCGACCGCGTGGGCTTCGGCCTCGACCTACCGCGGCTCGGACATGCGCGGCGGCGCCAACGGTGCGCGCATCCGCCTCGCCCCGCAGAAGGACTGGGCGGTCAACGAGCCCGCCGAACTGGCCCAGGTGCTGGCGAAGCTCGACTCCATCCGCGCCGAGATCAACGCGGCGCACGCCGCAGGCAAGCGCCTCTCGAAGGCCGACATGATCGTCCTCGCG
>JBKDQQ010000006.1:0-5772 GCA_046341775.1 Planctomycetia bacterium
GCCCGTGCTGCACGCCACCGTGCCGGGCGCGCAGGAGCTCGAGTTCTTCCCGCACCTCGATCCGCGTGTCAAGATGACTGGACGCACGCGCGAGGCCGGCAAGTCCGGCGCCAAGCTGGTGGCGGACTTCGCCGTCAAGCCGCCCAAGTCCGGCCAGGCGGCCGAAGAGGCGCTGGTGCGCGGCGTCTTGTGGGTCAAGACCGCCAAGGGCGAGTCCGCCTACGAAGTGGCCCTGCCCGCCAAGCCCAAGGCCCCTTGATGGGCGCACGTTCACTTCGCGGACGGTTCGTCCGCGAAGCGGCAAGCCAATACCGTCCCCTCTCGACACCGAACCACGCAGGAGCAAGCAGCATGCAGCCGATCCGTCCCACCAGCCTCGTCCTCGCCGCCTTCGCCGCGCTGGGCGCCGGCACGTTCGTGCAAGCGGCCTCTTCCATCGCCCAGGAAGGCCGTCCCCCTCGCCCCGAGGTCGTCCAATCCGAGAAGAAGGAGGAGAAGATCGTCCTTCCCAAGGTCGCCGACGGCGCCAAGGCGGAACTCGGCAAGCTCGCCGCCGACTTCGCGCTCAAGGATCTCGACGGCAAGGAAGTGATGCTCTCCAAGCACCTCGGCAAGATCGTCGTGCTCGAGTGGCTCAACCCGGGCTGCCCGTACTGCGTGCAGGCCTACGGCGAGAACGGCGCGCTGCGCGAGCAACCCGACCGCGTCAAGAAGGACGGCGTGGTGTGGCTCACGATCAACTCGACCGAGCCCGGCCAGGACGGCGGCAA
Source organism: Planctomycetia bacterium (assembly GCA_046341775.1). GTDB lineage: Bacteria > Planctomycetota > UBA1135 > UBA1135 > SXXH01. Next base: position 771 of record JBKDQQ010000006.1, read on the forward strand.
GGTCGAGGTGAACAAGGAGTTCGCGCAGAAGAACGGCATCAAGTCGACCATCGCCATGGACCCCGACGGCGCGGTCGGCCGCGCGTACGGCGCCAAGACGACGCCGCACTGCTACGTGATCAACGAGAAGGGCGTGCTGGTCTACGCGGGCGCCCTCGACAACGCGCCGATGGGCAAGGTCGAAGGCGACCAGAAGAAGGTCAACTACGTCGATGCCGCCATCGCCGACATCAAGGCCGGCCGCGCCGTCGCCACCAGCGAGACCAAGCCCTACGGTTGCAGCGTAAAGTACGCCAAGCAGGAGAAGCGCGAAGAGAAGAAGGGCGAGAAGAAGGACGCCAACTGAGAAGCGCCCCGGTCGAGCCGGATCGCCGCTGGCGGTCCGGCCTGCCCGCCAAGCCGCCCGCGGAGGAGCTCCTCCCGCGGGCGGCTTCGCATCCTCCCGTGCGGTTGCCCGTTTTCGGTTGGCCGGACCGCGATTCGCACAAGATCGGGGCCACGAGCGGCGCGTTCATTGGCATGATCATGGTGGGCCGGATGCACCCTCCCGGCCGCGGCGGACCGGCCGCGACATGACCCCACTCGATCCCACCATGAAGTCCACCACCACGCGTGCAAGCCTGCTCGCCCTGCTCCTCCTGGCCGGCGGCGCGACCGCCACGATCGGCGTCGTCGCCTCCACCCAGGACGCCAAGCAGGAGAAGAAGGACGAACCCGCCCCGAAGCCCGCTCCCAAGCCGGACGAGAAGACCGGCGGCGAAAAAACCGGAGGCGAGAAGACCGGAGGCGACAAGCAAGGCGACGCCAAGAAGGAGGAGAAGGTCGTCCTCCCGAAGGTCGCCGACGGCGCCAAGGCCGAGCTCGGCAAGCTGGCGCCCGACTTCGTGCTGAAGGACCTCGACGGCAAGGACGCCACGTTGTCGCAGCACCTCGGCAAGTACGTCGTGCTCGAGTGGTTCAACCCCGGCTGCCCGGCTTGCAAGCAAGCCGACGGCGAAGGTGGCGCGCTGCGCGAGCTGCCCGACCGCCTCAAGAAGGACGGCGTCGTGTGGCTCGTCATGAACTCCGAAGGCCCGAAGGAGAGTGGCTCGGAGTTGCAGCGCAACAAGGACTTCGCCAAGGAGAACGGCATCAAGTCGCCGATCCTCTTCGATCCCACCGGCGCGGTCGGCAAGGCCTACGGCGCCAAGACCACGCCGCATTGCTTCGTCGTCAGCGACAAGGGCGTGCTGATCTACGCCGGCGCGCTCGACAACGCCCCGTACGGCAAGGTGTCGGGCGACAAGAAGATCGAGTACGTCGTCGACGCCATCGCCCAGACCAAGGCCGGCAAGAAGGTCGAGGTCCCCGAGACCAAGTCCTCCGGTTGAAGGGTCCACTACGCCAAGTAGCCGGTCGGCTGCTTCGAACACGCCGCGAGGCGCGCCGCCCTTCGAGGCTGGCGCGCCTCGCGGTGCATTGGCTCGTGCTCGTCGCGACGCATCCGGCGCCGGCCCGCTCGCATGAACGGCTCGACTTCGCCCGAGCTGCCCGTTGCACCGCCGAGGTGCCTTCAATTCTTGATGGTGAACTTGGGATCAACAAAGTTCTCCCCGCTAACATCTCCCACGGAGGGATACAGATGTTTGCCTGCGTGCTGCTCGCTGCCGTTCCTTTCGTGCCGCAGGGCAAGGTAGGGGGAGTTGTCGCCAAAGGCGAAAGTGGTTTGGCGATCGCACGCTACGTGGAGGCCGCCGAGCGCCAAGGATTCACAGGCGCGGTGCTCGCGGCCCGCAAGGGCGAAGTCGTGGCGTCTGTCGCCGCCGGGCCGCTCGAACACGGCAAGCCCGCGCGCCTGACTCCGGACACGCTGTTCGAGATCGCTTCCGCGACCAAGCCCTTCACCGCGCTTGCGCTCGTCCAGCTCGAAGAGCGGCGCAAGTTGAAACTTGCCGATCCGCTCGCCAAGCACCTGCGGCAAGTACCTGACGACTGCGCGAAGATCACTCTCCAGCACCTGGTGCAGCACACCTCCGGCATCCCGGGAAGCAACAGCGAGGGCGGCGGCGAAGCGCTCGAGCCATTCCTGCGTTCTGTGCTGCGCGGCGGGCCGGTGCACGAGCCCGGTTCTCACTTCGAGTATTGGAATCAGGGCTACGCGCTGCTCAGCGAAGTGATCGCGAAGGCCAGCGGCAAGAGCTACGTCGACCAGTTGCGCGCAAGTGTCTTCGAGCCGGCAGGCATGAAGTTGACTTGCTTCACGGGTGACAAGGCCTCGGCGCGCGCCACGGTCGCGGTGGGTCGCTCCTCCGGCGGTGCGTCGCGTTCGGCGCTCGAGCATCCTTACGGCGCTTACGGCCTGCAGTACCGCGGCATGGGCGGGATCGTGACCAACGTGTGGGACCTGTGGCGTTTCGACCGCGCGCTCGCGGGCAAGGCACTCGTCGACGAAGCGGCCAAGCGGCGTATCTTCGAGCCGGGCCTCGAGAGCTACGCGCTCGGCTGGCGTGTATTCCGCGGCCCCAACGGGCGTGTACGTCATGCGCACGGCGGCGATGTGCGCGGCTTCACCTGCGAGTTGCGGCGCTTGCCCGAAGAAAACGGCGCCGTGATCGTGCTGTGCAACGACGACGCGGCGCCGAGTCGGCCTGTCGCCGACGCGGTGGAGGCGCTGTTGTGCGGCGACAAGGCCCCGCCTACGCCGCCGCCGCCGCTAGAGATTGCGCACCGCGAGGCGCTGGTGGGCAGGTATGTCGCGCGCTCTGGCCGGTGCATCGTGATCGAGGCGCAGGGCGAACTCGCCGCGGTGCGCATCGAGTGGAGGCCGCCAAGCGGTCCGGTGACGCGCGGCATGCTCGGCGGCGTTGGCAGTGAACTGATGGTGTTCACTTGGACCGATGCGACCGAGTTGAAGGTCAGGGGCGAAGGCGCGGCGACGTCGCTGCGCTTCGCCGATGAGGAGTACACGCGCCCATGATCGCTGCGAGCGTTGCAGCACCCCGCACTTCGACTGCGCTTTGGCGGCGCGTCGCCATTCTCGCGCCGCGTGTGGCGGCGAGCACCCTTGGCGCTCTCGTGAGCCTGGGTTGTTGACTCTGAGATTCGGAGTGCACGCTCGTGCCCCGAAAGCCGGGGCCCTGCGAGCCGGGCCGTCACGTTGAAGGTGACCGCAAACCCCTGCCACAACCCGCGAGGCGCGCGCGATCCACGACGGTCGCACGCGCCTCGCGGCATGATGGGCACCCCCTCTTGAGATCGACTCCTCCGGTCGTCCTCGTGCCGCGTCCATCGTTCACGCTGGCAACGCCGCGACGAATCGGATCGCCGCGGAAATCGTGGTCGGGCATCCGCGCCAGATGGTCGTGATGGGCCATCTGCGGCACGTACGGATCACTCCTCCACCTCGAGCAGCGCCTCCACCAGGCGCTTGCGCAAGAACGCCACCTCGGTGCGGGTCAGGCCCTCCTCGAGCGCGACGGCGTGCAGGCGCTGCAAGGCTTGGAAGAATTCGAAGGTCCAACCTTCGGGCGGCATCATCAGCGCTTCGACTCCAGCGACTCCCGGCGCCGCGCTGGCGACGGCGCGGGCGCGAGCCACCAGGATGCGCGCCAACTCGGCGTGCTCGGCGCGCGTCAATCCCAGGCGCTGGGCGTGCTCCGCCAGTTGCCGCAGGAGCGTGTCGATCTTGCGCTCGAGGTGGCGGAAGTCGATCGGCCGCGCGTCGACGCCTTCGTCGCCATCGACCTCGGGGCCCTGCGGATCGACGATCGGGCGATAGTCGCGCTCGGGCAGGCAGCTCGGGCCGATGGTCGTCGTTCCGCAGGTGCCGACGCATCCGCGCTGCGCCTCCCGCAGCACCCCGATCGGAAGGTAGTTGTTCGTCGTCGCCGGCGTCGCGGTCTGGGCGGTCGCGATGGTGGCGTGGATGCCGCAGAAGAGGGCCGCGGCGATGAACTTCGTGGGCGTGTGCTTCATGGGATGTCGCTCCGTCCCCGCGGGCAGGTCGCGTTCCGGCGGGGACCATCCGGCGGCGCGGGAGCTCGGTCGTGCGCTCCATCCCCGCAAAGGCTCCAGGCGGCCAGTCCTCGCGTGGAATCCGCGATTCGCCGTCCCTGGCCGCCGGTCGCGCGTCGCGCCCGTCTCAGCCGTCGCCGGTCGCGCGCGCCAGCCCGTGCTCGATGGGCGCCTCGCGCCAACCATCGGGAGGTGCTGCCATGGGCGTGAACGCGGCGGCGACATGCCGCTCGAGGCGCGCGGCGAGTTGCTTGCGATCGCCGTCGTGCTCGCGGCCGTCGCCGAAGACGATGCGCGCCTCGACGAAGGGCAGCGACAAGAGCCGTGCAAGTTGGGCGGCGAAGGCGCTGCGCACCCAGCACACGGCCCACGACGCCGGCACGTCGGGATCGTGCGTGTCGTAGCGCAAGGTGGCCCACGCCACGGAGTGCCCGTTGGCCGCGACGGGCTCGAGCAACGACGGCTTGAACGGGCGCACGCCTTCGCCTTGGCTGTTGCCGCCCTCGGGAAAGACGAGCACCGTGTCGCCGCTAGCCAACGCCGCGGAGATCTGGCGATTGACCGCGGGGATGTCGCGCCGACGCTCGCGACGGATGAAGATCGTGCCGAGGCTGCGCGCCATGAAGCCGATGAGCGGCCAGCTCGCCACCTCGGCCATCGACACGAAGCGTCCGCCGGTCGTCGCCGCCAGCACCCAGATGTCGACGAAGGACAGGTGGTTGCACACGAGGAAGGCGCCTTCCTCAGGGGCGCGTCCCACGACGACGAGGCGCACGCCGCACAAGCGGCACAGGGAGCGCCCCCAGGCGCGGAAGATGGCTCGCCGCCACGCGGCGCGCGTGCGCGCATGCCACGCGACCACCAACAAGCCCGCGGCCCACAAGAGGAAGAGGCCGCACGTGGCCGCCATGGAGGACGATGCGCGCCAAGCGACGAGCACCGGTCGGCGCTTCAGCCGCGGGCCGCGCCCGGGAGGCCCGCCCGTCGCTTCGGATTCCCTGCGTTGGTC
>JBKDQQ010000007.1:0-2304 GCA_046341775.1 Planctomycetia bacterium
CAAGCGCCAAGCAGGAGCCGAACCAGTTGCGAAGCCGGGGTTGCTCGCTACGGAGCAAATACCTGACGAACAGCAAATACTTGACCAATCATGTAGTTTCGTGGATGCTGCGTCCGTGTCGTCAAAGCCCGGCAGCATCCAGCACGCGTTGCGCCGGACCAAGCCGTTCCGTTCGCGCCGGCAGGAGGCCCTCGTCGGCCTGCTGTCGACGGCCGAGGCCACGCGCTGGCCGCTGCAAGACCTGTTCGCCCGCCACGACGGCCTCACGCTGCAGCAGTACAACGTCCTGCGCATCCTGCGTGGCGCGGGCGCCGCCGGCCTGCCCACCTTGGAAGTGGGCGAGCGCATGATCGAGCGCACTCCCGGCGTGACGCGCCTGCTCGATCGCCTCGCGGCCAAGCGCCTGGTCGCGCGCAGCCGCGCTCGCGGCGACCGCCGGCAGGTGATCTGCCGCATCACCGCGGCCGGGCTTCGACTGCTGAAGGACCTCGATCGTCCGGTGGCGGCCCTCGACGATTCCATCCTGGCCTGCTTGGGCGACCGCGAAGTCGCCCGGTTGATCGCGCTCCTCGACAAGGTGCGCCACCACAATCCGCGACCGGCCTGAGGTTGGGCGCGTCGCACGAACCCTCCGCGAGACCGGCCAGTTGCCCAGGCACTTGCTGACGGGGCCCATGCTGGCCGACTCCGCCGCGCCGCTGGGCCTGCGGGCCACGGTGGCGCTCGCCATGTTCCCCCACGGAACCCGGAGGGGACTTGGTTGGTTCGGAGGTGGAGGCTGGGAATCCACGTTGGAGGCCTGCTCCAAGTGGCTGATCGTGCTTCGGCCTTTCGCGGCGCTCGTCGTCCTCCTCGTACTCCTTGGACCGCCGCTGTTGCTACTGGGGTTGGGCGTGCGCGCACTCGCCCTCGCGTCCATCGGCCTGATGATCGGTTCGATCGCCCTCGTGAACGGGGAGGCCGGATACTCCATGAATTGGGGAGGCATCGAGGGGCGCAGCGAAGCACTCAAGTGCCACCTGATCGTGATCGGAGCCTGCTTGGCCATGTTGCTGCTCGGACCCGGGCGCTGGTCGGTGGATCAACGCCTTGCGGCGCGTGGTGGCAGGAACAAATGAAGCGCCGCGACTTCCTGCGGGTGTCTTCGGCCTCGCTCGCGGCCGCCTGCACCAGAGGAGTTCCCGTCATGCAAGCCGCGTCGACCATGCCCGTCGTGTTCGTGTCCCATGGCGCGCCCACCATGGCGTTGGATCCGCTCGCGGCGCGCGACTTCGGCGCGCTGGGGCGCGACTTGCCGCGCCCAAGGGCGATCCTCGTCCTGTCGGCGCAGTGGTTGGATGCGCCGCCGACCATCGGCACGACATCGACGCGGGAGGTGCGGTACGACTTCAGCGGCTTCCCCGACGAGTTGCGCCACGTGCGCTACCCGGCCCCAGGCGCAGCGGATGTGGCTGCGCGCGTGCAAGCACTCGTGCCCGACTGCGCCCACTCCGAAGCACGGCCTTGGGACCATGGGGTCTGGACGCCGCTCGTGCACATGCATCCGGCAGCGGATGTGCCCGTGCTGCAGTTGTCCGTGCCGTGGCGTTGGTCCCCCGCGCGACTGCACCAACTCGGCGCGCGACTGGCGCCCTTGCGCCGCGAAGGCGTGCTGCTCCTCGCCAGCGGCGGCATGGTGCACAACCTGCGGCGATTGGAGTGGTCGCACGCGGGACCGCCACCGGCCTGGGCGCTCGACTTCGAAGCATGGACGCGCGAGCAACTGCTGGCGCACCAGCACGACGCGTTGCTGGCCTACCGCGAGCGCGCACCGGCCCTGCACCTGGCCCATCCCAGCGACGACCATTTCGTGCCGCTGCTGGTGGCCGCGGGCGCCGCCTCGACGACTTCGGGACCCGTGGCCTTCCCGATCGAGGGTTGGGAGCACGGTTCGTTGAGCCGAACGGCCGTCCTCTTCGCCTGACGGCACGCGCGTGGCGGAGTCCGTGCACTAGACTGGGTGCACAAGCCATGCATCTACTCGCGCTCGCCCTGCTGCCGGTCCAAGCCCCGACCCCGCACGTGATCGTCGACGGCCAAGCCCAGGTCGTCGAGGCGTTCAAGGACAAGTCGCAGTGGATCAAGGAGTGGCTGTGGGTCGAGACGGAGTTCGACTCGGACGGCGATGGGCGCAAGGACCGCATGCACGTCGACGTCACGCGGCCGCGACAGACCGCGACAGAAGGCTTGAAGGTCCCGGTGATCTACGAGACCTCCCCGTACTTCGCGGGCACCGGTCCGGACGACAAGAGCTTCTTCTGGGAC
>JBKDQQ010000008.1:0-3819 GCA_046341775.1 Planctomycetia bacterium
GTCCCAGAAGAAGCTCTTGTCGTCCGGACCGGTGCCCGCGAAGTACGGGGAGGTCTCGTAGATCACCGGGACCTTCAAGCCTTCTGTCGCGGTCTGTCGCGGCCGCGTGACGTCGACGTGCATGCGGTCCTTGCGCCCATCACCGTCCGAGTCGAACTCCGTCTCGACCCACAGCCACTCCTTGATCCACTGCGACTTGTCCTTGAACGCCTCGACGACCTGGGCTTGGCCGTCGACGATCGAACGAGCGGCCTTGGTCTCTTCGGCTTCGGTCGAAAGCGGGGTGCAAGGGACACACGAGAGGAAAACGAGCAGCGGAGGCAGCATGGCGATGTGGTTCCGGGGGGGGATCGTGCAGGGCGCGAGCGGCTGTGAGAGGCTGGTGGCAGTGTGCCTCTTCCACCGTTCGCGGCTCCATTTTCCCAATCATGGGATCTGCCTCCGCGTGCTTTCTCGAAAAGCCTCGGGGTGGCTTGCGGCTTCTTGGGATGGTACTTACCGTCAAGCCATCGAGCTGAAGGTCAGCCTATTTGGTTGGCCCGTGGCTCGACTGTTCCGGTCCCGTTCAACCGCGAGAGATTTCTCACAAAGGTGCCTTCATGAACAGCCTCAAGTGTTCCTTCATCCCCCCCGTCGTGATCGCTAGCTCCTTGCTGGCGGCTTGCGCGGCTACTGTTGACGCGCGCTTTGATGAGTGCTGGAAGATTATTAAAGGTGAGATCGACATCAATGTTCTAGGCAACTCCGCCACCGTTGCGGGCTTTTGCATCGAGAGAAAGCACAGTTTCTACAAGGAACTTGTGGATGTGCGGGCCGAGTGGTTCGTGGATATCAACAACAACGGCACAAGGGACCCGGGTGAGCCGCACGACTACGACTTCGCGGCCAATCCAGGTGAGAAGTTCTGCCAAGGAGAAACGGTGGTTAATTCAATCACTCAATATGCTGGCGCCACTGTTCGCTGGAGTGTTGAGGCTTCGGAGCAGGACGCCAATGGCAACAAGACGCTCATTACGTCCAAATCGGGCGACCACAAGATTCCCGGATAAACCACGCACGCCCAAAATCCCAAACACGCCTCACTTTCACGCGCACGATCTCTTTCCATCTCGATCCCATCCAACGAGAACATCATGAACAAGAAGCACATTTTCATCGCCGGCACTGCCCTTGTGGTCACTTCGGCTCTGGCCATCGGCCTTTCAGGCTTCGTCACGCACAATGCACCGGCTCCAACGCCGGCGGAAGCGGCGGCCCTGCTTGCGCTTTTGGAGGCGGGGACCGGAGGCGAGCAGCCCTCCGTCTCCCAGCAAGGAACGCCCGTCCGCGCAGCGGCGACCGCCACGCAAGTTCCGCCGGCGACGATCATCTTGACGGAGTTGGATCGCCAGTACGCTCTGCGCGCCTCCGTCGCGGAGACCTCCAGCGACTACATCGTGAGCATCGCCAATGAAGCCGTCCCCGATGCATACGCCCACCATCTGCACCATGTCGCCAACCTCGCGCACGCCGAGGTGCGTTATCAAACTCTGGTTGGAACGAGCGTGTATCCGCTGACGAGGAGCGGGACCACCTGGATCGCGTCGATCCCGAAGAGCCTCGGATTCCTGCCACCGGATTCCGTGTCTTTGGGAGCATGGGAGGTCGGCTCCTCGCTGCAGAACGAGCATGACGCCGTCTACTGGTTCAGGATCACACTCCGATGAAGACGGCCGGCTCGGTGTTGCTGCGTGGTGCGGTGATGACGCTCCTCCTTCTGGGCCAGACCGGTTGCGGTTCGCTGAGCGATGAAGAGCGCCTGCCGGACCTCGAAGACGTGCGGCGGCCGGACCTCGACTACAGGACCGTTGTCGATGACCCGAACTGGCTAGTGCTCTACACCCCATTGGTGGAGGAGCCCGGCCCCAACCTGCTGCTCAAGTCACTTTGGGTGGAGAGGCGCAATCCCGCCGTCGTCCTCGAAGAAGTGTCGGTGCAGTTCATGGACAAGAACGGCAAGGTCATCTGCAACGATTACAACAGGCCATGGCCGAAGACGCGCTTCGCCCAAGTGGGGGAAAGCAGATGTTCCGCCCCTGAAGGCGGGTGGAGCGTGGTCGCAACCGTCAAGGCGTCCCACGAGGACGCGCCACGGACCTTCAACCTGCATCCCTGAATCCTCGCGGCCGCCGCCGCGCATCGCGGCGGCGGCCCCAAATTCGGCTGTGTTGCGCGTGAAGTCGCGCGCTGCCGTCCGCTGGCGCGTCGTCGTGCGCCTCGCGCGCCGAGCGGAGTAGCATGTGGCGATGCGCTGGCGCAGGATCCTCGTCGTATTGGCCGTCTTCGTCGGCTCCGTTCTTGCCGCCGATCTAGCTCTCGCGACTTGGTCCCCGTTCTTGTATCGCAAGCCGTCGCGCGTCGCGCACGAGCAGTCCTGGTCTGGGCTCCTGCATCGACCATCGCGGATCCCCAGGCTCGACTACGAGTTGGCGCCCGACGCCGACCTGGTGCACCGCGAGGTGCGCGTGCGCACGAATTCGCTCGGCATGCGTTCGCCCGAGCCGGACGCGGCGCGAGCGCCCGGTTCGCTGCGCATAGGCGTGCTGGGCGATTCCGTCGCCTTCGGCTTCGGCGTGGAAGACGACCAGACTTGGAGCGCGCAGCTGCGCTCGCGCCTCGAGCACGCGTTTCCCGGCCGTCGAATAGAGGTGCTCAACTGCGCCATCAGCGGCCATGGCACGCGCGAAGAGCGCTTGGTGCTCGAGCACAAGTTGCTGCCGCTGCAGCCGGACCTCGTGATCCTCGGCTACTTCCTCAACGATCCGGAATGGGAGCCCGTGCAGCAGCTTCGCAACCACTTCCATGCGCCGGAATGGTGGCAACATTCGGAGTTGGCGCGGCGCATCGCCTATGCGCGACGGAAGTCGCGCATCGCGGAACTCGGGGGTGGCGACTTGCTGCGTTGCTACCACAACCCCGCGGGCGAGCCATGGCAGGACACGGTGGAGGAGCTGCGCGGCATCAAGGAGGCTTGCGCCGCGCGTGGCGTGCCGGTGGCGCTCATGATCACGCCGCTCCTGGCGCCGCTGGAGGACTGGCCGTCCTACGCGTACGCCGACCTGCATGCGCAGGTCCTGGGCCAGGCGCGCGCGCTGGGCTACGAAGCCTACGATGCCACGCGCGCCTTGGCGGCCAGCGGCAGGTCGCCCGCGGGCTTGCGCATCGACGAGAGCCATCCCAACGCCGAGGGTCACGCCCTCATCGCCGATGGCTTGGCCGATTGGTTGCAGGCGCGTTCCCTGCTTGACCCGCGCTAGCCCGGGCGCCCACGAGGACTCAATCGCCGCGCTTGCCGCCCTTGCGCGCGGCTTTCTTGCGCGCGACCTTCTTGCGCTTGGGCTGCGCATGGTCGTGGTCCGCGTGGAACGGATGGCGCGAGTCCTCGACGCCGATGTCGCGCATCATCTTGCGCAATTCGAGGGAGTGCATCTCCTCCGCGGCGATCTGCGTGCGCGCGAATTCCTCGAGGTACACGCTGGAGCCCTCGACCACGCCGAGGAGCTCCTTGTACAAGGTCAAGGCGCGCGACTCGTGCGCCGCGCTCTCCTCGAGGATGTCGCGCATCGCGTGGCGGTAGGTCTCGTCGATCTCGGCGATCTGCAGCGTCGGGTGCCCGCCGAGGCCGGTCAGCAGCTCGCCCGCTTGTTGCGCGTGCAGCAACGACTCCGCGGCCTGGGCCTTCATGAAGGCCACGATGGGGATGCGATTGGGGCCGGTGACCATCAGCGAGTAGTGCGTGTAGCGCACCACGCCGGCCAGTTCGAACTCCATGATGCGCGA
>JBKDQQ010000009.1:0-18581 GCA_046341775.1 Planctomycetia bacterium
GCGCTCCTGCACGGCGCCGCGCAACGGGGCGTTCTTCTCGATGGCCAGCAGGCGCCGGCCGATCTCCGCATGGTCCATGGAGGCGCATCCTCCCGCGGCGAGGATGGACGCGGCAAGGCACAGGGCGGCGAGCAGGGCGAGATTCCTGAGGCGCATGGTCGTGCGAGGGATCGGGACTTGCCGGGCGTTCCCGGTCGTGGGCTTGGGCGCCCCGCAACCGCGACCACGCCGCGAGCGTATGCAACCGGAGTGCGGGATCCCTACGAACGGACCAATGGGCCGGATGCGCGCGTCGCGGTGGTCGGAGCAGGCCTCGCCGGCCTCGCCTGCGCGCGGCGCCTCGCCGATGCGGGCGTGCCGGCCGTCGTGTTCGAGAAGTCGCGCGGGCCGTCGGGCCGCTGCTCCACCCGCCGCGAAGCGCGCGGCTCCGACGGAACCGCGACAGGCGAGCCGCGCGCCTTCGACCACGGGGCCCAGTACTACACCGTGCGGGATCCGTCGTTCGAGTCCATCCACCGCGAATGGCTCGCGGCGGGCGTGGCGGCCCGTTGGAGCGGGCGCATCGCCGCCTGGGATCCGCGCGGTGGTTGGCAGGACAAGGACGACGGCCCCGACCGCCATGTGGGCGTGCCGGGTATGAACGCCCTCGGTCGCCAGCTCGCTCGCGGGCTCGAGTTGCGGGCCGAAGCGACGGTCAAGGCGCTGCGTCGCGCGGTGACGAGTCCCGGCGACGAGGCCTGCGCGCGCGGAGCATGGGAGCTCTGCCTGCAGGATGGCGCGTGGCTCGGTCCGTGGGCCGCGATCGTGTGCACCGCGCCCGCCGCGCAGGCCGCCGCGCTGGTCGCCGCGCACGACGAACCGCTGGCGCGCCTCGCCTCGAGCCTCGAGGCCGCGCCGTGCTGGGCGCTGATGTTCGACGCCGAGGGCGCGATCCTCCCTGGACGCGACGGCGTGTTCCTCAACGATCATGCGCTGGCGTGGGCCGCGCGCGAGGCGTCGAAGCCCGGACGCCAAGCCGGAGGACGCTGGACCATCCACGCCTCGGCCGCGTGGAGCCGCGAGCACCTCGAGCTGGACGCCGCCGAGGCGGCGCGCAAGCTGCACGCGGCATGGGTCGATTGGCTGCGTTCGGTCGGAGACTTCGCGGGCGCGAGCTCGGCCAGCCACCCCACGCACCTCGTCGCGCATCGCTGGCGCTACTCGATCCCGCTCGTACCCGCGCGGTCGCGCTGCGCCGCCTCGGCCGACGGCACGCTGGTCCTCGCGGGCGACGCGCACGGCGGGCCGCGCGTCGAGGGAGCCGTCCTCAGCGGACTCGCCGCCGCCGAGCAGGTGCTCGCCACCCTCGGGCGGCGCTGAGCGGCGCGCACCCGCGGGACCGCATCCAACTCCAGCGCGATCCACCCATCCCGCCACCATCCGGACGGACCATCCATGCGCGGCGTCAAGAAGCAGCACTTGCCCAGGAAGACCTGCCTCGCCTGCGGGCGCCCATTCACCTGGCGCAAGAAGTGGGAGCGCGACTGGGACCAGGTGAAGTACTGCTCCGATCGTTGCCGCCGCGCGAAGAACGGTCGCGGCGGTGGTCCCCACGCCTGACGGCGCATCGCCAAGGGGCACGGCGTCCGCCGCGGACCGATAAGTCGTATCCGCGGTACTACTTTTGGAGTGGAACCGCCCGTGCGCGGCGCGCTAGCGTGCCCGCGGTTCCCCGCGCCATGCAGCCATGCAACTGACCCGCCACGCCGACTACGCCCTGCGGATCCTGATCCACCTCGCCGCGCATCCCGACCGCCTGGTCGACGCCGGCGAGATCGCCACCGCGTACGGCGTGTCGCGCCACCACCTGCTCAAGGTGGGCTCGAGGCTGGGGCGGTTGGGCTACGTGGAGGCGATGCGCGGACGCAATGGCGGCCTGCGGCTCGGCAAGGCCCCCGAGGAGATCGTCGTCGGGGCGGTGGTGCGGCGCATGGAGCCCGAGTTCGACCTCGCGGAGTGCTTCGATCGCGCGCGCAACACCTGCCCGATCGCGCCGGCTTGCGGCTTCAAGGGCGCCTTGGCGCGCGCGCGCGAGGCCTTCCTGCAGGTGCTCGACGGATGCACGCTCGCCGACTTCGCGCGCCGCCGCGGGGCGCTGGAGGGTCTGTGGCTGGGGCCGAAGCGCGACCCGAACCCGCCTTCCGCGCGAAGCGCCGTCGGGCCTCTCCGGACCACGCGGGCAACCTCGAGGATCCGGCGCAAGTCGGGCGGTGGCACGTGAGCACCACGCGGCAATCGCTCGTGGCCGCCGGACTGGCCGCGCTGCTGCTGCTGGGCGCCGTGCTGGCGGCCTTCGCGCCGGCGCTGGACGCCGGCTTCGTCGTGCTGGACGACGACCAGACGATCGTCTTGAACGAGGAATTCCGCGGACTGGACGCGGAGACGGTCGAATGGGCCTTCACGACGCGCCACATGGGCCATTGGCAGCCGCTGGCCTGGCTCAGCTTCGCGCTCGACCATGCGCGAGGCGGCCTCGAGCCGCGCGGCTACCACGAGACGAACGTCCTCCTCCACGCGGCGAACGCCTTGCTCGTGCTGCTGCTGTCGGCGCGCGTCCTCGCGTTGGCGCGGCCGCCACTGGCGCAAGCTCCGTGGCGACTGTGGGGCGCCGCGCTCCTCGCCGCGGCCGCCTTCGCGCTGCACCCGTTGCGCGTCGAGTCGGTGGCGTGGGTGACGGAACGACGAGACTTGCTGGCGGCGTCCTTCCTGCTGCTGGCGCTGCTGGCCTGGCTCGAGTGCGTCGAGCCCGGCACGAGCAAGCTGCGTTCGCGCGCGGCTTGGTTCGCGAGCGTGGCGCTGCTCGCCGTGTCGCTGCTCGCCAAGGCCTGGGGCATGACCTTCTGGGTCGTGCTGCTGGCGCTGGACCATGCGCTGCTCGCGCGCGGCATGGGTTGGCGCGCGCGCCTGATCGAGAAGGCGCCGCACATCGTGCTGGGCCTCGCCGCCGCGGCGGTCGCGTCGTGGGCCATCCGCAGCGCGCCCGGCGTGACCCTCGGCCTCGACGAATGGAGCCTCGCCCAGCGCGCGGGCCAGGCCGTGCAGGCGCTGGCGTGGTACGCCGCGCGCACGTTGGACGGACAAGGGCTGTGCGCCATGCACGAGTTGCCGCACGCCTGGGACCCCTTCGAGGCGCGCACCGCGTCCTGCGCCATGGTCGTCGCGGCGCTGGCCGCGACGTGCTTCGCACTGCGACGCCGCCTGCCGCTGCTTGGGCTCGCGCTGTTCGTGCACCTGGTGCTCGTCTCGCCCGTGCTGGGCTTGCAGCAGGCTGGCCCGCAGTTCGTCGCCGACCGCTACGCCTACCTCGCGTCGATTCCGCTCGGACTGCTCGTCGCCGGCCTGCTCTCCACCCGCGGACCGTTGGTCTCCTTGGCGGCATCGTGCCTGCTGGCGTCGCTGATGGTGCCCGCCACGCGCGCGCAATGCCGGCACTGGCGCGACGACGAGTCGCTGTGGGCGCGCGTGCTGGAGGTGCATCCAGGGTCGTCGATCGGTTGGCAGGGGCGTGGCAACTGGCTGCTCGCGCGCAATCGTCCCGCCGAGGCCCTCGAGGCCTTCCAACGCGCCGTCGCTTCCAACCCGCGCAACTGGCGCGCGCACTCCGGCGTGGGCGACGCGCTCGATCGATTGGATCCGACGGGGAGGTCCGAGGAAGCGGTGGCCGCGTGGACCCGCGCGTTGGAAGGCTACTTTCCGCCGTGGACCGTGCGCGTGAACCTCGCCAACCACCTCATCTCCCGGCGACGAGACCTCGCCGGAGGACTGGCGCAGTACGAAGCCGCGGTGCGCGAGATGGAGGCGCGCGATCCGTACTGGACGGCGCCGCTCGTGTGGTACGGTGCCGGACAGGCGTTGCGCGCCGCCGGCCGCGAAGCCGAAGGACGCGCGCTGCTGCAGAAGGCCGCCGGCGACGCGCGCACGCGCGATCTGGCGGCGCAGGCACTGCGCTCCCCGCCGCCCCGGCTCTGAGACGACCCGCGCACGCATCCGGACATGCCTACCCGCACGCCCACGACACGCTTGTCCGTCGACATGGCGCCGTTGGAGGCCCTGCCCCTCCTGCGCGCCGCCGCGGAGAGGCTGCAGCCCTACGCTCGCCGCACGCCCACGGTCCATGCCAACTGGCTCTCGGAGGCCACGGGCATGGAGGTGCACCTCAAGCTCGAGAACCTCCAACGCACGGGCGCGTTCAAGATCCGCGGCGCGCTCAACAAGGTGCTGCAGCTGCCGCAGGAGGACCTCGCGCGCGGCCTCGTCGCCGCCTCGGCCGGCAACCACGCGCAGGGACTCGCGCTGGCGGCGAAGCTCGCCGGCACGCGGGCCACGATCGTCATGCCGACGACGACGCCCATCCTGAAGGTCCAGCGCACCGAGGGCTTCGGCGCGCGCGTGGTGCTGCACGGCGAGACCTTCGACCAGGCCAACGCGCACATGCGCGAGCTCGCGGCGGCCGAGGGCTTCCTCGTCGTGCCCGCCTTCGACGATCCCGACATCATCCTCGGGCAGGGGACCGCCGGCATCGAGTTCGCCGAAGACGCGCCCGACCTCGACGCGTTGGTCGTGCCCATCGGCGGCGGAGGACTGTGCAGCGGCATGGCGCTGGCGTTCAAGGCGCTCTCGCCGCGCACGCGCATCATCGGCGTGCAGGCCGCGGGCGCCGCGCCCATGGTGCGCTCGTTCCACTCCGGCGTTCCATCGCCCGTCTCCGATCCGCGCACCATCGCCGACGGCATCCGCGTGGGAGTCGTGGGCGAGTGGACTTGGGAGCTCGTGCGCCGCCACGTCGACGAGTGCATCGTGGTCGAGGAAGACGAGATCGTCGACGCCGTGCTGCAGACGATCGAGAAGAGCAAGGTCGTGGCGGAAGCCGCGGGCGTCCCGGGCATCGCCGCCATCCTCGCGGGTCGGATCCGCGACGCGCGCAAGGTCGGCACCATCGTCAGCGGCGGCAACATCGACCTGCACCTGATGGCGCGCATCATCGAGAACGGACTGGAGCGCGCCGGCCGCACGCACGTGCTGCGCCTCCGCACCCCCGACGCGCCGGGGCAGTTGAAGCGCATCGTCGAAGTGCTGGCCGAGCACGGCTGCAACATCGTCGATGTCCAGCACTACCGCGCCGGTTGGCGCGTGCCGCTGGGCTTCGTGGACATCGACGTGCTCGTCGAGACGCGCAAGGCAGGCCAGGGCGAACTCGTCGAGCGCGCCTTGGAGGCCAAGGGCTTCCAATTGCGCCGCTGACGCGCACCGCAGGCGCGGCGCTCGCGCCTCAGGGCATGACGGCGATCGCGGGCCTCAAGCCCAAGGTCGGCAGGCGCCTGGTGGGCGCGTAGCTGAAGCGCATGCTGGACCGCGCCATGCCCGGCGAGTTCGCGCAACTCCCGCCGCGGAACGAGCGATCGAACTGCCCATCCTTGTCGTGGTCGATCAGTCCGTCGTCGGGCAGGCTGGACTTGCCGCTCAGGGTGTCGCGGCACCATTCCCACGCGTTGCCGTGCATGTCGTGGAAGCCCCAGGCGTTGGGACGCGCCGCGTCGACACTCGCGAGGAGTCGCGACTCGCCGCCGAAGGCGCAGTTGGCGGCACCCACGAGCGACTCCTCCGAGTCGCCCGTCCACCACGCCGATGTGGTCCCCGCCCGGCAAGCATGCTCCCACTGCGCATCCGTGGGGAGGCACATCCATCCCAGGGTGCGCTCGAACAGCCGCTTGCAGTCCACCCAGCTGGCGTTGTTCGCCGGATGCATGGGGCCGGGATCGGCATGTTCCCGACCCGCGTCGGCGAGGCGATTCCATTGCGCTTGCGTCAACTCGTGCTTGGCGAGGAAGTACGGCTCGAGGTCCAGCGTGGCGTGCAATTCGGCGAGGCTGTTGCGCGGATCGAGGTAGGGAACTCCGCCCGGCACGAGCACGAACACGACGCCGTGCTCGGGACGCAGCTCGAGAAGGCCGTCCGCGCCGCGCGGCGGCGTCGTTCCGCTGTGGAGGTGCGCGAACTCGTGCAATCCGCTGCGCGGGTCGGGACCGAGCGGCACCAGTCCCAGCTGCGGCGACAAGCGCCCGCCCGGCCAACGCGCCCGCATGTAGGCGGGGTGCGTCGCGATGGCGTCGATCGCCGTCCGCCAGGCGCGCGCGGCCTCGGGCGTGGAGGCCGCCTCGGCCGCCGCGAGCTTGACTTCGAGCAGTTCGAGCGCCGCGATGGTGCGCGCGAGCGAATCGTGCATCCACTGTTCGTCGAGGTCGTCGAAGCGCCAGGTGCGCCGCTCCGGCTCCGCCGGTTCCGACGGCCGGCCCCGGTGCGCGAGATCCGCGCGCAAGCGCGCCAGTTCCCCCTCGAGCGCCCGCAACTCGGCGCGCCTTTGCTCGAGCGCCTCGGGGATCCAGCGCAGCGCCTCGGCCTCGAGCGCGGCCTGCGCGGCCTCGATCCGCCGCAGCTGCTCGCCATCCGAAGTCGCGGCGGCCGCGCGCAACAGGCGCCGAGCCTCGTCGTGCTCCATCAGGGCCGTCCGCGCCTGCGCCTCGAGCAGCAGCGAGTCGAGGGTGGGCTCGCCCCCGCGCTGTTCGCGAACCCTCTCGATCAGCACGAGCGCCTTGTACTCGCTGCCGTGGCGATGGGTGGCGTTGGACCTGTGGTCCGAGCCCACCGCGAGGCCGAGCCACATGCGCGCGCGCGCCTCCAATTGCGCCGGGTTGTCGCCATGGACGGTGAAGGCCAACTCGGCGAGGGCCTCGGCTCGCGTGGGCCAGGGCGCGAGCCCCAGTTGGCGCCGCGCATGCAGCACCTTGGCCGCCAGGATCTCCTCGCTCCACGCGAGCGCGTCGCGCTCCGCGTCGGCGGATGCCTGCTCCTTGGCCGCGGCGGCCGCGGTGGCGGCGTCCCGCTCGCGGTCCTCGACGCTCCATGGCAGGGCCTTCGCGCGCAGGTCGCGCAAGGCCGAGCGCACGTCCTCGATGCCTGGGTGCCATTCGACCCCGGATCCGTCGCGACCATGCACGAGCAGGCGCGCTTCGCGGATCCACACTTCGCGCGCGCCGGCCCCCAAGCGACGCCCGACGCGCCAATCGGCGGTCCACGCCGCCAAGCGTTCGAGTTCCTGCTCGACGGACTGCACGCGCAACTGGCGCGCGCGGCTGCGAACCTCGTCGGCGAAACGCGTGCTGACCACGACTCCGACCGCCAACGAGACGACCACCAGCGCCAAAGCCGTGGCCAGGCCGCGATTGCGCCGCACCCACTTGCGCGTCTCGGCCCACGTGCCGGTCTCGTGCGCCTTCACGACGCGTCCTTCGAGCCAGGCGCGCAGGTCCTCGCCGAGCTCCGCCATGCCCGGGTAGCGCAGTTCCGGATCGCGCCGCATGGCGCGTTCGCAGATCGCAACGAGTTCGGGGGGCGCGTGCGGCGCGCTCGCCGCCAAGGACTCGGGCGGGCCGGCGCGCACGCGCTCGAGGATCGCCCGCGCGCCGAGATGCGCGCCCGCGACCTGGTACGGCGGGCGACCCGCCAGGAGGTGGTGCAGCATCGCGCCCACGCTGTAGGCGTCGGAGCGCGGGCCGATCAGCGACCACCTGCCGTTCGCCTGCTCGGGCGGCATGTACGCGGGCGTGCCGAGCACGACTCCGTCCATGGTCGCCAAGGCGTCGTCGCCGTGCTCGTCCGCCTCGAGCCTCGATCCGTCGGAGCGCAAGCGCAGGTCGTGCGGATCGGCGCGTCCCGCCACCTTGGCGAGGCCCCAGTCCATCACCTGCACCTCGCCCCAGGGTCCGACCATGATGTTCGACGGCTTGAGATCGCGGTGGATGACGCCCTTCGAATGCGCGTAGGCCATCGTCTCGCACACGCGCAGCAGCACGCCCACGGCGCGCGCCAGCGTCCAACCCTCCTCGCCGCGCTCGACGCGTCCGAAGATGCGCCCGAGGTCGTCGCCGGCGACCAGGCGCATGGTGAACCATGGCCGGCCTTCCTCGTCGACGCCCAGGTCGTGCACGGCGACCACGCCGGGATGGTCGAGCTGCGCCGTGACCTGGGCCTCGGCGAGGAAGCGGGGCAAGGCGCCCGCGTCGTCGCGTCGCAGGAGGACCTTCTTCGCCATGTCGCGCTTCAAATCGGCGTCGCGCACGCGCAGCACGGTCCCCATGCCGCCGCGCCCGAGCTCCTCGCCCGCCTGGAAGCGGCTCGCGCGCGGCGGATGGCGCGCCAGATCGACCAGCAGCGCCTCCAGCGCCTCGTCGCGCTGGGTGGTGCGCGGCGCGAGGTCCGCGAGCCGCTCGACGGCACCCATCCATCGGCGCCACTGCTCGTCGAGGGCGCGCAACTCGGCGGCGAGCGCGGGATGCGAGGCGCACAAGGCCTCCAAGTCCGACGGCTCCCCGCGCTCGAGTCGCGCGCAGTGCTCGTCGAAGACTCGTTCGGCCGCCCCGGAAGCGGCCGCGTCCGGCGCCGCTCCGCTCACTCCGCCTCCATGCGCGCGGGCTGGCGCGGTCCGAACCCGGATGGGCGGCGCGGGGACGCGGCTCCTCGCGTACGGAGGGGCGGCTGCGCACGGGCGTCGGATGCTGCCATGGACGCCATGATGCCAAGGACGCCCGCCGCTAGTCAGGGTCGGAGCCGCGCGGCCCGCCGCGCGCCGGGCCCGCGAGCAGGCCGGGCGACAAGCGACGGCCCCCGGACAGCTCCTCGACGACGCGCGCGTGGATGCGAGCGTCCTCCTCCCGCTTGGCGCGATCGCGGCGGGCGAGCGAGCGCAAGGGCATGAGCATGCGCTGGTTGCCGGCGAGGCGTCCCTCGTGGCGGGCGAGGAAGGCCCAGTAGAGCGGCGTGAGCGGGCAATCCTTGCCGGGCTTGAAGGCGCAAGTCGCGCAGTCGTCGCCCATCTTGTCGATGTAGGCCGAACCGGAGATGTAGGGCTTGGTGGTCATCGCCTCGCCGGCGGCGAAGGTGCCCATGCCCAGCACGTTGGGCTCGACGACCCAGTCGTAGGCGTCGATGTAGGCGCACCAGAACCAATCGGCCAGTTCGCGCGCGTCCACGTCGAGCAGCGTGGCGATGTTGGCCAGCACCATCAGGCGCTCGATGTGGTGGCACCAGCCGTCCTCCATCACGCTCGCCACGACGCGATCGAGGCAAGCGAGGCCCGAGGCGCGACCCCACCACGCCGGCGGCAGGGGCAGGGCGGCGCCCAGGGCGGCGGGTGCCGGATCGACATGCGGCGCGCTGTCAGGTTTGCCTGACAAGCTCCACCAACCCGCGTCGCGTCGGCGCGGGGCCTCGGCGCGCGGCACGCCCGGCAGGTCGCGGAAGCCGTCGGTGCGTTCGTGCACATGGCGCACGAACTCGCGCCAGCCAAGCACTTGGCGCACGAAGCCTTCGATGCTAGGGAGTGGCGCCTTGGACGCGAGGACGCCCTGCAGCACGCGGCGCGCCGAAAGACGCTGGATGTTCAGGAGGTGCGCGATGCGCGCGTGGAACAGGCCGCGCGAGGAGCGCGACATGGCGTCCTCGTAGGGACCGAAGTGCTCGAGGCACTCGCGCTCCGCGTGCAGCCAGGCCTCCTCGGCCTGTTGCGCCGTCGTGGGCAAGGCGCCCAGGTCCACGCGGCCGGGATGGTCGCCGAAGCGCGCGCGCACCAGGCACTCGACCTCCGCCTCCACCGCGCCGTGCGCGTGGCGCAAGCCCTCGGGCGCGGGCGGGTCGCCGCTCCACGCCTCGCGGTTCTCGCCGTCGAAGCTGAAGCGGCCGCCGACGGGCTTGCCGCGCTCCATCAAGATGCCGCTGGCGCGGCGCGCCTCGCGGTAGAAGGCGTCCATGCGCCAGGGGGATTGCGCGCCGCACGCGCGCTCGAACAGGTCAGAGGTGGTCAACCAACCTTCGTGCGGCACGATCGTCAACAAGCCGTCCCGCGCCAAAGGACCCAGCTCGACGCGCAACTCGCGCTCGGCGGACTGCATCATGGTCAACGCGCCATGGCGCGCGCACCAGGCGCGCAGGACATCCACCACGGGAGCTTCCGCGGCCAGATAGGCGACCGGGTGGCCACGCTCGGCGGCTTCGAGCGCGTAGCGCCGCTGGTTCGCCAGCACGAAGGCGAGCTTCTGCTGGTGATAGGGCCGACGTCGCGCCTTCTCGGCCGACTCGACGAAGACGAGGCCCGCGGCCCGCGGCTCGAGCCTGGTCCACGGGGCGTCGGCCCAGGTGAGCTGGTCGTACGGCACGTAGTGCCAAGTCGTCGGTTCGCCGACGGCCTGGCGCTCGCCCGGCGCCCGCTGCGCCTTGAACGGGGCCTTGAACGGGGCCTTGAACGGTGCCTTGGACAGTGCCTTGGACAGTGGCTTGGACAGTGGCTTGCGCAGGGCCTTGGCGAAGGCCACGGCATGGGCCTTGGCGCTGGCTTCGGGCGCATCCGGTTGGGCGAGATCGACGTACACCATCATCCGCAATCCCTACGCAGACGGGGCTCGACCCGATGGAAGCCGCGAGTGCCGGCCGCCTTGGAGTGCTCGCCATCCTGCAGGCAAGCGAACCCGGTCCCGGATGGCGATTCCGCGCCGGCGTACCGAGCCTGCGCGACGATGGTTCCAACCAGCCGCTCGCGGCACGGCGCCGGCCCCGGACGGCCTGCCGCATCGAACTCCACCACACCTGCATGACCAGCCCCCAAGCAACCACCGTCGACCAGGCGCAAGGCCGCGGCGCGACGGACGCTCGGATCGACGA
Source organism: Planctomycetia bacterium (assembly GCA_046341775.1). Lineage (GTDB taxonomy): Bacteria > Planctomycetota > UBA1135 > UBA1135 > SXXH01. The sequence goes on from JBKDQQ010000009.1 coordinate 10,750, forward strand.
CGCGGTGCTGGACCGCGCGCTCGAGGGCCACGGGCTCGAGGGACTCGCGCCAGCCGACGGCACGCCGCGCGCGGCGACTCCCTCGCTGCGCACGCTGTCGGCGCGCGGGCCGGTGCTGCTCGTCTTCCTGCGGCACTATGGTTGAACGTTCTGCCGCGAAGTGATTCGCGACCTGCGCCGTGCGCGCAGAGACGACTGGGCCGAGGTGATCTTCGTCGGCAGCGCCGATGGCGAGGCCACGCGGCGCTTCTTCGCGGACTTCGCGCCGGAGGAGCACTGCATCGCCGATCCCGACGGAGTGCTTTGGCAAGCCTTCGGCCTGGGCCGAGGCGGCATGCTGCAGCTCTTCGGGCCGGCCGTGTTCGCCAGCGCGCTGGGCGCCATCTTGAAGGGCAACGGTATCGGCGTGCCGAGCGGCGATCCGCTGCGCCTTGGAGGGTTCTTCCTCCTGTCGGAGGGGCGCATCGCCTGGGCGTGGCGCGCAAGGCACGCCGGGGATCATCCGAGCCTCGAGGTGCTGGAAACCGTGGCGCGTCGGCGCCCGGCCACGCCATGATGCCTGCGTCCGCGCGCGCCGCCCGCGGCGCGCAGCCATCCGAGCGAAGACGACCAACATGAAGCCGATCCTGATCCTCGCCGCCTGCCTGCCTGTGCTCGCCGCCTGCGGTTCGACCATCAAGAACGTCGATCCGGTGGGCCAGTCCTTCCCGAGCGTCGCCGGGCAATCGCTGGAGAAGCAGCCCGTCGCCATCCCCGGCGCCTACTCGGGCAAGCCCGTGGTGCTGCTGGTCGGGTATGTGCAGGAGACGCAGTTCGACCTGGATCGTTGGGCCGTCGGCTTGACGATGGCCAAGCTCCCCGTGCCCGTCGTCGAGGTGCCGACCATCCCCGGCCTCGTGCCGAGCATGATCTCGGGCTGGATCGACTCGGGGATGCGCAGCGGCATCCCCGCCGAGGACTGGGCCTCGGTCGTGTGCGTGTATGGATCCGACGCCAAGAAGATCGTCGCCATCACGGGCAACCAGGGACCGCGCAACGGACGCATCTTCCTGCTCGACGCGCAGGGCAAGGTGGCGTGGTTCCACGACCGCGGCTTCTCGGCGGGCAAGTTGGCCGAGTTGGACGCGAAGGCGCGCGACTTGGCCTCGCGCTAGGGGCGCGCGGGGCCGCCGAGGTCGCCGCTTAGCCAACTAAGCCCTGGCTTACCTAACTGGCTTCGCCGGAGTCTCCGGCACGAGGGCGAGGATCGAAGCCACCGGCCGCTCGCCGGTCTTGTCGCTGGGCGCGTTGACCACTGCGCCCCCCACCCACAGCGTGGTGGATCCCCCGCCGTCGAAGTTGAGCGCCTCCTCGGCGCCGAACTCCACGAACAGCCCGGCCGTCTCCTCGAGCGTGGCGCCTCGACTGCCCGCGGAACGACCATCGACCACCAGCAGCAGCAAGCGTCCGTCCTTGCACCACCCCGCCGCCGTGCGCGGGTGGCGCGCGCCGCGGCCCACGCCTTGGAAGCACTCTTCGGCCTCGGTGTTCCGAACGGACCCGCCGACGACGAGCATCGGTCCCGCGCCCAGCAGCTCCTCCGCCGGCCACGCGCGTCCTTGCGCCGCGTCCGGGGCCGGGCCGGGCTTTCCGGGTTGGTTGGGCACGGGCGCGTCGAGCGCGACGAGCGCGCCGTCGCGGACCCAAGTCCATGCGCAATCGGCGCGACCTCCTGCGTCGAATCCGATGGCCGCGCGCGCGACCGGATGCAGCAGCTCGCCGCGACGCACCTCGGTCGCGCCCGGGGCGACGAGTCGTCCTTCGTCGACGACCGCGCTGACCGAGCCCGCGGCGGCGAAGAAGCCCGCGTTCACGGCCACGAGCGCGCCCAAGGACCGCGCCTGCGCGGAAGTGGTGCGCAGGCCGCGCTCCGGCTGGCACGCCTCCGGCCGCCAATCCGCGCTCGGCCTCGCTTCCACCATCCAAGCGCGGAGCGGAGGATCGACGACCACGCGCTCGAGCACGCGGATGGAAGAGGGAAGCACCTTGGCGAGGTCGGCGCGCACGGTCCAACCCGCGGGCGTCGACGGCGCGTCCGTCGCGCGCGCCGCAGATGCGGCGGAAGCGTCGGTCGTCGCGACGCGGGGATGGCGCGGAGCGCAACCGAGCGCGAGCAGCGCGCCTGCGACCAGCGCGCCTGTGATCCACGAGACAGCCACTTGCATGGGCGCATGATGCACGCTGGACTGCGTCCGCGCCATGGTCGGTCCCGCCCTCGAACGGCTCGTGCCGCACCTCGTCGTGCGCGACGCGGGCGCGGCCATCGCGTGGTACGAATCCACGCTCGACTTCGAGCTGGTGGCCTTCGTCCCCCATCCCGAGGACGGGCGCGTGCTGCACGCCGAGCTGCGCGGCCACGGCGGCGCCTTGCAGATCGCGGACGACCACTCCCAGTTCGGCACGCGCCTGGCGGCGGTCGGCGCGCCGCGGCCCATCATGCTCGTGATCGAGTCGCCGCGCGCGCGCGAGCTGCACGCAAGATCGCTGGCGGCGGGCGCGCAGCAGTTGTCGGCCTTCGGTCCGGCCGCGCATGGCGCCGAGTTCGGCCAAGTGCTCGACCCGCACGGCTGCGAGTGGACCTTCATCCGGCGACTGCACGAGGTCACGTCGGACGACATGGAGGTGCGCGTGGACGAGCTGGTCGCGCGCCGTGGCGATTGAACCGTCGGGGCGGGGCGCGCATTCAGCGCGCTTGCGCCGTCGAGGCGGCAGCCAGCACGCGCTCCAGGTGCGGTGCGAGGTTGGCGGCGATGCGCTCGTGGCCCTCGACCGTCGGATGCAGCCCATCCTCGAGGTTCATCTCGGGCACGCCGCCGACTCCTTCCATGAAGTAGGGCGCGAGTTCGACGCCTTCCTCGCGCGCCAACGCGGGGTAGAGCGCGTCGAACGCGGTGGAGTACTCGGAGCCGAGGCTGGTGGGCACGCGCACGCCGCACAAGAGCACGGCCGCGCCGGCGTCCTTGGCCTTGCGCACGATGGCGCGCAGATTGTCAAGTGTTTCGGACACGCCCTGGCCGCGCAACGCGTCGTTGCCGCCAAGCTCGAGCACGAGCACGGCGGGGCGCTGCGACAAGATCCAGTCGAGGCGGCGCAAGCCTCCCGCGCTGGTGTCGCCGGACACGCCCGCGTTGACCAGGCGGAACGGACGCCCGGCGGCCACGAGGCGCCGTTGCAAGGCGGCGGGGAAGGCCGCCGATGCGTCGAGGTGCAGGCCGGCCGCGATGCTGTCGCCGAGGAAGGCGACGAGCGGGGCGTCGGCCGGGACTTGCGGCGCGGCGGAACGCTCGGCCGCGCCATCGAGCTTGGCGGCGCGCGACGCGCCGTCGCCGGGCATCGATCGCGGAGCGTCGGACTCGCGCGAGCAGGCCGTGCAGACGACGAGCGCCGCGACGAGCGCCGCCATGGTCGCGTGGGCGCGCGGTGCGCGGCGCGGCGGATGCGAGGTGGAGCCTTGGGCCGCCATGGGGCCACGACTCTAGTACGAAGGACTCGGGCGCTCCACGACGGAGGCGCGGTCCGCGTCCGGAGCGCGGTTCGAAGCGCGCAAGGCCCTCGTTCGGCGCGTCCAAGTCGGCGCGGCCTCCGTACAATTCCGCCTCGCATGCAAGCGATCGAAGCCGCCACCCCGCGCATCGCCGCCAAGGGCCTGTCCAAGCGACTGGCCTCGGGCTCGACCATGCTGCAGATCCTCGAAGATGTCGACCTGGCCATCGCCCCAGGCGAGACGGTCGCCATCGTCGGCCCTTCGGGCAGCGGCAAGTCGACCTTGCTGGCGCTGCTGGCCGGACTCGATCGGCCCACCGCGGGCGTGGTCGAAGTCGACGGCCGGCGCATCGACGACCTCGACGAGGACCAGTTGGCGCTCCTGCGCCGCGCGAAGATCGGCTTCGTCTTCCAGTCGTTCCAGCTCCTGCCGAACCTGACCGCGCTGGAGAACGTGCTCCTGCCCATGGAGCTGGCGCGCAAGCCCGGAGCGCGCGCGCGCGCCGAGGACCTGCTGCGGGCCACGGGCCTCGGCGAGCGCATGCACCACTATCCCTCGCAGCTTTCGGGCGGCGAACAGCAGCGAGTCGCGTTGGCGCGCGCCTTCGGTCCCTCGCCGGCGATCCTCTACGCCGATGAACCCACCGGCAACCTCGATGCGGCCACCGGCGCGCAGGTGCTGTCGCTGCTGGAGGAGCTGCGCGCCAAGGAGGGCTCGACGCTCGTGCTCGTGACCCACGACAAGGACGTCGCCGCGCGCGCCGACCGGCGCATCCACCTGCGCGCCGGCCGGGTCGAACGCATCGAGATCGGACGCGGCGGGGTGGAAGCCAGCCACTCCGGGCGCGGCTGAGATGGTCGGAACGCTGGTCAAGGCTGCTTGGCGCGAGTCGCGCGGATCCTTCGCGCGGCTGGTGTTCCTCGTGGCGTGCCTCGCCTTGGGCACGGCCGCCGTCTCGGGGGTCGGGTCGCTCTCGGCCGCCATCGAAGGCGGGTTGCGCGCGCAGGCGCGCGAACTGCTCGGAGCGGACTTGTCGATCGAGTCGCGCCGCGGGATCCCGCCGGAGAGCGACGCGCTGGTGGCGGAGCTGGGCCCTGCGCGCGCCACCACCACGAAGAACCTCGCCACCATGGCCTCGCATGGCGGCCGTTCGCGCCTGGTGGACCTGAAGGCGATCGGACCCGAGTTCCCCTTCCACGGCCGGATCGTGCTCGATCCGCCGCGGTCGCCGGGGTCGTTGGCCGCCGACGAGTGCGCCGTCGCGCCCGAGGTGCTCGAGCAGCTCGGCGCGCGCCTCGGCGACCAGCTCAAGATCGGCGAGCAGGCGTACACCATCGCCTCCGTCGTGCGCGAGGAACCGGGGCGGCTCGACTTCTCGTTCACGCTTGGTCCGCGCGTGCTCGTCGGACTGGCGGGCCTGGAGGCGGCCAAGCTCGAGGGCTTCGGTCGACGCGTGGTCGAACGCCGCTTGTGGGCCTTCGACGCGGAGGTCGGCGCGGGGCGGCTGGAGCGGTTGAAGGCCCGCCTGCTCGAAGAGCTGCCCGACGCCGCGTACCTGCGCGTCGAAACGGCGCGCGACGCGCAACCAGCCTTGCGGCGCAGCATCGAACGCGTGGAGGACTGGCTGGCGCTCGTGGCGCTCTTGTCCTTGTGCCTGGGCGGAGCAGGCGTCGCGCAACTGGTGCATTCGCACATCGACGCGCGCGCCGGAGCGATCGCCGTTCAAAGGGCGCTCGGCCTGCGGCCGCGCGAGGTGCTGCAGGTGCAATTGCTGCACGTCGCGGGACTGGCGCTCCTCTCCAGCACCTTGGGCGCGGCGCTGGGCGCGGCGATCCCCTTCGCGCTGCCTTGGTTGCTGCCGGGCGTGCTGCCGGAGGCGTTCGCGCTGCGCTTCGATCCGTGGGCGCCGCTCTCCGCCATCGCCGTGGGCGTGCTGGTGGCGCTGTTCTTCGCGCTGCCGCCGGTGCTGGCGGCGTGGCGCGTGCCGCCCGCGCGCGCCTTGCGCCACGAGGCCGAACCCTTGCCGGCGCCGCGCATGCTGCGACTGGCGTCGTGGGCGCTGCTCGCCATCGGAGTCCTGCTGGTGGCGCGCTGGCAAGGCGGAAGTTGGCGCAACGCGTCGGCCTTCGCCGGCGCGCTCGTCGCATTGTCGGCGTGCTTTTGGGCCGGCGCCAAGGGCTTGATCGCCTTGGCGCGCGCCATTCCGCGCCGCGACCTGCCGCCGCTGCTGCTGCACGGCGTGGCGGCGTTGGCTCGACCGGGTCGCGGCACGGCGGGCGCCGTCGTGGCGCTGGGCATCGGCGTGCTGGTCGTGGCCGGCACCTCGCTGGTCGAGCGGCGCATGTCGTCGTACCTCGCCAACGCGCTGCCGCCCGACGCACCCAGCGCGTTCTTCGTCGATGTCCAGCCCGACCAGCGCGAGGACCTGGAGCAGACCCTGCGCGAGCAAGGCGCCGAGTCGATCCGCGCGGCGCCCATCGTCACGGCGCGACTGGCGCGGATCGACGGACGCCCGGTCGCCGAGATCGCCGCCGAACGCAAGGGCGACGCGGGCGTGGATCGCGAGCTGTGGGTGCTGACGCGCGAGCAGCGCCTGACCTTCGGCCCCGACCTGCCGAGCGACAACGAGATCGTCGCGGGCTCGTTGTGGAACGACCCGGCGCGCGCCGAAGTCTCCATCGAGGAGCGCTACGCCGAGGATCTGGGCGCCGGCATCGGCAGCGTGCTGGCGATGGACGTGCAGGGCCGGCAATTCGAATTGCTCGTGTCCTCCATCCGCAAGGTCCGCTGGGAGAGCTTCGGCATCAACTTCTTCCTGCAGGTCGAGCCGGGCGTGCTCGAGTCGGCCCCGCACCAGGTGCTGGTCGCCGCGCGGCTGCCGATCGAACACGAGGAGGCGATCGAGGCCGAAGTCGCGTTGGAACACCCGAACATCACCGCCATCCGCGTGCGTCCGCTGCTCGTGAAGGCGCTCGACCTCCTGTCGCGCCTGGCCGTGGGGGTGCGCGTGCTGGGCTCGTTCGTGGTGCTGGTCGGGATCGCCATTCTCGCCGGCGTCGTGGGCACGCAAGCCGGACGCCGCGTCAAGGAGGTGGGCCTGCTCAAGGCCATCGGCTGCACGCGGCGCGAAGTGGTGCTGCTCGTGGCGCTGGAGCACGCCCTGCAAGGAATCGTGGCCGGCGCCCTGGGTGGCGTGGCGGCCTTCCTCGTGGCGCATGTCGTGCTCGAGGAGGCCTTGGCCATCCCGGCGGATCTGCCGTGGAGCGCGCTGCCGGCCCTGCCGATCGGCGCGGCGCTGCTGGCGGCGGGCGCGGGACTCGCGGGATCGTGGCGCGCGCTGCGCACCTCGCCCATCGAAGCCTTGCGCGGCTGAACCGGAATCGTGGCGCGGCTGGACCGCGCTTCAGGCGCGCAGCACGCCCGTCGAGTCGCCGAACGAGTCGAGCTTTGCGCCCATGAGCTCGGCCAGCGCCAGATGCAGGTTCGCCAGGGGAGTCGCCGGCGCCTCCACGAAGCCGCGCGGGAAGCCGTGCCCGCCGCCGAACAAGAGCAGCGGCAGGTGGTCGTGGTCGTGGCGGTTGCCGTCGCGGATGCCCGAGCCGTAGACGACCATCGTGCGCGCCAGCAGCGGTTCGCCGTCCTCCTCGACGCCCGCCAACGCCGCGAGCAGCCGCGCCACGACCTCGCAATGATGGCGGTCGATGCGCGCGATCTTCTCCATCTTGGCCGCGTCGCCGGCGTGGTGGGAAAGCTCGTGGTGTCCTTCGTGGATGCCGAGCTCGGGGAAGCTGCGCCCGGAACCTTCGTTGGCCAAGGCGAAGGTGGCGACGCGCGTGGCGTCGGCGCGCAAGGCGAGCACGAGCACGTCGGACAAGAGGTGCAACTGCTGCGTGCGATCGGCCCACGCGCCGGGTTCCGTTCCGCCCGGGGGCACGGCCGCGGCCCCGGCGCGCGCCGCCTCCAAGCGCCGCTCGAGCTCGCGCACGGCGGTGAAGTACTGGTCGAGCTTGTCGCGATCGACGCGCGAGATCCGACCCTCCAGCGACTTGGCGTCGGACAGCACGCTGTCGAGCACGCTGCGACGGCGCGCGAGGCGCGCCGCGCGCTCGGCGGCGGACTCCTCGGGTTCCCCGTCGGCGAACAAGCGCTGGAACAAGCGCCGCGGATCCGTCTCCTTCGGCATGGGCGTCGACTCGTCGGCCCACGACAGGTGGTTCGAGTACGCGCACGAGTAGCCCGAGTCGCATTGCCCGCTGGCGGAGCCGCCTTCGGGTCCGACCACCAGCGACGAGAAGCGCGTGGCGCGACC
>JBKDQQ010000010.1:0-2806 GCA_046341775.1 Planctomycetia bacterium
GCGTCCACGGCCGCGTCGAACCAGCGCGACGGCAAGGGTGCGTCGTCCGTCGAGTACTGCGTGGTGAACGAAGCCAACTTCCACTCGCCGCGGTCGAGCACCAGTTGCAGGCTGTCGACTCCGCGCGTGCGCAAGCGGCCATCGATCGGCTGGAACCCCTCGAAGCCCACCCATGCGTGCGCGATGCCGCCGCAGCGCTCGAGGCGCAGGCTCATGATCCTCTCGTGCAAGCCGGTGGAACGCACATCCTCCGCGCGGCACCACGCGGCGAAGCTCGCGAGGAAGCGCTCGGCATCCACGGCCACGGGCTGCCGTCCCGGCGGGAACGGATCAACGAAGGACGCGCCGGGCGCGAAGAGGGAACGCATCGTCGTCCAATCGGCTTCCCCGCCAGCGTCGAAGCAGAACGCGCGATACAGGCGCTCGACCATGGCGCGTGCTTCCTCCGTCCCGTGTTCGTGCGGTGCTGGTGCCTCGACGGAGCGGCAAGCAAGGCTCGCGGCGACCATGACGGTTGCGGGAAGGATTCGCGCCATGCGCCGAGTGTAGGCGCCGAGGCCGCTAGGCGGGCCCTGCCGACCGGCGATCATCGATGCCGTCCGGCGAATTGGCATGATTGTCGGCATCGACGCCATGAATCGTCCCGCCAATCCGCCTGCCAATCCGTTTCTTCGCGAGTTGCCTTGGATCGCCAGCTGCGCCGCCGGGTACTGCCTTTGGCTGGCCGCGAGCGCGATGACAGGTGCGCGCGAAGCCTGGGACCACCCGCTCTACTTCGCCCTGGTCCTGCCCGCGGGCCTCGCGCTCCTCTTCGCGGGAGGCTGGCATGCCCCGTGGCGCGCGTGGACCTTGGCCCCCGCGATGGCCGCGGGCCAGATACTCGGCATGCTGGCCTCGCTCGACGGTCCAGGGACGCTCCTGCCGCTCGGCATCGTCGCCATGGTGGTGATGCACGTCCCCGGCCATGCAGCGGCGCTCTTCGCCGCATGGTGGCGTCGACGCAAGAACCCGCCGGCGGGCGCTTGAACAGGGTCCTGCGCGCCTGGACTGCCGATGCGCGCCGCGTCGAGGCGCGCCAAGCACGCGAGTCTGTCCGCCCCGTGTCCGAAACACTTGACACCATCGCGCACGGCGGCCGGCTGTGCCGCTCCCAGGCCATCGGGGCCGGCGTGGTCGGGGACGGCCGCATCGTCGCGCTGGACGATCTTGCGCGGCGCGCGACGGGCCGGCGCGCGACCGAGGATCGTTGGATCGCCAACGAGGCAGACTGGACCTCGTCCTCCAGCACGCAGGTCTTCGGTTGGCCGATCACGCTCGTCGCGCGCGGACGACTCGTGATGCCGACGACGAAGTGCCGGGCGCGCCCGTGGGCGAACAGGTGTGCTTCGTCGAAGCGCTCGCCTGGACGCGGCGCGACGCTCGACGTTCGTCTCAGTGGCGGAAGTGCCGCAGGCCGGTGAACACCATGGCCGCGCCGCGCGCGTCGGCGGCGGCGATCGTCTCCGCGTCGCGCAACGAACCGCCGGGTTGCAGGATCGCCGTGCAACCAGCCTGCATGGCCAGTTCGGGGCCGTCGGGGAACGGGAAGAACGCGTCCGAGGCCACGACCGCGCCCTTCGCGCCGCCACCGGCCTTGCGGATCGCCATGTGCACGCTGTCGACGCGGCTCATCTGGCCGGCGCCCACGCCGAGCACGCGCGTGCCCTTGGCCAGCACGATGGCGTTGCTCTTGACGTGCTTGCAGACCTTGTTGGCGAAGAGCAACGAAGCCAGTTCGTCGGCGGTGGGCGCGCGCTTCGTGACCACCTTGCACTCGCCTTCGCCCGCGGCGGACAAGTCGCGGTCCTGCAGCAGGAACCCGCCGACGAGCTTCTTCATCTCGACGTCGCGCGCGTCGCGCGGCGCCTCCGGGAACGGGCAGACGAGCAGGCGGACGTTCTTGCCCCACTTGGGCTTCTCGACCAGCGTCTTGAGCGCCTCGGGCTCGTAGCCCGGAGCCACGATGGCCTCGACGAAGCGGTTGCCCGACACGAGGTACTCGGCGCAAGCCATGTCGAGGACGCGCGTGAACGCCAGCACGGAGCCGAAGGCCGAGACGGGGTCGCCGTCCCACGCGCCCGAGAGCGCCTCGAGGATGGTGGCGCCCGCGGCCGCGCCGCACGGATTGTTGTGCTTGAGCACCGCCACGAAGGGCTCGTCGAACTCCTTGGCGAGCGCCAGCGCCGCGTCCAGGTCGACGAGGTTGTTGTACGAGAGCTGCTTGCCGCCGAGCACTTCGGCGTTGGCCAGCGACGGTTCGCCGCGGCCGCCGACCGCGTAGAAGGCAGCGGTCTGGTGCGGGTTCTCGCCGTAGCGCAGCTCGGCGAGCTTGCGGCCGGCGAGCGCATAGCTGGACGGCCACTTCGACTCGGCCAGGCCGGCGCACGCGAGATCCTTCTGCATCCACTCGGCGATCATCGCGTCGTAGCGCGCCGTGAGCGCGTAGGCCTTGCCCGCCAACCGGCGGCGCGTCGCCTCGGTCGTCGCGCCGCCGTTGGCCGCCATCTCGGCCAGCACGACGGCGTAGTCGGCGGGATCGGTCACGATCGCCACGTAGCGATGGTTCTTCGCCGCCGAACGCACCATCGAAGGCCCGCCGATGTCGATGTTCTCGATGGCGTGCTCTCGCGTGCAGCCTGGCTTCGCCACGGTCGCCTCGAACGGATAGAGGTTGACGCACACGAGGTCGATGCCGGAGATCGAGTGCTCCTTCATGGCGCCGGCATGGCCCGCGTCGTCGCGCAGCGCCAGGATCCCGCCGTGGATC
>JBKDQQ010000011.1:0-4491 GCA_046341775.1 Planctomycetia bacterium
ACCGTGCAGATCGCCGAGGCTCTGCAGGACGTGCTGAAGCCCGAAGGCGTCGGTGTCGTGGTCGACGCCAGCCACCTCTGCATGATGATGCGCGGCGTGCAGAAGCAGAACAGCTCGACGACCACCTCGTGCCTGCTGGGCAGGTTCCGCGTCGATCCGCGCACGCGCAGCGAGTTCCTCGACCTCGTGCACGCCATCAAGCGCTGAGCTGGCCTCGCGCGCCAAGCTGGCGATACAGCGCCGAGCTGACGAAACAGCGCTGGGCTGACGAAACAGCGCTGGGCTGGCGATCCAGCGCCGACACGCCCGCCTGGGACGCGGCGGTCGTTCGCGCCTCAGGCGCGCGGGTTGGGAACGTCCAGGTCGTCGATGTTCGCGCCCGCCGGAGCGTGGTAGGCGTTCCACACCACCTCGGCCACGTCGTCGGGCTTGTTCATCTTCGACCGGTCCCAGTCGCCCGGCACCTTGTCGAAGATCGTGGTGTCGGTGGCGCCGGGGTACACGGTCGAGACGCGGATGCGCTTGGCGGCGAGGTCGAGGCGCAGCGCGTCCGAGAAGCCGCGCAGGCCGTACTTGGAGGCGCAGTAGGCCGTGTTGCCCGGGTAGGGCTGGCGCGCCGCCACCGAGGCGATGTTGAAGATGTGGGCGCGTTCGGACTCGAGCAGCGCGTCGAGCGCCTCGTGCACCACGAAGAACGGGCCGTTCAGGTTGACCTCGATGTGACGCCGCCAGGTGGCGATGTCCATCTTGTCGAAGGGCTTGATGTCGAACACGCCGGCGTTGTTGACGAGCACGTCGATGGCGCCGCCGGTGAACTCGACCGCACGCCACACGGCGGCTTCGACCGAGCCGTGGTCGGCGACGTTCATCTGCTGGGCGCTGGCGCTGCCGCCGGCGGCCGCGATCTCCTTGACCAGCGCGTCGAGCTCGGAAGAGGTGCGCGCGGCCACGGCGACCTTGGCTCCGCCGCGCGCGAAGCGCAGGGCGATGGCGCGACCGATGCCGCGACCGGCGCCGGTGACGAGGACTCTCAACTGGGTCATGGCTGGCCTTCCTGCGCGCACCAAGGCGCGCTCGACCAGTATCGGCGGGCCCGGCGCCGCGGCCAAGGCAAAACACGCGCGTAGCGCTGGAGCGTCCTGCGCCGCGATCGGAACGCCGCGATCGGAACGCCGCGAGCGGAACGCCGCGAGCGGAACGCCGCGGTCAGAATGGCGCGGTCAGAACGCGAGGGTGGAACCCAGCACGAGGAACTGGTTCTCGCTGCCCAACTCGCCCTCGATGTCGAGGTAGTTCAGTTGCCACTTCAAGTCGTGGCCCGCGATGTAGCGGTTCACGCCGATCGACAACACCTCGCGCTGCTTGAGGGCCTCGTCGTAGTCCTCGTAGCGCACCGCGGCTTCCCACCGTTCGAGGAAGACCCAGCTGGCGGTCAAGCTCCACGGCGTGCTGTCGCCTTCGAGGTCGTCGGGGTAGAAGATCGGCGAGGTGTAGCCCTCGTCGTAGTCGACAACTTCGAACTGCAGGCTCCACGGGAACGACACGACGGCGAGGTCGAACAGCATGGCGACACCGCCACCGTCGAGCGACTCGTCGTTCGTCAAGGCCAAGCCCACGGTGGCGGCGAGGTCCGCCGGGGCGCCATAGGCTCCTTCGGCGTCAGGGGTGGGTTGCCCCAAGGCGTCCCACTCGCCGCGAATCGACAAGCGCAGGTTGTCGATCTCGGAGTCGGCGCCGTTCTGCACGGCGAAGGAGACGCGCGCGGAGTCCAGCTCCTGGTCGATGCGCACGCCTGCTTCGCGCGGGGTCAACAAGTAGGCGTTGCGCGTGCGCACGATGAACAGGTTGGTGGTCTCCGGCAGCAACTGCGTGCGCAGGAGCGGAGCCCGCAGCAAGCCGATGTAGCCCGTCGCGCCGTCCCACACGCGTCGTCCGATCCACGCATCGATCAAGTTGTCCTGCAGGCCGATGCCTCCGAAGTCGAAGGACACGCCCCAGGTGTGGTCGCCGAGGACACCGTCGACGGCGAGCCGGATGTTCTCGAAGGCGAAGCCGGAGAACTCCTCGTCGGGCGCGGGATCGCCGACCGAGTCGATCGCCGGTTCGCTGGAGTGCGCGTAGGAGACGCGCACGAAGCCGCTCCAGTTCGGGCCCGAACGACTGGGTCCTTCCAGTTCCTGCGCGACGGCGGCGAGCTCGGCGTCGATGGATGCCCAGCCCTGGTCGGTGGGCGTGGCGTGGGCGTTCAGGCACAACAGCGCGAGCGCGATGGTCGACATGCGCGCTTCAGGATGCACTCGAGCCGGAGTGGATTCCACGACGCAGCACGGAACTCGAGCCGCGGCGCGTCCACCGCGCCGTCGCATGCCGACGCTGCAGGCGGGAGCGCCGCGGCTAGAAGCCGAAGCGCACGCCCAGTCCCAAGGAACTGGCGTCCTCGGAGGCTTGCGCCGAGAGCCCCAGCGCAAGCGATTCCGTCGCGTGGAACCGCACGGCCCCGCCGAAGGTGTTGGTCGCCGCGTCGAGGTCGACGCGGGAGAAGTACGCTTGGATCTCGACCGAGCTGGCGACCATGGCCCGCAGGCCAAGCTCCACGGCCAATCCGGTCTCGCTGTCGGACTCGGAGCCGATGCCCGGGAACTCCAAGTCTGCGGACAACGATGCGAGTCCCGCCACCGCGTACGCGTCGACCGCGGTGCCGAGGGGGTGCCTGGCACCGAGGCCCACGGTGAAGCTGCGGGCCTCGTATTGGCCGTTGGCCTCGTCCACGCCGTCCGTGACCAGGATGTCTTGGTCGGACAAGGCCAGCCCGCCTTGGACGAAGAAGGTCTCGCTCAGCGAGAACGAGGCCGACACGCCGATGGCTTGCGCATCGTCGAATTCGGCGAAGGCGCCGCCACCCAGATCCGCGCGATCTTCGTCGGGGCGGAGCATCGCGAAGCCGAGCTCGACATAGGAGTAGCCCAGCCCCGTCGAGGACATTGCGGGTTGCGAGGAGGCCGGGGCGGCGCAGAGCAAGAACGGCAGGATCGCGTGCATGGAGATTGCTCCGAAGCAGTGAAGGCGTCGAGGGGGCGAAGGTTCGACCGCGGCGAGACTAGGCCTACGCGCATGTGCACGCAAGTTCCGCGCGTGCCGATCGAGTCGTTCGCCGCCTCGCACCCAAGCGCGAGGGGGATCGCACCGCGCGCGGTGCGATCCCCCTCGGTTGGTCTCGCGCGGCCATTGGCCGCGCCCGGTGATCAGAAGGCGCTGATCAGAAGGCGATCGTGGCGTACAGCGCCAGCTCGTCTTCGTCCTGCGACAGGTCGTCGGCGTCCTGGAGGATGTAGAGGAAGCCCCACTTCATGTCGTGGCCGTCGACGTAGTACGTCACGGCGCCCGTCACTTGGGTCAGGCCGTTGGCGGCGTCGAGGTCCTCGTAGCGGCCGGCGAGTTCCCAGTTGTCGCTGATCATCCACGCGCCGGTGACATCCCACGGCGTGGTGTCGGCTTCGAGCTTGCTGCTGCCGCCGAAGATGTCCCCGTTGTCGACGCCCTCGTCGAGCATGACGATCTCGGCCGCCACGTAGAACGGACCCATGGTCAGGGTCGCTTCCACGCCGGTGCTGGTGCCGAACTCGGCCTGCGTGTCCTCCTGGTAGAAGGCACCCACGGCCAGATTGTTCGAGTCGGCGGCGCCGTACGCGCCTTCCGACATGTTGGGCGCCTTGCCGAGCACGTCGAACTCGCCGCGCACGGTGAACTTCATCTCGTCCGTGTGGTCGTCGCCGCTGTTCTGGGCCGCAACCTGCACCTGCAGCATGTCGGCGACGCGGGTCGTGCCCATGATGCCGATGTAGCGGTCGTCGAAGGCCTGGCCGATCAGCGTGCGCTTCACGAACAGCAGGCGATTGTCGACGACCAACATGCTGCGCAGGACCGGGTTCTTGAAGCGGCCCATCTGCAGGTCGACACCCTCGGTCGGCTTCCACTTGATGAAGGCGTCCTTGAGGTCGGCGCTGCCCTGATTCGGGCTCCAGAAGTCCCAGCTGATCTTGTAGCTGTAGTCGTTGCTCACCTTGCCCGAGACTTCGAGGCGGACCTTCTCGAAGCCGAAGCCGAATTCATCGGCGCCGCCGGCGGCACCCTCGTCCTGCATGCGCAGGGTCGTCGTCAACCAACCGCCGACCTTGGGGCCGGAGGAGGCCTCTTGGGCCGTGAGGCTGGTGGAGAGATGGGCGATCTCCTGGTCGAGGGAGGCCCAGCTGTTGTCGTTCGCGAGGCTCGCGCTCGAGAGCAGCGCCAGCGCCAGAGTGCTGTGGAGGATCGTATTCATGGAGTGGAGAGGCGTTCGGGCGCTCGGGGGGGATCGTCGTCGAGGGGACGAGGCGGTCCTGACGCGGGCCTTCAGGCCGTTCTGGTGTCGCGGGATTCGGGGCGTGGCCCGTCGTCGCGCGGAGCGGGGATGATAGGAAGTCGGAGGGGCCCGACACAAGCGTAGGCGCGGGC
>JBKDQQ010000012.1:0-6292 GCA_046341775.1 Planctomycetia bacterium
TCGCGCGCTCTCCGAAGTACGCTGGCCAGCGCTGGCCGAGCGGCGCGCGCCTCACGCCTCAGGCGGGTCTGTTGCCCTTGGGCGAGAATCCTGTGACGGGCTTGTGGGAGTTCGTGCATCTCCAGACGGGTGCCGAGCCCCGCTTGGGCGCGGACGGTCGCGTACTGCGCGACGCAGAGGGTCGATTGAGCCTGACTCCAGAGACGGGGATGGTGCTGGTGCTGTTGCCTGGCGGTCGCGTGCCGAAGGCGGACTCGAAGTATCAAGACCAAGAGGACTGGATCCCTGAGGTCGATCTGACTCCATTCTTCCTGTCGAAGTACGAGCTGACGGCGGAGCAGTGGGACCGCGTATCGCTGCGTCGTGGCATGCACTACACCGACGGCAAGTCGCTGACTCCTGCGAACAACATTTCGTGGGACGACATCTCCGAGATGTGGCCACGCGAGCTGGGCTGGTGCGGCTTCCCGAGCGAGGCGCAGTGGGAGTACGGGTGTCGTGCAGGAACCGCTACGACCTGGTGGACGGGGAACGACCCAAAGAGTTTGGTTGGAGCCGCGAACGTGGAACATGACAACAAGACCTCAACGGACATTCAGCCCGTGAACACGCTGCGTGCGAATGGCTTTGGGCTGCACGATGTGCACGGGAATGTATGCGAGTGGTGTGGCGACACCTCCGGTGCCAGCGCAGTTCCTCGCAAAGGCGATGGCCTAAGAGATGACGGCGTGGATAGTTCCGTCACCCGCGTACTTCGCGGCGGGAGTTGGCTCAGTTCCCCCGCACACGCGAGGTCCGCGCGAAGCCTCGACGACACGCCGGAGGACCGTTTCAGATCCAACGGCCTCCGCCCCTCCAGGCGCATCACGCCTTAATCCTCTACCACTTCACCACGGCTGGCCGTGGAAAACGCCGTTGCGAGGCGCCGCGCCGGTGCGGGCAGTAGAACCTGCGATTTTTTCGATCCGGCGTCGCCTCGCGCGCGGAACGCCTTGCTCGCGTTGGTCCCAAACCAAGAGCGCCGCAGCCTGCCAAGGCCGCGGCGCTCCGTTCTGGTTCGCGAGCGCTTGCGCGGTCAGTCGACGATCTTGAGCTCGCCCTCGCGCACGATGTTGGCGAACTCGATCGACTCGTCGGGGAGCACCCACCAGCACAGGGCCAGCACCGAGGTGTTGGCTTGCTGCACCTTGCAGTAGTGCGCCTTGGCGCCATCCTTGGCGCGCGTGCGTTGCGGCTCGCCCAAGGGCAGGTACTTGAGGTGCGGCAAGTTGTCGCGGCCTGAGGCCACATGCACGCACACGTCGGCGATGCGGTCGATCTCGACGCCTTCGAGGGCGGCGCAGGACTCGAAGAAGCCCTTCTTGGCCTTCCACTTCTGGACGCCGTAGCGGCGACGCTGGCCGACCGAATAGGTGCGGTCGCGCGACACGGTGATGGCGTGCTCGAGCGAATCCTCGTCGGTCAACGGGCCCTCGCCGCCCCAGGACAAGCGCCGGAGTTCGGCGCACATGTAGTCGAGGCGCGAGACGTCCTTCTGCAGTTGCTTGTTCAGCGACTTGAACGTCGCCAATTCGGTCTGGAGCGCCTCGAGCTTCTCGCTCGATTCATCGGGCTCCAGCGCGGACTTGCCAGCCGATTCCTTCTCGGCCTCGGGCTCGCCCTTCTTGCCCTTCTTCGGGGCGGCCGGCGCGGGGGCCGGTGCCGCAGCCGGTGCGGGGGCGGGCGGATAGCCCGGCGGCATCCATCCCGGGGGCGGCGGGTAGGGCGGGTATCCGGGCGGGTAGCCCGGCGGATAGCCGGCGGGTGCACCGGCGTAGGGCGGATAGCCCGGCGGCGGATATCCCGGCGGGTACCCCGCGGGAGCGGCCGGCGGCACGGGCGCCGCCCCGGGGCGGGCGTTGCGGTCGAACCGGCCGCGCGTCGGCATCGGGCCGTCGACGGACAAGGGCTCGAGCTTGCGCGGCGGCGGGAAGGGCATGCCGCCCGGCAGGATCGGGCGCAGCGTGCGCGGGTGCGAGCTGCGCGTGGGCGGGGGCAGGCCGAGCTTCACATCCAACTTGCCGCCTTCGCCCAAGGTCAGGACTTCGACGGCGTGGATCTCGCCCACCTGCAGGTTCGACAACGCCGGGCCGATGGCCGCGCCGTCCAGCCAAGCGGACACGCCCGGCAGCACATCGAAGAAGGCGCCGTTGGCGCGCACGTCCTTGACGCGAGCGCGCACGACATCGCCGGGTTGGATGCGCCGCAGGGCGAGGTCGCGCAGGCTGGGCAGGACGCGCGCGAGGGACAACTTGTAGGCGGCGCCGTCGTCGATCATGGACACGGCCACGGCGCGCACCCATTGGTGCGATTGGAGCAGGTCGCGCGGCTCGACCACGACGCCCGGCAGCAGGTCGCCGGCCTCGATCAGGCCGCGCCACTTGGCGAACTTGATCCACGCGCCGCGCTGGTCGATCAGGGCGACCTGGCCGACGACATCGTCGCCCAATTGGGGTTCCTCGACCTCGTCGCCGTCTTCTTCGGCGTACCAGTCCTCGATTTCGCCGACGAGGTCCATGACGGTCGGGTCGGGATCGCGCGGCTCGACGATGTAGACGGGATGGTCGGCCGGGTCGGCGTCCAGGGAGAAGCCCGGGAAGTAGATGCGCACCGCGCCGCCGTACACATCCTGGCGGGTGGAGAGCATCTCCTTCAGCCGCATCGTCGCCGTGCCGGAGGGCAGGATCACGACGCGGGCGCGCCCTTGCAGCAGGGCATGCACCTCCCGGCCATCGACGAAGGTCGTGCGGCCGTCGTGGTGGGTGGTGATGCACACCACGGGGATGGAGCGGTTGGGGTCGCAGATTTCACGGACGAGCGCTTCGGTCGTGATGACCAATTCCGCGCTGGTCACGGAGCGGCGTCCTTCGGTGGGGGCGTCGCCAGCTAGATCGTTCGAGGCCATTGGGTATGGGTTTAGAGGCTGGTTGGGGGTCCGCCCGAGCGCTCATCGCGCTGGCATAGGGGCTTGACGCACCAGTGTAGCCGCTGGTTCACCCATTTTCATGCTGCATGCCCGACGCGGCCTATGCGCATGAGCCTCGATCCTCTTGCGCTAGACTGCCGCGACCGCCCCCGCGGGGGTGGCATCCACACCTGTCCACTTCATGATCCGCTATCAAGGCAAGGTCTTTCGCCCGCCGTCCGAGGCGGACAGCCTGATCCTCCAAGCGACCTTGGGGTGCAGCTGGAACCGCTGCACCTTCTGCGGCATGTACCGCGACAAGCGCTTTCGTGTGCGGCCCCTGGACGAGCTGAAGGCCGAGATCGCATGGGCGGCGCGGCAACCGGGGCCCGTCCACAAGGTGTTCCTGGCCGATGGGGACGCCCTGATGGCCAAGGCGTCGTTCCTCGGCGCGGTGTTGGCCGAATTGAAGGCAGCCTTCCCCGATTTGCGTCGCGTCTCGTGCTACGCCTCGCCCCAGTCCCTGCAAGGGCGCAGGGTGGCCGATATCGCGTAGCTGCCCGCGGCCGGCCTCGGGCAGTACTACCTAGGCATCGAATCGGGGCACGATGGCGTGCTCGAGCGCCTCGACAAGGGCGTCGACGGGGCCGAGATGGTGCGCGTGGCGCGGAAGGCCCACGAGGCTGGAGTGGCGCTGTCCACCATGGTCCTGCTCGGGGCCGGCGGGCGGGCCCTGTCGCTCGAACACGCGCGCGCGTCGGCGGCGGTCGTGAACGCCATCCAGCCGCGGTTCGTGTCGACTCTCGTCATGACGCCGGTCGAGGACACGCCGCTCTGGGAGTCGGCCGCGAGGGGGGAGGTCGACGAACTCGATCCGCTCGAGTTGGCGCGCGAGCTGCGCGAGTTCCTGGCCCACCTCGAGCTGGCGGGCTCGATCTTCCGCTCGAACCACGCGTCGAACTACCTGGCCTTGGCGGGGACGCTCCCCAAGGACAAGGAGAAGCTCGTGTCGGCGCTCGACGCGGTGCTCGCACGGCCGGGCGAGGCGCGCTTCGTACCGGAGTGGATGCGCGGGTTGTGACCCGCGCACCGGCGCCTTCGGCGCGATCCCTTTGGCACAATCCCGGGGCATGCAACCCCTGAAGTGGTCGCGCCAGGCCTCGATCCTGGCGCTCTGCGTCGGTTCCATCCTCGTCGGTTCCAACCTGCGCTTGGCGCGCGCGCAAGCCGCGCGCGAGGTGCGGCACCTGGCCTTGACCTCGGTGCGCCTGGTCGAGGCCGCTGATGCGCCCTTGCACACCCTTGTCGTCAAGGACGGCATGATCGAGGCGATCCTGCCGGCCGGGACGCCTCCGCCGGTCGAGGCGCGCGTCGTGGATGGCGGCGGGATGCTCGCCTTGCCGGCCTTCATCGACGCGTGGTCGACGCTCGGCGTGGCGACGCCGACGCCCGAACCGGCGCGCGACGTGCCGCCCGACACGCGCGCCGACGCGCCCGCCGCGATGCGCAGCGCGCT
Organism: Planctomycetia bacterium; assembly: GCA_046341775.1. GTDB lineage: Bacteria > Planctomycetota > UBA1135 > UBA1135 > SXXH01. The sequence continues at coordinate 4,461 of JBKDQQ010000012.1, forward strand.
GCGCAAGGGACTGCAACCCGCCGTGCGCGCCGCCGTGCTGTACGCGCCGGACAAGAAGGCGGTCGGCTCGTACCGCGAGGCGGGCTTCGGCCTCGTGGCGGCGGCGCCGACCGGCCAATACCTCGCCGGCCGCGCGTGCGTCGTCGCGACCAAGGACGGCGCGCCGCGCGACTTGATCGTGTTGGGAGACGCCTACGATTGCGCCTCGTTCGAAGCGCCGGGGCCTGGCTACCCCTCGACCCTGATGGGCGCCATCGCGCACCTGCGGCAGTTCCTGCTCGACGCGACGCGGCAACGCGCGCTCGAGCGGCGTCGCGCGCAAGGGCAACCCGGTCCGCGCCCGCCGTTCGATCCGGACTTCGAGGCCGTGGCGGACTTGCTGGCGGGACGGCGCAGGCTGGGCTTCGAGGCGAACGGCGCCGACGACATCGAGCGCGCGTTGTCGTTGTGCGCGGAGTTCGGCTTGTCGCCGCTCGTGCTCGACGCGCGCGGGGTCGAGGACGCGTTGCCGCGCGTGCTCGAGGCCAAGGCGCCCGTGGTGCTGTCGCTCGAATGGAGCGACGAGGTCGAGGATCCGAGCAAGCCCGAGCGCAAGGCGCCGTCGGCGGACGACGCGCCGTGGACCTACGAGGAACCGTTGCGCGTGCGCGAGGACGCGCGCGCCAAGTGGTTGGAGAAGCGCGATGTGGCGAAGCTGCTCGCGGAACGCGGCGTGCTGCACGCCTATGCGGGCAAGGGCATCGAGCCCGCCAAGCTCGTCGAGCGCGTGCGCACGCTGGTCGAGGATGGCTTGCCGCTCGCCGCGGCGCAGCGCGCGTTGACGCTCGACGCGGCGCGGATCCTCGGTCTCGAGGCGCAGGCGGGACTGCTGGCTCCCGGGCGGATGGCGCTGGTCGCCTTGTGGAGCGCGCATCCCTTGCTCGACGAGAAGGCCCAGTTGCGCGTGCTCGTCGTCGAGGACGCCTTGCACGAGTACGAGGCGAAGAAGGACGAGCCGAAGAAGGACGCGAAGAAGGACTCGGAGGGCAAGCCCGGCAAGGAGGCCGCGCGCGACGAGCAGGGCAAGCTCGAGGGCGTCGAGGCCTTCGTGGGCGGCTGGGATCTGGCGCGCGAGTCGGACGGCGCGTCGATGGGCGTGCTCGAAGTGTCGGCGAAGGGTGACGCGGGCGCGCTCGAGGGCGTGCTGCGCTTCGCCGCCAAGGAGCCGCTGGAACAAGCGACGCTCGTCGGCGCGGCCAAGGAAGGCAAGCTCGCCCTGGCGGCGAAGCTCGAGGTCGCGGGCGCGCCCGTGGAGATCGTCGTCGAGGCGACGCGCGGGGCGGACGGGTTGCGCGGCGAGTTCAAGTGGATCGCCGCGAGCGGCGTGCGCACCGAGGCGTTCGTCGCCAAGGCGCCGCCACGCCGCCGCGCGGCCGGGGCCGCCGCGGGCGGCTCGGCGCAGGGTGGAACCGCGCAGGATGGAACCGCGCAGGATGGAACCGCGCGCGAGGAGGTGCGCTGATGGAACGCCACATGCAGGATCGCGCCTCGTCGCGTTTCGTCGTCTCGTTGGGTCTGGCGTGCTGCGCGTTCGGCCTGTGGTCCGGAGCCGCGCGCGCGCAGGAGGCGCACTCCATCGATCCGCTCTCGGGTCGCGCCCACGGCCGCGTCTCCGGCCGCGTGCGCGCCTGTAGCGCGGAAGTCGTGCCGGCGCACGACGCCTACGCGCCGGAGGTCCTCTACGCGCGCGGCGCCGACGAGGTTCCGCCGCGCGAGGAACCCGAGGGGGGCGCCGGCGATGGTGCTGCCGCGCAAGGCGGGGCCGCCGTCGCCGACGAGGCGTCCGCGGGTCC
>JBKDQQ010000013.1:0-3891 GCA_046341775.1 Planctomycetia bacterium
GTCCGGGCACGAGCACGATCTTGCCGTGCACGGCCCGCGACTCGAGAAGCGCGGGCGCCTCGCGCCCGAGCGCCATGGGGAGCCCGCGGGCGCCCCCCGGCCGGGGGTCGCCCGCGTGCTGCCCAGGTCGCTCGTGCGCGAGGCGCACGAGCTTCTCGAGTCGCGGGCCGTGCACGGCAAGATCGTGCTCGTGCCCGGACGCTGAACCAACCGCAACGAGGCAGGCGAACGAAATGGACGCGCAAGCGATGAAGGTGGCGGCGGTGCTCGGATCGGGCACGATGGGCAACGGAATCGCGCAGGTGCTGGCGCAGACGGGCTTCGAGGTCCGCATGTACGACATCGCCGACGCCCAGCTCGCCAAGGGCATGGCCGCCATCCGCGCCAACCTCGACAAGGGCGTGGAGAAGGGCAAGGTCGCCGCCGCGGATCGCGACGCGGCGCTGGCGCGCTTGTCGACGACCACCGACCTCGCCGCGGCCGCGCGCGGTGTCGACGTGGTGGTCGAGGCGGTGCCCGAGAAGCTCGAGCTGAAGCAGGAGTTGTTCCAGGCCATCGGCGCGATGCTCGGCGAAGGCGTGCTGCTCGCCACCAACACTTCTTCGCTCTCCATCTCGCGCATCGCCTCCGTGACGCGGCACCCCGGCCGCGTGGTGGGCATGCACTTCTTCAACCCCGTCCACCTGATGAAGCTCGTCGAGGTGGTCGAGGCCGAGCAAAGCGCGGAACCCGCCGTGCTGGCGGCGATGGATCTGTCGCGTCGCATGGGCAAGGATCCCATCCGCGTCAAGGACGCGCCGGGCTTCGCCTCTTCGCGGCTCGGCATCGCCATCGGCCTCGAGGCGATGCGCATGGTCGAAGAGGGCGTCGCCTCGCCCGCGGACATCGACAAGGCCATGGTGCTGGGCTACGGCTTCCCGATGGGGCCCTTGCAGTTGACCGATCTCGTCGGGCTCGACGTGCGGTTGAACATCGCCGACTACCTCTACAAGCAGGTCGGCGATCGCTTCCTCGCTCCCGGCATCCTGCGCGACAAGGTTGCCCGGGGCGAACTCGGCAAGAAGAGCGGGAAGGGCTTCTACGAGTGGCGCTGAAGCGGCGCACCGCGGGCGGCCTCGATCCCGCGCCGCCCTCGCGCTTCGTGCTGCCGCGCCGCCATGCCGGCGTGCTCGACGAGGCTGGGCGCCAGCGCGCGCTGGCCGTGGCGCAAGCCTTCGTCTCCGCGCCCACGGCGCCGTACGCGGAGGATGCGCCCGTCGATCTGGTGCTGGGACTCTACGCCGGGCGCGAGGGCTTCGACGTGCTCGTCGACGAACACGCCAACGTGATCGTGGTCTGGACCGGCAAGGACGCGCCGCGCTCCAAGAGGCGAGTCGCGCGCCGCACGCTGGCTTTCAGCGCCCACCTCGACCATCCGGGCTTTCTCGTCGAGGGACGCAGTGGCGGGCGGTGGGTCGCGCGCTTCCATGGCGGCGTGCCGGCGGCGCGACTCGTCGGCGCGCGCGTGCGCTTCCGCCGGCCCGGTCGCGCCGAGGCGTCGGCGACGGCCGTGGTTGACGCCGTGCGACCGGGGATGGCGTGCACGCTGCGCGACGTGCGCGGCAAGCTCGCCAAGGGCTGCTTCGGCGTGTTCGACCTCGCCGACGGGATCGTGAAGGGCACGCGACTGTCGGCTCGCGTGTGCGACGACCTGCTCGGCGCGGCCGCCATCGTCTGCGTCCTCGAGATGCTGGCGGAGTCCGGCCATCCCGCGCGTGTCGCCGGCATCTTCACGCGCGCCGAGGAGACGGGCTTCGTCGGCTGCATCGGCCTGTTGCAGGCCCGTGGACTGCTGGCGGAAGCCGACGTGGTAGGGCTCGAGTGCTCGCCGCGCCGCGCCACGGCGCGACTTGGTCGCGGTCCGGTCGTGCGCGTGGGCGACAAGCGTTCGGTCTTCGATCCCGCCATCTCGCTCGAGTTGGCGGCCGCGGCCGAGTCCCTGGCGTCGCGCGCCTCGGCCTTCCGCTGGCAGCGCGCCTTGATGGACGGAGGCAGCTGCGAATCGACCGCCTACAACCTGTGGGGCGTGCGCGCCGGGGCGGCGTGCCTCGCGCTGGGCAACTACCACAACTGCGACGAGCACGGCGGCATCGGTGCCGAGCAGGTGGATTGGAACGACTTCGAGGGCCTCGTCGCCCTGCTGCACGAGCTCGCCGCGTCGCGCGTGCGCGGCTCGGACGCCGCCGCCGTGTTGCGGGCGCGACTGCAAGCGGGCTTCGAGCGGGACGCGAAGTTGCTCTCGCGTTCGGCGGGGCGCATCTTGGAGCGGTTGGAGGGCTGAAGCCGATGGTCGATGCGAACTGGGGCGCCGAGGAGGCGCCGTCGAAGCGGAGCCGGATCCCGAAGTGGCTTTGGTGGTGCGGCGGGGGCTGCCTCGTCGCGCTGGTCCTCGCCGTCGCGGCGGGATTCTGGTTGTTCAAGCTCGGCAAGCAACTCGTCGAGGAGGGGCGCGACCCCGAGCAGCAATGGCCCAAGCTCCAGCGCGTGCTGCCCTTCGAGGAACGGCCCGCGGGATACCAGCTCACGTGGGGCAGCACGCTACTGCTGGAGACCTACGCCTTGCTCGATCCCGAGGGGCGCATCGGCATCGTCATGCGCTTCCCCGAGTCGCAAGCCGCTTCCGTCGAAGCGCAGATGATGAACCCCGACTACTCCGGGGCGTTGCTCGGCATGGGCGGGCGCAAGGACTTGTCCACGCTCAAGGTCGTCGTGCAGGGTCGCGAGCTCGAAGCCTTGCGCTTCTACCAGGAGCAAGGCCAGGACATGGATGGCGACGGCCAGCCCGACCAGGGACACACCATCGTGGTGCGCCTGACGGACGAGGACGCGGTCGCGCCGGTCGTCCTCCAGCTCTTCACGCCGGGTGAAGGCGGCCTCGTGCCGCCTACCGAAGACGACGTGCGCGCGTTCCTCGCGCCCTTCCATGTCGGGAACTAGCCCCGCGGCGCCAGTCGGCGGGGAAGCTCCGTCCAAGCTCACGGGCGGGGCGATCCTGCTCGTCGCGTTCCTCGCCATGGCTCTGGCGGCCGTCGCCGCATGGCTCTACTTCGCCCGCGCCGAGCGCATCGACGGCGCGGCGCGCGTGCAGGCGCACTTCGGCGCGCCGGTGGAGCGCGTGGGCCTGCAGGTCGCCGCGGCGCAGCGGCTGCCGGACGGCATCGAGATCGTCGCCTTGCGCGACTTCGCCCGCGTCGAGGCGGACGCGCCGGAGGTCGCCGCGCCGGTCGAAGGAGTGGACCGCGCAAAGGTCGACCTCGGCCCCCTCGGGACGACGCCGAGCGAGGCGCTCCTCGTGTTCGCGCAAGAGGACTCGTGGGCCAAGGTGCGCAAGGAGCACTTCGAGCGCGTGCGCTGGAAGGACCTGGCCGAGGTGCCGGCCTCGGGCGGCGTGCAGACCGTGGGCGAAGGCAAGTTGCCTTGGCGAAGCTACGAGGTGGCGTGGGTGCACGAACGCGCCTGGGACGCGCGCGCGGGGTTCCGCGACGCGATCCGCGCCGACGTCTCGCTGCCAGGACGACCCGCCTCGCTGCTGCTCGCGTGGCCTCGCGGCGCCCGGGGCGGGGTCGAGGGGCTGGGCGAGTTCCTCGCGCGCCTCGAGCCCTGAGTCGCTCGCGACCGCGCCGCTCCTAGATGGCCTCGCCCGCCATGGCGCGGTCGACGGCCTCGGCGATGTGCAGCACGCGCGTCGCTTGTCCAGCGCGCTTGACACCACCGTCCCACTGCATGTGGCAGCCCGGGTTGCCGACGAGGAGCACCTCCGCGCGCGTGGCGGCCAGCGCGGCGAGGCGCGGCGCCAGCACCGCCTGCGAATCGGCGGGCCGCAGCAGGCTGTAGATGCCGGCCGAGCCGCAG
>JBKDQQ010000014.1:0-3015 GCA_046341775.1 Planctomycetia bacterium
GCACGTGCCCGATCGGCTACGCCCGCGACGCCTTGAACGAACCCTCGTTCAAGCGCGAACTCGGCATCCCGAACGACCACTCCGTGGCCATGGCCATCGTCGTCGGCCACAAGCAGGACCAGCCAAGCCCGACCATGCGACACGAGGCGCGCGTGCTCGGCTGGAGTTGAGGCGGCGCACGCCGATCGGGAATCGGGGCCAGCATCGAGGCGTGGCCGGGGTGGGACGTGGCGGCACCACGAACTGCCCTGGCCGACTCCGCGCGTTCCATGGCGCGGGGGCGGAGCGAACGGGGAGCGGGAGTTCCGGCTTTCTCGATGCTGGTCCCTTTGATTGTGCGCGGCGTTGGGCGAGCGAAGCGGCTGTTCGCGTTCGCCTTGGGAAAAATGGCGGTCAAGGTGCTGCGCAGCATGCGGCAACTGGCGTTCACTTGAAGATGGGCGCTCGAAAACTGAGCTCCGGCGCACTGGGCTGAGGTCCGGCATCGGCCCGGAAGGGCCCTAGAGCGCGGCTGGCGATGCGCTGGCCACCGCAGCGCCTGGCAAGGGCCGCGACCGCCGAACCAACACCGCGGCGGAAGCCCACCAGAGGTCATGGATTCTGCCCGGTGCGAGTCGGAGCACTCGGCCTCGACGATGAGGGTCGAAGCCGCGGAGTGCGGGCGCGGATCGGCCTTCTTGGCATCGGGAGGCGATTGCGCCAGCCCGAGGGCTGGACGCTTGGGCGAATCCCCTTCTTGGATCTAACGCACGCCGATCAGCCGCGCGCAGCACCCAAAGGGGCTTTCGTGCGCGAATCCACGCACAACGAAGGGGACCAGCATCACTAGGCCCACGCCAACTCCCCCACGCCCCCCCTCACCCCCACCACCACCGCGCACGGCCCAAACCCCCGCGCCCAATCGACCGCCTCCCTCCGCCCCATCCCCGGCACCAACACGCTCGCCTCCGCCCGCCACCCCGCCGCCAGCGGCTCGCCCGCCCCGTGCCACACGACGTGCCCACGCCGCTGGAGCTGCGCCACCAGCTCCGCCTGTCGCCTCGCGTTCTCCTGGTCCGAAAGCACCTGAGAACCCGGGTTGCACGCCGTCAGGTAGGCCCACTCGCGGCAGCCCACCTCGTCGAGCCAGCGGTCGAGCTCGGCGCTCCGACCGCCGATGACAAGCGCCAGCTCGAGTCCGCCGCGGCGCACGGTGTAGCGGGTGGCGCGATAGGCGGCTTGGAGTTGGTGGCGACGCACGCTGTCCATGAGCCTCATTGTGCGTTCGAGGGCGAGGCCGCGCAGGCGGATCTCGACGGCGCGACGGGGCGCGGTTGGATCCGGCGGCTGGCGGGCCGCTAGCATCCTCGCCCCGGCAATCGGCCAAGCCCAGCCCTGCAACGGATCCCCCCCATGAGCGCCCACCCGACCGACATCGAGATCGCACGCCAAGCCAAGCCCCGCCCCATGCAGGAAGTCGCCGCGAAATTCGGCGTGCCCGAGGCGGCGTTGGAGCCCCATGGCCGCGCGAAGGCGAAGCTCGACCTCGCGGCGATCCCCGGTCTCGGCTCGAAGGCGCGCGGGCACTTGATCCTCGTCACGGCCATCAACCCAACGGCGGCGGGCGAAGGCAAGACCACGACGACCATCGGCCTCGGCGACGCGCTCAACAGGATCGGCAAGCGCACCGCGATCGCGCTGCGCGAACCTTCGCTCGGTCCATGCTTCGGCATGAAGGGCGGCGCGACCGGCGGCGGCTACGCGCAAGTGATCCCGATGGCGGACATCAACTTGCACTTCACCGGCGACTTCCACGCCATCACGACGGCGCACAACCTGCTCGCCGCGATGCTGGACAACCATGTGTACTGGGGCAACGCGCTCGGCATCGATGTGCGCCGCGTGCACTGGCCGCGCGTGATGGACATGAACGATCGCGCGCTGCGCGATGTCACGGTTGGCCTCGGCGGTCCCGGCAACGGCTATCCGCGTCAAGCGCGATTCGACATCACGACCGCCTCAGAGGTGATGGCGATCGTCTGCATGGCGCGCGACTTGAGCGACCTGGAAGCGCGCTTGTCGCGCATCGTGGTGGCCGAGACGCGCGACGGCAAGGCGATCACCGCCGGCGATCTCAAGGCCGCGCCGGCGATGGCGGTGATCTTGAAGGACGCCATGAAGCCCAACCTCGTGCAGACGCTCGAAGGCAACCCCGTGCTGATCCACGGCGGGCCTTTCGCGAACATCGCGCACGGCTGCAACTCGATCACCGCGACGAACGCGGCCTTGGGCTTGGCGGACTATGTCGTCACAGAAGCGGGCTTCGGCGCGGATCTTGGTGCCGAGAAGTTCCTCGACATCAAGTGCCGCGCCGCGGGCCTCAAGCCGGAACTGGCGGTCGTCGTGGCCACTGTGCGCGCGCTCAAGCTGCACGGTGGCGCCGACGCCAAGCAGCTGGGCGTGGAAGATGTCGCCGCGGTGCAACGCGGACTCGCGAACCTGCAGCGCCACTGCGAGAACCTCGCGCAGTTCGGCTTGCCGGTCCTCGTCGCCATCAACCGCTTCACGAGCGACACCGCCGCGGAACTCGCCGCGGTCGAAGCCGGCTGCGCGCAAGTCGGCGCGCAAGCGATCCTGTGCGAGCACTGGGCCAAGGGCGGAGCTGGTGCCGAGACTCTGGCGCGCGCCGCCGTCGCCGCAGTCGAGTCGCGTCAAGCAAACTTTACACCACTCTACCCGCTCGACCTGCCGCTACTGAAAAAGATCGAGACCATCGCCACGCGCATCTACCGCGCCTCCGGCATCGCGCCGCAGCCCGCCGTCATCAAGCGCGCCCAAGCCCTCGAAGCCGCCGGCCACGGCAACCTCCCGGTCTGCATCGCCAAGACCCAATACAGCTTCAGCGCCGACCCCGACGCCAAGGGCGCGCCCACCGGCCACCCCCTCCCGATCCGCGAGCTGCGCCTCGCCGCCGGCGCCGGCTTCGTCGTCGCCCTGGCGGGCGACATGAAGAGCATGCCCGGACTGCCCCAAGTC
>JBKDQQ010000015.1:0-2306 GCA_046341775.1 Planctomycetia bacterium
GCCCAATCGCGTGCGGCCTCGGCGGCCTTGGCTCGCGCGACATGCTGGGCGTGCGCGTCCGCCCGTGTGCGCGACTGCTCGGCCACCGCGGGCCGTGTCGTCGCCAGAAGTTCGCGCAGTCGGAGATCCTCGGGCGGCAACAGTTCGACCAAGCGTTCCACCGCGCGGTCCAAGGCGTCGAGATCCAGTCCCTCCTCCGCCGCGAGCGCATCGGCCCACCGGTCGTGGACCTCGCGCAAGATCGATGCGCAGCGCTCCGACTCGCCGACCGCCACGGGTTCTTCGGGACAGTGCGTGCGTGCTTGGGCCCAATGTTCGGCCGCTTCCTGCCACTTGCGGGCCGCGGCGCAGGCGGTCGCCGCGCGCGCTTCGACTTCGTAGCGGCGGCGCGCTTCGAGGTCGGCCCGGCAGTGCGCGCAATACCGACGCCGTTGCAGGTCCTGCTCGTTGCACTTGTAGCAGCGCTCGTGCACCTCCGCGCCGCAATTGACGCAGTAGCGCGAACCGGGCAGATTCGGGGCGGCGCAGTGGACGCAGCTCACGCTTGCTCCGGCGGCGACGACCGCGGCGCGAGGTGCATCGCTCTTCGGGGAATGGATGGCCATCAGCCGCGCGAGGACATCGTCGGCGGAAGCAGGTCTCTCTTCCGGAGCGCGCTTCAACAGGCGGGTGACGAGTTCTTGCAGGGCCCGCGGCACCTGAGGGCCGTAGCCCTCGTGGAGCGAGACGTGCCCATGCAGCAAGTAGTACAGCGTCGCGCCCAGCGCATACAGATCGCTGCGCGCGTCGGCGTGCGAAGCATCCTGCTTCTGCTCGGGAGCGGCGAATTCGAAGGAACCGATCGCCGCGCGCACCTGGGTCACGGTGGCATGAGCCTGGCCGCGCACGATGCCGAAATCGAGGAGCTTGACCGTCCCGTCGGGCAGGCGCTGGAGATTGGAAGGCTTGATGTCTCGGTGCACCAAGCCGTGGCCGTGCGCGTAGGACAGGGCGCGACACACTTGCTTGCCGACCTCGACGACCGCATCGGCGGCCAGCGGACCGTGATCCACCACCCAACGGTGCAGGTCGCAACCCTGCAGCAATTCCATCACGAGGAACGGACCCGCGTGGTCTTCGCCGGTGTCGAGCAGCGCCACGATGTTCGGATGCGCCAGTTGCGCGATCGCATCCGCCTCGCGCCGGAAGCGTTCGAGGGCCAGCGGGCCCTGCTCGCGGTCGCCACGCAAGCGCTTGACGGCCACGGCGCGCCCTAGCCGCGTATCGCGGCAACGGTAGACCGCACCCATCCCACCCTTGCCGATCAGTTCGAGGATCGCGTACCTCCCGCCGACTTGCTCCTCCGGGAACACGGCCTGCGAGTCCCCGGCCCCGGCCCGCGTCACTTCGTCGCCCAAGGAGTGCGCGTCGAGGCCCAAGGCATCGGGCATGGGACGCGAAGGCGCGGAAGGATCGCGCCGGCCCGAGGCCCTTCCGGGGTCCGTGGGGTGGTTGCCTATGGAGTCCTGCGACATGCTGGGGGGGAGGGCTCGAGAAGGACCGCAAGCCCCAAGCGAAGAATACTACGAGGGTTGCGCGGATGAGAGGGTTCAGGGCCGCGGCTTCGCCAGCGTTGCGGGCGATAGGTGCGGTCACGCGCCGCTGCCTGCGCCGTCAGGCTGTGGTGCGGCTATGGCAGTCGCAGGCGGTCCTTCGCCCTTGGAAAGAAATTGCATGAGCTTCGGCCCCGGGACGGGCGTGGAGGACCCCGGCGCGCGCACGGAGACGCGACACGTGCCAGAGGCGGACGGCGATTCCAGCGGACACTGGCCCAAACGGAATGCCGAGCCATCGCGACCCCCGGCATCCCCGAGCGGCTTTCGGGTGATGCTGGTCCCTTTCGCTGTGCGCGCCGAGGTCCGTTGACCGTCACGCCCAGCGTTCCCTTTGGGAAAATTCGCCGCCAAGTTGCCACAGCTGCAGCCTTCGCGAGCGTCCGAGTCAGGATGGGCAAGCGAGCTCGCTCCAATCGCCTGCGGCCAGCGCCCCTGGAGAGGTCTGGGGCGCTGGCGTCGGCACTCCAGGACCCGCGCCACGCGCATTGCCATCGGGACGCCAGTCAGGCCAGCTGGTGACCAACACACGACCATGGCGTGTCATCGACGCGGATGGAGCCGCGGTGCGACAGCAAACCCCACCACCGCCGTGCAGCGCTCGGCCCCCCAACGCCCTCGGATGCCGCAATTGGGCCCCGCCAATGCCGATTGCCATGCCTCGCCCTGGACGCGTTGCGCTACTTCCATCAAGAACTAGACGCTCGCCAAGCA
>JBKDQQ010000016.1:0-2471 GCA_046341775.1 Planctomycetia bacterium
CAAGTCGGGCGAACTCGAGGTCGAGTGGCTGGAGTCCGCGCTGCGCGCGCTCGAACCCGGCCGCGTCAGCGAACTGCTGGCGCATCCGGGCATGGGCACCGAGCCCGGGGAACCGTGGGGCGACCACGGCCCGGCGCGTCGACGCCAAGAGCACGACGCCTTGGTGGCGCCGCGCACGAAGGAACTCGCGCGCGAGCTCGGCATCGAGCTCGTCACCTACGCCAAGCTCGCCGAAGCGTGAGCATGGGGCGGCGCGTCACAGCGCCGCCAGCACCTCGCGCGCCGCGCGCTCCCCCGACTCGACGGCACCTTCCATGTAGCCTTGGAAGTCGATCGAGGTGTGCTCGCCGGCGAAGTGCAAGCGGCCCTCGGCCTCGCGTTCGACGCCGGCGAAGGTCGTGTATTGGCCGGGCTTGTAGTACGAATACGAACCGCGCTGGTGCGGCGAGCCCGGCCAGTAGTCGATGCTCGAGACGCCGGTCCAGCGTTGCGCCAGCCCCGGCAGCAGGGGTTCGATCTGCGCGAGGAACGCGCCGGTGGCGGAGGAGGGCGACTGCCCCGCGAGGCTCGGCCCCGCCGATCCGAGGTAGTTGTCGAGGATGCCGCAGGCGCCCGCCTGCGCGCGCGTCTCGTCCCAGGTGTTCTGGAACCCGTCGCCGAAGGTCTCGCCGTTGCAGCCGAGCTGGTGCCAATGGCGAGAGCTGAATTGCACGTGGAGCTTGGCGTTCAAGCCCATGCCTTGCTGGGCGATGGCCGTGCGCTTCAGGGGTCGCAGCGCCGCCTGCGACAGGTCGACGTCGTTTCGCAGCACGGCGAAGGGCACGGTCATGACGACGCGGTCCCAAGTCTCGTCGACGACTCCGCCCGGCGTGTCGAACACGAGCCGGATGCGTCCATTGGACAAGGTCGCCACGGCGACGAGCCTGTGCTGCAAGCGCGTTTGGCCGGGCAGCCCGGCGGCCAGTCGCTGCACGATCTGCTCGTTGCCGCCGCGCACGCGGAAGCGTTCGTCCGACTCGCCGAACAGCGAGAAGTTGTTCGGCGTCGAGCCGTAGCCCAGCAGGTAGATCAAATTGAGGGCGCTCTGCTGGCTGGCCGGCGCGCCGTACTCGATGTCGTAGGCCGTCGACAGCAACCTGCCGAGGCGCGATTGCATGCCGCCCGGCACGCGCAGGTCGATCCACTGGTCGATGGTCGACAGGTCGAGCTGCCGCGCGGTCGTCGTGTACGAGTCGTAGGTGGTGGGGAACGGCGCATGGACCACGTCCTGGTGCAGCGCCTGGTACAGCCCGGCGAAGTCCTGCTCGAACTGCGCGAAGGTCGTCGCTTGGCCGGCGAACCAGCCCAAGGCCTGCGAGCCCGCCGGTTCGGCCGCCAGCAAGTCGTCCGTCTCGAGTCCAAGCTGGCGCACGAGCTTGCGCAAGGCGCGATGTCCGGTGTCGATCAGCTCGCCGCCGCGCTCGACGCGCTGGCCTTGCGCCGCGAAAGTGGTCGCGTCGGTGTGCACGCGGCCGCCGATGCGCGAGCTGCTCTCGTGGATGGTGGCCACGACGCCGCGGCTGCGCAGGGTGCGCGCGGCGACCAGTCCCGCCAAGCCCGCCCCGACGATGGCGACGCGCGGCTGGTTGGCGTTGGCGCGCACGCTGTTCGGCAAGGCGGCCAGCGCGGCCGCGGCCGCGGCGCCCTGCACGATGGCTCGGCGCGAGGGCTCGTTGCGGCGCGCGTCGGCGCGCGGCTCGAGCCATGCCTCGGGCGGCAGCCCCGCGGCTTGCGCGGCACGGAAGCGACGGGCGAGCGCGTGGAACCGGGCGAAGAGGGGGGTGCGTGCCAAGTGCGTGGTCTCCCGCCCGCGGCAGGCGGGCGTTGCCACGAGCCTAGCCGCCGCGGCGCGATCGCGCAGCCCATGTCCGCGCGGCACGCCCGAATCCGCGCGGGGCCCGCCGCGCCTCGCGGCCTCCACGGGTGCGCCCGGCCGGTCGCGCCGGTCTTGGCTCGTGGGCGCGTCCACCCGTCCGCCTCGCCCGGGAGAGCGGCGCGGCCAGCGGCTGTGCACCGCTGGCCGCTCGCGAGCTCGTCCCCGATCTTTCCGCGGGCCGTCTCGGTCCTTCCTGCGTCTCAGTCCTTCTTGCGCGACGCCGCCATGGCCCGTTCGCCGGCGCGCGTGCCCTTCCACTTCTCGGCGAACTCGGCCTGCTTGACCTTGGCCTTCGAGGCGGAGAGCTTCGCGATGTCCTTCTGCAGCTTCTGGTACGCCTTCGCGGCGTCAAGTTCTTTTGACAAGCTCTTGTCGGCCTTGACGGCGGCCAGCTTCTCCGCGAAGGGCTTGCCCTCCGGCGTTGCGCCGAACTCCTTCGAAAGCGTCTCGAGCGCCTCGACGACGCGCTGGACGTCCCTGGCGGCGAGCAGCTCGTCGATCTGCTTCTGCAGTTCGCCGAGGTAGCTCGTGATCTCGAGCGCGTACTGCTCGCCGT
>JBKDQQ010000017.1:0-38212 GCA_046341775.1 Planctomycetia bacterium
CGCGTGCGCAGGCGCGCACGTAGCGCCCGTCGTGGCGGCCGACCTCGACCAGCTCGACGCCCAGTTCGTCCGCCGCCTGCGTGCGCAGGTGGTGGACGATGAAGTCGACGCGCGCATCGTCCACGAGCCGCGGCAGGTCGGGCGCGATCGACTCGGTCCAGACCTTGGCCCCGCGGCCGGCCTGCACCTGCGCCGCGTGCGGCTGGATGTGGCGGAAGTGGAAGGCGAGGAAGCGGTCGGCGACGCGGTACACCCCGCGCCGCGAGCGCAGCGGATCCGTGTCGGTGACCGGCACCTCGCGCTCGACGAGTCCCATGTCGCGCAGCGTGGTCAGGTACTTGTTGGCGGTGGGGGAGTCGACGCCCGCCTCCAGCGCGATGTCGCCGACCTTGTCCTTGCCGCGCGCGACCGCCGCCAGCAGCGAGGCGTAGGTCGCGGGGTTCTGCAGCTCGCTGCGCAGCAGGAAGTTGACCTCGTCGTACAGGTAGCCCTCGGGGCGCAGGCACTCCTTGACCACGTTGTCCTTGAGCGGCAGTTCCTCGTCGAAGCGGCGCAGGTACGCCGGCATGCCGCCGAGGATGGCGTAGGCCTGGATGCGCTCGTCCAGCTCGCGCTTCTTGAGGAACTGCAGCGCCTCGGGCGGGCTCAACGGCTCGAGGCGCAGTTGCGCCGTGCGCCGCCCGAAGAGCGGCGAGCGCTCGGCCAGCACCTCGCGCTCCATGAAGGAGACTTGCGATCCGCACACGACGAGCATCAGCTTGGACGACTTGCCGGTCGTGTCCCAGAAGCGCTGGACCAGCGAGGTCAGGCCCTTGGTGGCCTCGCACAAGTACGGGAACTCGTCGAGCACCAGCACCAGCCGTTCGGCGCGCGCGCGTTCGGCGGCGAACTTGAGGGCCGCGTTCCAGTCCGGGAACTCCAGCGAGGCGATCGATGGATCGCCCAACGCGTCCGCCAGCGCGTCGCGCAAGGCGCGCAGGTTGTCCTTCTCGCGCACCTGGGCGGCGAGGAAGTACACGGCGCGACGGCCCTGGCAGAAGCGTTGCAGGAGCTCGGTCTTGCCGACGCGTCGTCGGCCGTACAGCACGAAGAACTCGGGGCGGGGGGAGTCGTGCAGCTCCTGGAGGAACGCCAGTTCGCGGGTGCGAGCGAGGAACATGTGCGGAGTATACTTCGACGTATAATACGTCAAAGTATAATCCGCTCAGAAGAATCGTGCTGCTGGTCCCGCGCGAAGGCTCCGACGCAAGTCTATTTATAAAAGACGTTTACGGCGTAGTTTGCCCTGCGCTCAGCGGTGGATTCCGTCGCGTTCCAATTCCTCGGGAGTCGCCATGCGGGCCGTCGTGCCGGGGGGCGCGTCGTACCAACCGGGCTCGACGCCCTCCTCCAACTCCTCGCGCACCTTCAGGATGGTGAACATTCCCGACATCGTGATGATGCCGTGCGGTCCGCGGCTGCCCATCATCGGCAGGCTGTTCGGAGGCACGAGGCCGGCATGGTCGCCGCCCGCCACCATGTCCTCCTCCATCGCCGCGTAGGCGGGCACTTGCTCGTACAGCGCCTCGTCGATGCGCGCGAGGTCCACGCCCGTCGTGTTGGGCAGGCCGTGGCCCATCTGCGTCATGACATGGTGCGTCATGTGGCAGTGCAGCGGCCAGTCGCCCGGTTCGTCGGCGACGAACTCGATCGTGCGCGTCGACCCGGTGGGCACGAGGATGCTCGTCTCGCGCCAGCCGTTCGACTCGGGCAGGTCTCCGCCGTCGGTGGCGACCACGCGGAACGAGTGCCCGTGCAGGTGGATCGGATGGTGGCTCATCGCCGACAAGTTGGCGAGGCGGATGCGCACGCGCTCGCCGCGGCGCGCCACGAGGTTCTGCGTCGCGGGGTGGATCTTGGCGTTCATGGTCAGCACGTTGAAGTCGACCATCTCGTTGGGATCGGGCCGGCGCACGCCGGGCTCGAGCTTCCACTCCGACAAGAGGATCGCGTAGTCGCGGTCGGGCGGGGGCTCGCGCTGCTCCTTCGGGTGCACGATGTACAAGCCCATCAGGCCCAGCGCCTGCTGGGTCATCTCGTCGTGGTGCGAGTGGTACATGTAGGTGCCGTGCTGGCGCAGCTCGTACTCGTAGACGAAGGTCTCGCCGGGCTCGATGGCGCGCTGGTGCAGGCCGCTGACGCCATCCATGCCGCTGGGCACGATCAGCCCGTGCCAATGCACGCTCGTCGCCACGGGCAGCTTGTTCGTCACGTAGATGCGCACGCTATCGCCCTCGACGGCCTCGATCGTCGGTCCGTGCACGCGCCCGTTGTAGCCGTAGCAGCGCGCCACGAGTCCGCGCGCGAACTCGTGCTCGACCTCCTCGGCGACGAGGTGGAACACCTTGACGCCGTCGACCATCCGCCACGGCAAGGTGGCGCCGTTGGGGGTGACCACCGGAGGACGCGTGCCGGCGGGGCGTGCAGCTGCGTTCGCGCCTTCGCCGTGCGCGGTCGAGTCGCGCGCGGTGTCCGCCGCCGCGGGCCGCGGAGCGGCGCGCAAGGCGGGGGCCGCGGCCGCGGCCACCAAGGTGGCCCGCAGCAAGTCCCGTCGTGTGCTGTTCATGGCGTGTGCATCCTGTTCCTCGTGTGCTTGTCGCGGGCGTCTCGTGCGAGCCGCGCCGGGTGGATCAGTGGCCGGCGTCCCCGTCCCCCGCGTCGAACCTCCCGTGGTCGGGCGCATCGGGGGCGAGGCGCGCGCGCGAAAGGCTGCCCGCCGCCAGTTCGGCGAGGTCGAGCCGCGCGAGGCGCAGCTCGTACCGCAAGCGCGCCGCGCGCCGTTCGGCTTCGATCTCGCGGCTGCGCGCGCGCAGCACGTCGAAGGCGCCGACCTGCATCGCGTTGAAGTTGCGCAGCGTCTCCTCGACGAGCCGCCGCTCGGCCGGCACGAGCTCGTTCCGCGCCTGCGCCTCTGCGGCGCGCAGGCTGCGCACGCGATCGCGGAAGGTGCGCGCCGCCGAGCGCACCTCGACCGCCAGGGTCCACAGCTCGTGCTCGGCCCGGGCGAGGCGCGCCTCGGCCGCGGTGCGCGCGGAGGAACCGCCATCGGCGAGCGGCAGGCCCAGCTCCAGCCGCGGCCCGAGGCCCAGCGAGTCGCCGCCCGCGTCGCGCTTGGCGACGATGCCGGCGGCGGCGTCGGGAGCCCACGACTCGATGTCGGCCATGCCTGCGGCCTGCGCCAGGGCGTCGATGCGCGCCCGCGCGGCCGCGAGATCCAACGAGGCGGCCACGGCCTTGGCTTCCACGCCCTCGAAGTCGTCGGCCACCTCCTCGATCTTCGTGGGCGCGAGTTCCCAGTCGATGGCCTCGCCCCACAAGCCCGTGGCGCGGTTGAGCGCTTCGCGCGCCTCGAGCCACGCATGCTGCGCGTCGAGTCGCGCCGCGGCGCGTCGCGCGGTGGCCGCGGCTTGCCGGGCGGCCTCGGCCGGCGTCGCGTTGCCCGCTGCCACCAGGTCCTGCATCAACTGCTCGGCCGCCCGCGCCGCGGCGAGTTGGGCCTCGCTCCGCTCGAACTCGGCGCGCGCCAAGCTCGCTTCGGCGTGTGCGCGGCGTGCATGGAAGGTGGCGTCGACGACGACGCGCACGACCTCGTGCTCCAAGGCGCGCAACTCGGCCTGCGACTTGGCCCGGCGCAGGCGGGCGGAGACGAGCTGCCACACCGGTTGGGCGAGGCCGAGGTCGATCTCGGTGCCGTCATCGAGCTTCACGAGGCTCGCGTCGAGCACCGGACTCGCCCACAGCGCGGCGGACACGGCCTCGGCGGCGCCCTCGTCCAGCCGCGCGAGTTGCGCCAGCACGCCGCGATGCAACCCCAGCGCCATGCGCGCGGCGTCGTCCTCGTCGAGTCCGTTGTGCAGCAGTTCCTGGACGCGGCACGGCGCGTCGGGTGGCGGGGCGGCAGGCGGCCAACCCAGTCGCCGCGCGGCTTCCTCGCCCACGCGCGCGCGCGCATCGCGCGCCTCCTCGCGAGCCGAGAGGCACGAAACGGCCAACAAGCCCGCGGCGAGGATCGCGCCGCGCAGTGCAGGCATCGGTGCGGCGCCGCTCATCGTCCGCCTTCCTCGTCGCCGTCCTCCGACGGGCTCGCGGGCGCGCCATCGAGGTCCGGCACGGGCGCCTCCGGCGCGTGCGGCGAGGCAGGGTGGTCCCTTCCCGGCTCGGGCCGCGCGGGCGCGGCCTCGCAACCGACGAGCGGCAAGGCGGCGAGGAGCGCGAGGAGTGTGGCGCGCGGACTCGAACGCGCGATCAAGGTGGGCCGCATGTCAAGGCTTCTTGACGCCGCCGTCCTTGCCGCCCTCGCCCTTGGCGCGTTCCGCCGCCTCCTTCTCGCGCGCGGCGGCGTCCTGCCGGGCCCGGATCTCCAAGGCCTTGCCCAGCGACTTCGCGGCGTCCTTCTTGTACTCGTCGAGCACGCGCAGCGAGGACAAGCGCACGATGCGGCCGTCATGCACCACGATCGTGTTCTTCGCCACGGCTTCGCCGGTGACGGGGCAGGTGGCGTTCTTCACATCGACCAGCTTGGGATCGAGGAGCTTCGCCAAGGTCGCCTGCGCATCGTCGCTCGCCAGCGCCGCCGCCTCCTTGTCGGCCACCTTGAACTCGCGGCCCTGCAGCAGCACGACCACCGGCTCCTTCGGGGCGCCTTCGCCCGCCAGCGCCCGTCCCGTGACGGGGCAGATGGCGTTCTCCACCTTGGTCGTGGTCGGGTACGACGCCTTGTAGTGGGACTCCACGTCGGCTTGGATGTCCTTCACGCACGCCTTGCAGCAGATGTAGATGCGGCCGTGCTTCGTGTCGGTGTGGAGGCGCGTGCTGATGGGCTTGCCCATCACGGGGCAGGTGGGGTTGGGCCACGCGGGCACCACCACCTCGGCGGTGGCGGGCGCGGGCTTCCGCGCGTCGGCTTGCCTTGGCGCGGCGCGCAGCGGCGCGGATGCGCAGAGCAGCAGGAGCAGCGTGGGCGTCAGGCGGCGGAGGGACCAGGAATGCACGTGTTGCATGGCGAGTTTCGAATCGTCGTGGAGCCAAGCCGTCGCGAAGGCCCGACGGCGGGGGCGGGAGCGGCGCGCACGCGCACGCTCGCGCGCGTCAACAGGGCGACGCGCCGAATGCGCGCCAAGGAATCCTTGGCGCGTCCACGCGCATCACAAGCGCAACGGAGCGCCCGATGTGCCGGGGCGCTCGCCAGGAGCTGGTCCCGGCGGACGCGCGCGCGCCAAGGCGACGACGCACGCGTCGCACGCAGGAGGCAAGTCCGCGCGCGCCAGGATCGGCGCCAGCCGCGCGCCATGCCATGCCGGCGCGCTGCAGTTCGGCGGACACGGTTCGTCGTGCGCGGGGCTGTCCACGCTGCAACAGCAACCTTCGTCCGCTGCTCGCCCTCGCGAGTCCTCGTCCGGCGATTCGCCGGCGCAGCACGACTCGAGCGTCTCGCTCGCATCTTGCGTCGCGAGAGGCGCGGACTCGTCGGGAAGCACGCAGCAGGCGTCCTCGCCGACGCCCCATGTGCAACCGCACAACGGCAGCGCGACTCCGGACGGAAGGATCCATCCAGGCAGCAGGCACGCAAGGAGCAACCAACGAGCCAGCATGGCGATCCGCGCCCTCGGGCGCCTTGTCCTCAATCGTAGGGCAAGGGCGACCAATGCGCAACGCCCGGATCCCGCACGGGGCCTGCGGGTCCGAATAGGACTCCCTCGAGCCGCGCGCCGATGCGCACGGCTTGCGCGAGCCACGCGTCGAGCCCCTCCGCACCGCCGCGCGGCGGAATGGGCGCGGCGACGCGCCGCGTCCCCGTCTCCACCACGCACTCGCGATCCTCGATGCGCCCCGCCGCGCCGCCCCACAGGATCATGCCCTCGACGCGGCCGCCCACCGGCCTGCCGCGACGATCGACCAGGTAGTCGCGCAAGGCGGGAAAGCGCGTGCGCCACGGCTCCGATTCGACGGGCGTGGCGGCGTAGCGCGCGAGGATGGTCGACGAACCGGGGTCCGCGATGGCGCTCGCCATCCATCCCGTTCCGCGCGCGTCGTAGACCAGCGCCTGGCCGCAACCGACGTAGGCGTTGTCCAAGAGGATGTTGTCGCGTCCACCCCCGACGAGCGCGCCCCAGTTGCAACGCACGTGCAGGTTGCGCTCGACGACGATGCCGCTCGCCATGTCGTCCAGGTACACGGCGTTCTGGTAGCGCGCGTCGCTGCCCTCGATGTCGTGGAAGATGTTGCCGCGGATGATGTTGCCTTGCGTGGTCCAGTCGCGGCCGAAGTACAGCGCGCCCGCGTCGCCGGTTTCCTGCACGACATGGTGGATGTGGTTCGCTTCGATCGCGTGGTCCACTCCGGCGGCCATCAGGGCGAAGTGCGGCAGTTCGCGGAACTCGTTGCGCGCCACGCGCGCACCGACGCCATCGAGGCGCACGGCCGGGTGGTAGGTGCGCAGCACGCGTCCCGTGCGCTCGAACAAGCAGTCCGACACCTCGTGTTCCGACGACGCCAACGAGGCCCGATCCCCGCCGGACAGCACGACGCCGTGCCCGCCGACGTCCTCGAAGCGCGAGGCGAGCACGCGGCAGGAGCGGCCCGACAGGCGCAGCGCGTCCGCGCCGATCCAACGGAAGTCGCAGTGCTCGACGACCACGTCCTCGACGCCCGTGCCGAGCACCGCGCCGCCGCGCGTGGCCGAGAACACCAGCCCTTCGAGGCGCACCTGCGCGGTGCCCCCGAGCACCACGAGCGGCTCCGCGAGCAGCGTGACTGCGGCCTCCGGCGGCGCGTCGTCCGCGAACCACGCGACGAGACGCGCGCCGCGCGCGTCGATCCACGCCTCGCCGGGCGTGTCCAGCTCGCCCAAGGCGTTGACGATGCGCCAGCGCGCGCGCGCCGCGAGCCCGTAGCGGTGCGGCCGGTCGAGCGCGACCACGCCTGCTTCGTCGACGGCGGCGATGCGCAACTGCTCGTCGCTCCAATCCCAGTTCCAGTAGCCGTGCGCCCAGGCGTCCTCCTCGACGGCCCAGCGCGCGGCCTGCGCGCGGTCCCCGTGGCGGAACCTGCCGGGGCGCGGGTGCTCCACCTTGCGGTCCGCGGCGGGGATGTCGGCTTCCGCGAGGCGCGGGGCCGAACCGGCGTCGATCAGCTCGTGGATCGGCGCGTGCCCGCGGTCGGGCCATGCGGCGAGCGACATGGCGCCATCGCGCGCCAGCACTTCGCTGTGGATCGCCTCGACGGCCACGCCATGGCCGCCGTGCACCGGACCCGAAAGCCCGCCGCGCCATCCGTCGAGCTCGGACAGTGTCAAGCAGGCTTGACGAGCCCTCCCGCGCGCCCGCGCCGGCAATCGCCCCTGCAATTCGGCGTCGGGCTCGCGCCAGCGCTCCGCTCCCAAGGCGAGGGCGCCGCGCAGGCGCGTGGCGCCGGGCTTCGATCCGGCGCGCGGCCGCAGCACGAGCGGGGGATGCCCGGCGCCGATGCGCAGGCTGGAGCGCAGCTCGTGCACGCCTTCGGCGAGTTCGAGGACGCAGGGGCGCTGCGTGCCCGCGATCCGCGCCACGGCCTCGTGCAGGTCGCGCGCCGTCTCGGCCCCGTCGACATCGGCCCTCGCGAGATCGGCGCCGACGACGATCAGGCGCGGTTTCGCGCGCGGATCGGCCTCCGGGGCATGGTCGCCGCGCACGCATCCGCCGAGGCACAGGCAAGCCGCCGCGACCAGCATGGCCCCCGTGGCGCGCGCCATGCGGGCCAACTGACGGTCGTGCAGGCGCGTCAGCGAGGCGAGGGCCGCGATGGCCCCGATGCCGCACCACAGCATGTCGCTCTGCGTGTCGAAGGCGTAGCCCTGCGTGCCGAGGAACGCTTCGGCAGCCTCGCTGGACACGACCGCCGCCGCCCATTCGACCAGTTCGTAGACCGCCGACAGCGCCAGCGCGAAGCACACGACGAGGAACGCCAGCCACCCGCCGCGCCGGAGCGGGGAGGTGCGCACGATCAGCTCGCGCGCGATGATCGCGGGTCCGAAGCCCTGCCAGAAGTGACCCAGCTTGTCGTAGTTGTTGCGCGACTGGTCGAACCAGTCCCGCACCCAATCGCCGGCCGGGACGAGCGCGTAGGTGTAGCGGCCGCCCACGCACAGGATGACCATGTGGATCGCCGCCACCATCCACGCCAGGCGCGACAGCGGGAAGCGCCGCGTCGTCGCCAGCATCGTGGCCAGGCCGACCATCGCCGGCAGGGTCTCGAGCAGCCATGTCAGGCGATCGTGCGGCGCGACGCCCGACCACGCGAGCACCGCGAGCACGATGGCGGACAACGAGGCGCGGTAGGCGGCGTCGCTCACGCTCGATCCCCGTCCTTCCGCCGGCCGCGCGTGTCGAGCGTGCGCTCGACCTTGAGGTGCAGGATGCGCTCGAGCTCGTGCTGCACCTCAGCCCCCTCGAGGATCCCGAGCGCGCGCGCGATGGCCTCGAAGGTCGACAGGCGCTCCGCCTGCGGATGCTTGCGCAGTTCGAAGCGCCGCGTCGGACCTTCCGGCAGGCGCACCGCGACCAATCGCGCCAGCGGCGCTTCGTTGGTCGCCATGCGCCGCGCCTGGCGCCAGTTGCCGTCCGGCACGACCAGCGTCGTCGGGCGATCGCCGACCAGTTCGCGCGTCAGTTCGACCGCGCCCGCGACCGGGGATAGCAGCAGGGTCGACCGCCCTTCCTCCTCCAGCCCCTCGTAGTGCACGCGATCCTCGGGCAACCCCACCGTGCGCAGCTCGCCGCGCGCCAAGGTCAACGGCACGAGCCGCGCCGTGCCGGTGGTCTTGTGCACTTCGCGACGATGGACCAGGACGACCACCTTCGTGCGCGTCTCCATGCGCCGCGCCTCGCCGCACAAGCACGCGCCGACCGGCAAGGCGCAGCTTCCGCAGCGCGGCGCCACGGTGCGGCTCTTGAACGGCGCGATGCCTCGTTCGTCGGCGCGCGGGGCATCGCTCATCCCCGGCCTCCTCCTCGCGGCGCGGCGCGGAGCTCGGGCGGGCTTCCGCGAGGGCTTCGCGCGCGGAAGCCTCGCAAGCGCCGCGGCGCCTGCAGCGCTTCGCTCGCGGTGACCACGGAGGGCGCGCCCATGGCGCGAGCATAGCAGTCCCGGCACGATGCCCGCGGGCTTGGCGCGCGCGGATGGCCTAGCATGGTGCGCATGCAGCGCGCCCGCCTCGCACCGCTCCTCCTCGCCGCCGCGTCCACGGCCTGCGCGCCGGAGCAACCCGCCTCCGATGGCGCCGCGCCGCCCCGTCCGGCGCCGCCCGGCATGGTCTGGATCCCTCCGGGCGAGTTCGACATGGGCGGCACTGGTCCCTTGGCCCGCGCGGACGAGGTCCCGGTGCACCGCGTGCGCTTGGAGGGCTTCTGGATCGATCGCACGGAGGTCACGAACGCGCAGTACGCGGCCTTCGTCGCCGCCACGGGCTACACCACCGTCGCCGAGCGGGCCGTCGATTGGGAGGTGCTGCGACGCCAACTGCCGGAGGGCGCGCAGCGTCCCGACGAGGCGCTGTTGGCTCCCGGCTCGCTCGTCTTCGTCGCGCCGGAGTCGCGACCCGATCCCGAGGACTACGCGAGCTGGTGGCGTTGGACGCCGGGCGCGTGCTGGAAGCACCCAGCGGGCCCCGGCAGCGGCGTGGAAGGCAAGGACGACGAGCCCGTGGTGCACATCGCCTTCGAGGACGCGCTCGCGTATTGCGCGTGGGCCGGCAAGTCCCTGCCCACCGAGGCGCAATGGGAGCGCGCCGCGCGCGGCGGACTCGCCGGCAAGCACAACGCATGGGGCGACGAGCCCATCGACGAGCGGCGCGCCAACACCTGGCAAGGCGAGTTCCCCGTGTCGAACACGCGCGCGGATGGCCACGCCATGGCGGCGCCCGTCGCGAGCTATCCGCCCAACGGATGGGGGCTGCACGACATGGCGGGCAACGTGTGGGAGTGGTGCCTCGACTTGTACGCCGAGGACGCCTACGCGCTGGCGCTCGCCGCGGCCGGCGGCGCGACGGTGGTGGACCCGCGCGGTCCGTCCGAGGCGCGCGACCCGCGCAACCCGCGCGCCAAGGACTCGCGCGTGCAGCGTGGCGGCTCGTTCCTGTGCAACGACTCGTACTGCGCCTCGTACAGGCCGAGCGCGCGCATGTCGTGCGCCCCCGACACGGGTTCCTCGCACGTCGGGTTCCGCTGCGTGCTCGCGCCGTCCTGAACCTTCCGGCAAGACGCGCAAGAGGCGGGGCCGGCGGTCGTCCCGCCGGCCCCGTCGCGCGCCGCTCGCGCCATTCCCCGCGCCGCGGCGCGCGGATCAGGCCGTGGCCTTCTCCGCCTTCTTCGGCGCGACCCAGAAGCGGCCGTCCGACACATCGACCACCGCGACATGTCCGCGCTGCAGGCGTCCGGCGAGGATCGCGTCGGCGAGCAGGTTCTGCACGTGCTTCTGGATGGCGCGCTTCAGGGGCCGCGCGCCGTACTCGTCGCTCCAGCCGAGCTTGGCGAGCTCGTCGAGCGCCGCGTCCGTCACCTCGAGGCCGATCTCCTGCTCGGCGAGGTGCTTGCCGATGCGCGCGATCTGCACATCCGCGATGGCGCGGATCTGCTCGGGCTTCAGCGCCTCGAACACCAGCACCTCGTCGAGTCGATTGAGGAACTCGGGCCGGAAGTAGCTGCGCACCTGGTCCTCGTGGCGCAGGTTGCTGGTCATCAGCACCAAGGTCTGCGTGAAGTCCACCGTGCGGCCCTGGCCGTCCGTCAGGCGGCCGTCGTCGAGCAGCTGGAGCAGCAGGTCGAACACGTCGGGGTGCGCCTTCTCGACCTCGTCGAGGAGCAGCACCGCGTGCGGCTTGCGGCGCACGGCCTCGGTCAGCGCGCCGCCCTCCTCGTGGCCGACGTATCCCGGAGGCGAGCCGATCATGCGCGCCGTCGAGTGCTTCTCGCCGTACTCGCTCATGTCGAGGCGGACCAGGTTCGACTCGTCGTCGAACAGGAACTCGGCCAGCGACTTGGCCAGCTCCGTCTTGCCCACGCCGGTCGGTCCGAGCAGCAGGAACGAGCCCAGCGGGCGCGTCGTCTCCTGCAGTCCCGCGCGTGCGCGCCGCACCGCCTGCGCGATGGCCTCGACCGCGTGGCGCTGGCCCACGAGGCGCGCGCCGATGCGGTCCTCCATGTGCAGCAGCTTCTCGCGCTCGGTCTCCAGGAGGCGCGTGGCCGGGATGCCCGTCCAGCGGCTGACGACCTTGGCGATCAGCTCCGCGTCGACCGCCTCCGGCAGCAGCGCGCCTTGCGCCTGCGCCTCCTGCAGCTTGGCGACGTTGGCCTCGAGGTTCGACTGCGCGGTCGGCAGCTCGCCGTAGCGGATCTTCGCCACGCGCTCGTAGTCGCCGTCGCGCTCCTTCTTCGCGGCCTCGTCGCGCAGCGCCTCGATCAAGGCCTTGCCGGCGCGGATGGCGACGATCAGCTCCTTCTCCACCGACCATCGCGCGCGCAGGGCCGTGGCCTCCTCCTTCAGCTCGGCCATCTCGCGGCCGATGGCGGCCACGCGCTGCTGGGGCTCGCGGCCCTCGTCGCGCGCGATCGCCGTGCGCTCGATCTCCAGCTGCCGCAGCTTGCGCTCGACGGCGTCCAGCTCGCTGGGCAGCGAGTCGATCGCCGTGCGCAAGCCCGCGGCCGCCTCGTCGACGCAGTCGATGGCCTTGTCCGGCAGGAAGCGGTCGTTGATGTGGCGGTCCGACAAGCGCGCGGCGGCCATCAGCGCCTCGTCGGTGATGCGCACGCCGTGGTGCACCTCGTAGCGCTCCTTCAAGCCGCGCAGGATGGCCACCGTGTCCTCGACGCTCGGCTCGCCCACGAGCACCGGCAGGAAGCGCCGTTCGAGCGCGGCGTCCTTCTCGATGTACTTCTTGTACTCGTCGAGCGTGGTGGCGCCGATGCAGTTCAGCTCGCCGCGCGCCAAGGCCGGCTTGAGCATGTTGGCCGCGTCGACCGCGCCCTCGGCGCCGCCCGCGCCGATCAGCGTGTGCAGCTCGTCGATGAACAGGACGATGGCGCCCTGGCCGCGCGCGATCTCCTCGAGCACGGCCTTGAGGCGCTCCTCGAACTCGCCGCGGTACTTCGCGCCCGCGAGCAGCGCACCGATGTCGAGCGCCATCACGCGCTTGTTCTTGAGGCCCTCGGGCACGTCGCCGGCCACGATGCGCAGCGCGAGGCCTTCGGCGATGGCCGTCTTGCCCACGCCGGGGTCGCCGATCAGCACCGGGTTGTTCTTGCGGCGCCGCGTCAGCACCTGCATCACGCGCCGGATCTCCGTGTCGCGTCCGATGACCGGATCGAGCTTGCCTTGCGTGGCGGCTTCGGTCAGGTCGCGCGCGTACTTCTTCAAGGCTTCGAAGCTCGCCTCGGGGTTGTCCGTCGTCACCTTGCGGTCGCCCCGCACCTCGGAGAGCGCCGCCTCGAGGCGGTCGGGCCGCAAGCCGCGCGCCGCGCAGAGCCCCGCCACGTCGGGTCCGCCCTTCTTCGCCAAGGCCACGAGCAGGTGCTCGGTCGAGATGTACTCGTCGCCGAGCTTCTTCGCCGCCTGGCGAGCCTCGACCAGCGTGTCGTTCAACGCGCGCGAACCGACGAGTTCGCCGCCCTTGGCGCGCGGCAGCTTCTGCAACTGCTGCTTCAACTCGCCGAGCAAGACCTTGGGATCTACCTCGAGCTTCGCGAGCAGCGCCGCCGTGACGCCTTCGGGCTTCTCGAAGAGCGCCGCGGCGAGGTGCGCGGGTGTCAGCTCCGGATGTCCCTCGCCTTGGGCGAGGAGCTGGGCTTCTTGGAGCGCGGACTGGGCACGGATGGTGAAACGGTCGTTCATATGGAGTCCCCCCTTGGACGTCCGCCTCTAGGCAAGGCTCGTGCCAGCCGTCGAACCGCCCTAGGAGGGCTGAAAAGGGGGTGTGGCGCGCAAATTGCTGCCGTAATGACATACATGAGAGCCAAAATGGCCGAATAAGAGACATGGCGACATGGCAAATCGCAATGATCTACTTGACATGGCGCTAAGTCGAGTTGATACTCATGGCATGGGCGATAGCTCCGTCAACCCCACCTACACCCTCGAGCAATTGGCCGAAGCCTCGGGCATCAACGAGCGCACGATCCGCAGCTACATCGCTCGCGGCTTGCTCCCGCCGCCCGTGGGCCGGGGGCGCGCGTCGAGCTACGAGTCCGCGCACCTCGTGCGACTGAAGTTCATCCAGGCCGTCCGGACCGCAGCTCGTCCCTACGACCTCCCGTTGGCGAAGGTCGAAGCCCTGCTGCAGACCTTGCCTCCCGAGCAGGTGGCGCGCATCGCCAACGGGGAGGAGCAGGTGCGTTCCGTCCTCATGGGCGCTCTGGACCCGTCGCTGCTGCGTCGTCAGCGCCAGTCGTGGCGAGGCGCGCCGCCGGCCATGTCGATGCCCATCGTGCAAGAGGCGTCGTCGGATCGGTTGGTGCGGGACCATGAGCCTTCGTACCCGTTTGATCCCTCACTGGCCTTTCATCCGATCGTCAAGGTCACGCGCAACGCACCTGCCGCGCGGCGCGCTGCTCCTTCGGCGCACGAGTCCAGCGATTCCACCTGGCTCGGGATCGATGTCACCAGCGAAGTGCGCCTGTCGGTGCGCGCTTCCGATCCGCAAGCGCGAGAACGCTTGCTCCACTTGGCCGGGCGGTTGCGGGCGTGGCTCGAAGGAGGCCACGACGAGTGAGCCGGCGCGACTGACGCGGAGCTGAGGCTTCGCGCGTGCCGCGTGCAGCGCGGCGAGGACTTCAAGAAACGCACACGCGTGTGCGGGCGCCACCGGTCTGCCCGTGCTCGAGCTTCCAGCAGATCCGACCGGTGCTTCGAACTTCCATCCACCTCATCCACGGAGACGAGCAACATGAACGACCACGACAACCAGGACACCTTCGACTTCTCCGCCCGCTTCGACGTGCCCGTGTGCGACAAGGCCGGCGGCCGGCGGCACCTGATCCTCGAGCTGCGCACGCCGCCCGTGCTGCAGGACTTGACGCGCCAACCCCTCGACCTCGCCTTCGTGGTCGATGCATCGAGTTCGATGTCGGGGTCGCGGCTCGAGTCGGTCAAGCAAGCCCTCTCGATGATCGCCGGCGCCTTGCGCGACGAGGACCGGGTCTCCTTGGTGAGCTTCGCCAACGATGTGCGCATCCACGTCCATGGCGCGAGCATCGGGGAAGGCGGACGTGCCGCGCTCCTCGCCGAGGCGTCCCAGCTCCAGACGCGCGGCAACACGAACCTCTCCGCGGGTTGGCTGGCGGGGGTCGAACTGGCGCGGTCGCAGCCCGACGAAGGCCGTCGACGCGCGGTGGTGCTGCTCTCGGATGGGCAGGCCAACGCCGGCGTGGTCGATCCCGTGCAGCTGGGCCGGCTCGCGGCCCGCTCCGCGAACCAAGGCGTCGCCACCACTTGCGTGGGCGTCGGTCACGGCTACTCCACGGCGCAACTGGGAGTCATCTCGGATGCGTCCGGTGGGCGCTTCCACCACGCGGATACGCCCGAGGCGATCGTCGAGGTCCTCGTCGGCGAGCTCGGCGAGTTGGCGGTGGTCGCCGCCGAACGCCTCGAGTTGCGACTCGCCGCGCCGCAGGGCATGGGCGTGCAGGTCCTCTCGGGAGCGACCGCGCGCGTCGTCGCCGGCCAGCACCGCCTGAGGGTGGGTGCGGCCTACCGCGGGACGCCGCGCACGATCGTCGTCGCCCTCGACGCGCCGGCGCGCAGCGCCGGGTTCGAGGAGACGCTCCGCGCGACCCTCGTCGGTCGCGAGGCCTCGGGCGCCGCGCTGCGCCTCGCGTCGTCGGCGCGCCTGGCGTGGGGCGACGCGAGTGGCATGCGCGCCAGCGAGGCGGACGCCTTGCTCGTGGCGCGCAGCATGGCGGCGTGGCTCGGACAACAGGCGTTGAACCACAACGAAGCCGGCGACTACCACATGGTGCACGCGCTCGGCCTCCAACACATGGGAATCCTGCGCGAGCAACTCGAGCATGCCTCCGCGGCGTGCTCCGAACTCGACAACCTGCAGATCTTCATGGACTCGGCCCAGCGCAGCATGGACCAGGCGGAGCGCAAGCGCATGTACGTGAACAGCCGCAAGGCGCTCTACCAGGAGCGCGACCTGCGCGGGACGGAGGGCGACCAGTCGTGAGCGCCGCCGCCGGCCGCGGTGCATGCTCGCCGCGGCCGGCGCTTCCATCCTTCGGCCCGTGCTCGGCGCGGGGATTCGTGCCGCGCGCGAGCATCCACCCGCCGCGGTCCTTCGCCGGCCATCCCCGCGCCTGGTCGGTCGGGCCGCGATCTTGGTGGCTGCGCGCGGCCGCGCGGTCGGCGGTTCCCCGGGCAGCGAGTCCGCGTATCATGCCGGCGCGAGGCGGGTGGGCTCCTTCCCATCCGCGCGCGGCATCGCATGTCTTCCTTCGACGATCACGAGCATTCCACGCGCCCCACGGACGAAGCCTCGATCGAGGTGACCTACGCCCGCTACTTGGCGCGGCTCGCGGAGGGCGAGCAGCTCGACTTCGAGTCGTGGTGCGTCGAGCAGGGATCGCAGGCCGCGGCCTTGCGCGAGTTGCACGCGCGGCACGCGGCCTGGGGTTCGGTCTTCGGCCAACTCGACGCGGAGGGGCTGGTCGAGGCGCTGCGGATCACCTCGCGCGAGCACGGGGCGAGCGGGCTGGGTGGAGATGAACCCGGCGACGACCTGCTCGAGCGCCTGCGCTCCAAGTCGCCGGCGCGATCGCGCTACCGCATGCTGGGCGAGCTGGGTCGCGGCGGCATGGGCGCCGTGGTCAAGGTCTGGGACGAGCAGATAGGGCGCGCGCTGGCGATGAAGGTCGTGCTCGGCCGATCCGAGGCCGGCACGGGCGGCACGCCGCTGGTCGCGCCGCGCACGCTGGGACGTTTCCTCGAAGAGGCGCGAATAACAGGGCAGCTCGACCACCCCGGCATCGTGCCCGTGCACGAGCTGGGCCTCGGCGACGATGGCCGCGTGTACTTCACGATGCGCCTCGTGCGCGGCGAGGACCTGCACACCGTGTACGGCCATGTGCGCGAGGGGCGCGAAGGCTGGACCACGACGCGCGCGGTGGGGGTGCTGCTCAAGGCCTGCGAGGCGCTCAGCTACGCGCACGACAGGGGCGTCGTGCACCGCGATCTGAAGCCGGCGAACATCATGGTCGGCAAGTACGGCGAGGTCTACGTGATGGATTGGGGCCTCGCGCGCGTGGAGGGAGGCGACGATCGGCACGACGTGCGTCCGCGCGAAGAAGACGACGCGCGCGCCGAATCGGGGCCTGACGGGACGAAGCTGTCGCGCGTCGACGACGCGGTGCTGACGATGGACGGAGACGTGCTCGGCACTCCGTCCTACATGGCGCCGGAGCAGGCGCGCGGCGACGTGGCGGCGACGGGCCCGCGCAGCGACATCTATGCGCTCGGGGCGATGCTGCACCACCTGCTCGCCTTGGATGCGCTGGAGGCGCCGTACGTGCGACGCGGCGATCGCGCGACACCTCGCGAGGTGCTGCGACTCGTGCGCGCGGGTCCGCCGCCGTCCCTCGAGCGACTCGCGCCGGACGCGCCGCCCGAGCTGGTCGCGATCGCCACGAAGGCGATGGCGCGCGAGCCGAGCGAGCGCTACGCGTCGATGCGGGAGCTCGCCGCCGACCTGCGCGCCTTCCTCGAAGGGCAGGTCGTCGCGGCGTACGAGACCGGCGCATGGGCCGAGGCGCGCAAGTGGGTGAAGCGCAATCGCGGCTTGACCGCCGCGCTCGGCTTGGCCTTGTGCTCGCTGATCGCCGGGGCCGTCGTGGCGATCGACCAGGCCGGGGAGGCGCGCGCCAGCGAAGGGCGCGCGCTCGCGGCCAACCTCGAACTCGACCGGCGCAACGCCGAACTGGAGGCGCAGGCGCGCGATCTCCGGCTGCGCGGGATGATCCAGGAACTCGCGCGCTTCCGCGCGGAATCCGCGCGCGCCGGCGACGGGGCCGACATGGGGCGTCCATCGGCCGAGTGGTGGCTGGCGGAGGCCGAGGCGCTCGTATCGGGCTCGGCCGGCGACGGCTCGGGGTGGCGTCCGGGGCTCGCCGATGTGCTGCGCAAGCTCGACGAGCTGCGCGCCGAACCGGGCCTGCTGCCCTACTCCGACGAGGACCGTGCGCGCGATCGCGCCACCCATCCCATGTCGGCCAAGCTGCTCGAGCTCGAAGCGGAACGCGCGGCCTACGTCGCCAGGCCGAAGCCCGCGAGCACCGTCCTCGAGGCCGAGCGCGCATGGACGCGGCGCATGCTCGGCATGGAACCTTGGCCGACGGAGGACGAGGTGCGGCCGGCGGTGGAGGTCGAGTTGACCGGGCTCGGCTGGCGCGAGCTCCAAGCGGAGGCCGCGCAGAGGCTCGGCCTGTCGGGCGAGTACATCCAAGGTCGCGAGGTGGAGGGGCTGCTGCTCGCGCGGCGCAGCCTCGAGCTCGCGCCCGAGGAATTCGCCGTTTCCGCGCGCAACCTCGTGGGCGTCGCCATGCTGCGCATGGGTCGGCACGAGGAGGCGCTGCGCGAACTGGAAGCCGCGCGGCCCTTCGCCGATGCGCAGATCCTGGAGGTGCTGGACTTGAACCGTGCCGTCGCCGAAGCCGCGATCGAGCGTTGGAGCCTGCCACGCCGTGCGGAGCGCGAGGCGGAGCTCGCCGCGCTCGAGGAGCGCATCGAGGCGGCGCGGCGCGAGGAGGAGTCGCGTGGCAGGCAGTCGCTGCGCGTGTACGACGAGCGCATCGAGGTCCTGCGCGCCCGTTGCGAGGAGCGGCGCACCTGGCGCTTTTCGTCCGCCAGCCAGCAATGGTGGCACGACCAGTTGCAATCCCTCGCCGACGAGCTGCAGCGCTTGCGCGAGCAGGTGGAGCATGGGGCTCGCAGCGTGCGCGACGAGGAGTCCAGGTCGCGCTGGTCGCGCGCCATCGACGCCATCGCGTCATCGGAGCGCTATGCCGACCAGGAGTGGCCCTCGGGCGCGCGCCTCGTGCCGCAACTGGGCTTGCTGCCGCTCGAGGCCGATCCGCGCACCGGATTGTGGGAGTTCGTGCTCGTGGCGTCCGGCACGGAACCCGAGCGCGACGCGCAGGGGAACTTCCTGCGGGACGGAGCAGGGCGCCTCGTGCTGGGCGACGGTGCCGGCGTGGTGATGGTGCTGCTTCCCGGCGGGCGCATGCCGCTCGAGGAGGACCTGCAGGGATCCGTGCCGTCCACGCACTTCGAGTTCGCGCGGCTCGACTTCGCGCCCTGCTTCCTCGCGAAGCACGAGTTGACCAACAGCCAATGGGACCGCGTCTCGACGCGTCCGTGGCTGGCGGGCCCGCTCGGCGATCCGCGCGCGCCGGCCGGAGGACGGAGCTGGGTGGCCGGGCGCGACGCGCTCGATCGTGTCATGGGTTGGGTGCGCTTCCCGACCGCCGCCCAGTGGGAGTACGCCTGCCGCGCCGGAACGCGCACTCCGTGGTGGACGGGTCGCGACGAGGCGGCCTTGGTGGAAGCGGAGAACGTCAGGCCGCCGGGGAAGGAGGCGCCCGACATCAGGCGCGTCGGCTTGGGACCCGCCAATCCATGGGGCTTCCACGACATCCACGGCAACGTGTGGGAGTGGTGCGCCGACGCGCTGCTGCTGCCGTACGAGCGGCCCGAGCTGACCACGCGTCCGGGCGACGGCTTGCGCGAGCGCGAGAACGCGTCCTACCGCATGATCCGCGGGGGAGCGGCCGGCTACGGACCGGCCGAGGCGCGCTCGCACCACGGCACCGGCCTGCCGTTCGCGCATCGCGTGAACGACGTGGGCATGCGCTTGGCGCGTCCCGTCACGCGCTGATCGCGCACCGGTCCTCGCGCCCGCCGGCCGGTCGAACCTCCGGCGCTCAGGGGACCCACTCGAGCGAGAGCCCGTTGCTCAAGTTGAAGCTCGCGCTGGTGCAGAAGGCGGCGGCGTTGCGGAAGTAGGCCTGGTAGCGGCGCGCCCCGCCCGTCGCGGGCAACGCGCCGACCACCGACAAGCGCGGATCGCCCGCCACTCCCGCGCCGAACGCCAGTCGTCCCGTCGCGTCCGCCGTCCGCGTCCCGAGGCGCACGATGGACCCTGCGAGGCAGCGCAGTCCATCGCCGAACGCCACGCCGTGGCCTCCGCCCGCCGCGTCGATCGATTGCAGCAGCACGACGGTCGAGTTGGACGGGAGGCCCAGCGCGAGCAACGCCACGCCGTCGTGCGCCACGCTGGCGAGCCCCGTGGCCGCGAGGCGCGCGCCGCGCGGATCGGTCGAGTTGGCGCAGCCGTGCCGCCACGCACCGAAGTTGCCGCACGGGCAAGGCGCCGCGCCGCCATCGCCCGCGCAGAAGGTCGTCGCCGACTCCGGCACGCGTGCGACGAAGATGTCCATCGCGCCGTTGGCGTCGTTCGCGACCAGGTTGCCGGCGCCGCTCTGGAAGGCGATCCATCGACCGTCGGCGCTGACGGCGGTGCGCGTCGATTGGCCGTCGCCGCTCGTGGCGTCGGGCGCGCGACTGACGAGGTGCGTGGCGTGTTCCGCGCGGTCGCGCACTTGCACGTCGCGCCGGCCGTTGGCGTCGCCCGGGGCGAGATTGGGCGCGTCCGAGTTGAAGCCGACGATGCGCCCGTCGCGCGACATGGTCATGCGGCCGGTCAAGCCGAAGGCGGTCGGTGGTCCAGACCCGCCGGGCACGCCGGTCGAGCTCGTGTCGACCCGCTCGATGCGCCCCGTCGCGCGCTCGAGCACGAAGAAGTTGCGCAACGCATCTCCGTCCTCCACCACCAGCGCGGGATCGCTCGAGTAGAAGCCGATGACGTTGCCGTCGTCGGAGATCGACGGATACGTGGACTCGTGCAGCGATGGAGCGCCGGCCAACGTGCGCGCCGCGACATCGGTCCTGCCGAGCAGCCTGTCGCGCCAGACGACGGTGGCGAGGCCGGAATTCGCGCCAGCCACGAGGTTGGTGGCCGCCGTGATGTAGACCACGAAGCGTCCGTCCGCCGAGATGGCCGTGGCGGACGGATCCTCGAAGCCGATCGAGCTGCTGTGCCAGTTGGCTTGCGCGCCCGCGTCGTCGACGCTGGCGAGCTCGACGACGCCGGTCGCCAAGTCCGCGACGAACGCGTCGTAGTGTCCGTTGGAATCGCCGCCAGGCGGCAGGAGGTCCTCGGCCTCGCTGTAGAACGCGACATGGCGTCCTTCGGCGGAGATCGACGGGCCGTAGGAGTTGCCCGATCCGGCGGCGCCCGTGAACGGATGGCCGGCCGCGACCACGCTGACCAGGCGCGTCCTGCCCGTGGCGCGGTCGCGCACGTAGATGTCGTGGACGCCGTTGGAGTCGGGATTGGCGACGAGGTTCGTCGCGAGGCTGGCGAAGGCGACATGGCGTCCATCGGCGGTGATGGAGGGATGAAACGAGCGCCCGTCGGCCTGCGCGCCGGACAAGTCCGCGACGCTGACGCGCTCGGTCGCGCCGAGCAGGCGATCGCGCACATACACGTCCTGCACGCCGTTCGTGTCGCCGGCGACGATGTTCGGCGCGCTGCTGGCGAAGGCGACGAAGCGTCCATCGGCCGAGATGGCGGGCGCTCCGACTTCGCCGGTGGTGGGCGCGCCCCAGGGATCGACGGTCAGGAGTTCGATGGCGGACTGCGCGCCGGCGAAGGGCGCGCAGCACGCAGCCAGCCAAGTCGCGATCAGCAGGCGTCCCATGCCTCGCACCCTCCGAGATCCGCTGGACGGAGGCGTTGCCGGCGGCCACCACTGGCTCCGATCGACCGCATCCCACCCGAAGCTACGCCCGCCCTCGCGAAACTGTCAAGTGGACTGGACAGTTCCCCGGGATGCACGCCCGCTTGGCGCCCTGCTACCCGGGTGCGGCGAGGCGGCGCGCGAGGGCGCGGCGCGCGGACCAGCCGAGCCACGCGAACAGCGCGGCGCTGGCGCCGAGGGCGAACCACACGCGCCACCACTGGTCCGGGCCGGCTTGGGCGTCGAAGGAGGCGAGTTGGGCGCCGGCGAAGCACACGAGCGCCGTGCGCGGCACCGCGCCGATGCCGCTGCCGACGAGGAACGCCGGGAACGGCACCTTGGCGGCCGCGAGCAGCACGTTCACCAGCGCGAACGGCACGATGGGCGAGACGCGCAGCAGCATGGTCGTGGTCGTCGCCCCGCGCGCATCGGCGGCCAGGGCCGCGTGGATCGCGGCGGCGCGCGGCGACCTGGCTAGCCAGGCCGCGAAGCGTTCGCCCTCCAGGCGCGAGGCGAGCGCGTGCCCCAGGGCCGCGGCGAGCAGGATGCCGGCGAACGACGCGGCCAGTCCGACGCCGAAGCCCCACAACCAACCCGCCCACAGGGCGACGACTTGCGTGTTGACGAGCGCGAGGCCCGCCGTGGCGGCGAGGCCGGCGACGAACAACGCCAGCGCCAATGCGTCGCCGGGCCGGAAGAGGTGCTCGATGCGCGGCAGGGCCGCCACGAAGAGCGCGCTGCCGAAGAGCGGCATGAGCGTGGCGCCGGCGAGCAGCAACCCGGTCGGTCCGAGCCCGCGCGCTCCCGCGAGGCGCGCTCGCCATTCGCTCCCGCGTGGATCGCCGGCTTGCTTAGACACGCCGTGCATACGCCCGTCGCGGCCCTTGGATGCGTCGGTGCGCCTCAACCTTGTTCGAGCGCCTCGCGCAGGGCCGCCAGGCGGGCCGGCAGGGGCCGCGAGCGGGAAGGCCGCGCCAGCATGGAAGCCAAGCGCGGCGGCACGGGCACTTCCAGCCCGAGGAGCGGCTCGACGATCGTCTCGAACTTGGCCGGATGGGCGGTGGCGACGATGGCCCACGGATGCGCGTCGCCGCGCGCACGACGGCCAAGGACGGCGTGCGCCGCGCATGCGGTGTGCGGGCACCACGTCCGTCCCGCTTCGCGCCAGCCGCGCACGATGGTGGCGCGGATCGCCTCGTCGTCGACCGAGCATGCTTCGAGGTCCGCGCGCAATCCGGGCCGTGCCGCCACGAGCGCGCGCAGGCGTTCGAGGTTCGACGGCG
This sequence comes from Planctomycetia bacterium, assembly GCA_046341775.1. Lineage (GTDB taxonomy): Bacteria > Planctomycetota > UBA1135 > UBA1135 > SXXH01. The sequence goes on from JBKDQQ010000017.1 coordinate 22,142, forward strand.
CGCCCACATCCATGGCGTTGGCGAGCGTCGCGATGGTGGCGCGCGGAGCCGTGTCGCCGTGTTCGAGCCATTCGAGGGTCGCGCGGTTCGCGTTGCCTGCGAACAGCACCTTGCCGATGGGGAACCCGACGAGCTTGGCCAGGATGCACGCCACGGCGTCGCCCAGGTTCCCCGTGGGCACCGCGAACGACAGCGGCGCGCCACCCGAGCGCGCGTGGCGCAGCGCGGCGGCCGCGAAGTACCCCATCTGCGGCAGCAACCGCGCCAGGCTGATGCTGTTGGCCGAGGTGAGCGCGTGACGCGCGCGCAAGTCCGCGTCGGCGAAGGCCTCCTTCACCATGCGCTGGCAATCGTCGAAGGTGCCCTGCACGCGCCAACTCGAGACAGCGCCGCCGAAGGAGCCCAGTTGGTGCGCCTGGCGCGGCGACACCATGCCGTCGGGGTGGAGGATCACGGTGCGCACTCCGGCCGCGTGCTCGAAGGCCGAGCCCACCGCGGCGCCCGTGTCGCCCGAGGTCGCCACCAGCACGGTCCGTCGGGTCGGCGCGGCTCCACCGTGGGGCGCGGCCTGCATGCAAGCCGCGAGGAAGCGCGCGCCGTAGTCCTTGAACGCCGCCGTGGGACCGTGGAAGAGCTCCAACTCGAAGGTGCGCCCGTCGCCGTGCGGCACGAGCGGCGCATCCTCCACGTAGGCCGCGGCGCACGCGGCGCGCAAGTGCGACGCGAGCACATCGCCCGCGAAGAACGGCCGCAACGACGCCTCGGCGATCTCGGCCAGCGTCGCTGCCGCGCCGAAGGCGTCGAGGTCGTCGAAGCGCGGCAGCGGAGCGGGCATGTACAAGCCGCCATCGGGGGCGAGCCCGGCGAGGATCGCCGCATGGAGCGTCGTAGCGGGCGCGCCGCCGCGCGTGCTTTCGCAGGCGATCGATCGACGAGGCAGGGACCGCTCGTTCACGAGCGCGACTCCACCACCGCGCCCGGCGCGTCGACGGGGCAGGCGAGCGGGTCGCTCTCCAGTCCCGCGGCGGCGAAGGCCGCCTGCATGGCGCTCGCGGCGCGCCGCGCCGCCGATTCGCCCTCGCACCAGGCGAAGACGCTGGGTCCCGCGCCGCTGATGCTGGCCCCGAGCGCTCCGGCGGAGAGCGCCGCCTGCTTCACCGCGGCGAAGCCCGGGATCAGCGGGGCGCGTCGCGGCTCGACCAGCACGTCCTCGAGCCCGGCGCGCACGAGCGACAAGTCGTCGCGCCAGCATCCCGCCAGCACGAGCGCGAGTCGTTCGGACTGGCGCGTGAAGTCGCCGATGGAGTACGGATCCTTGAGGGCGGCGCGCGCCACGCGCGTCTCCAGGACGAAGTGCGGATGCGCCAACGCGCACCAGATGCCGCGCGGGACCGGCACCTTGACCATGCGCTCGCGCGTGGCGAGCACGAGGCCGCCGAGCAGCATGGGGGCGATGTTGTCGCCGTGCTTGCCGCCGCTCGCCACCGCTTCGCCCTCCAACGCGTGCGCATAGAGACCCTCGCGATCGAGCGGTTGTTCGAACAACTCGTTCGCCGCCACGAGCGCCGCCACTGCCGAAGCCGCTGAACCGCCCATGCCGGATCCGAGCGCGATGCCCTTCTCGATCTCGATCTCCACGCCGAAGTCGGCGCGTCGAGCGGCGAGCAGCGACAAGAGCGCCTTGCCCGCCGTGTTGCGCTCCGCTTCGCGCGGCAGCTCCACCGCCGCGCCGCGGATCGCCGCGATGCGCACTCCAGGGCGGGCCGTCTTGCGCGCCACGACTCGATCGCCAGCGCCGGCCAGGGCGTGGCCGAGGATGTCGAAGCCCACGGCCACGTTGCCGACGGATGCGGGGGCGAAGGCGGTGGCGACGAGGGCGGCCGCGCGATGTTGCATGCGCGGAGTCTAGGCGACGACGCGGCGCGATGCAGCCGCTGGCGGCGTGCGCGCGCGGAGGCCGTCGGCCTTCAGGGCCAGCGCGGCCCTTCGATGGGCGCGTCGTGGGGGCGCGTCGGCTCCATGTGGCGCCACGCGCTGGCGCTGGCCCGCCGCAGCAGGCGGAATCCGGCGTTGCCGTCCTCCCACGACTGGTCCTTCTGGTTCTTCGTGATCACGCACAGCACGTACGGCCCGGAAGGAGCCGACACGAGCAGGACCTCGGATCGCGAGGCGTCGACCGCGCCCTGCTTGCTGATGGCGTGGACGTCGCTGGGGACGGCGCACAGCGCCTCGCCGTCCCAGTACGCGCGGCCAAGCATGCGATCGAGCAGTTCGTCGGCCGCGGGCGAGACGGCGCGACGTTCGCGGATCGCCACGAGCATCTCCGCCATCTCCCGCGGGCTGGTCTGGCCCCACCCGTGCAGCTTCTGCTCGGCCTCGCGGCCCGCGACGCGCGAGTTGACGCGCGTCGCGCTCCAGCCCCGCGCGCCGAGCCAGGCGTTGATGGCGGCCCCGCCGCCGGCGAGCTCCTGGCACATCACGCTGGCGGTGTTGTCGGAGACCGACTCCATCAGGAACAGGAGCTTCGACGGCTCGAGCTTGGATCCGTCGACGAGCTTGGCGACGAGATCGTCTCCGCCGCGCGAGTGGCGCTCCTTCGAATACGCGACCGGCGCCTTCCAGTCGAGCTCGCCGGCCTCGACCTTGGCGAGCAGCGCGAGCGCGATGGGCACCTTGACCAAGGACGCCGTCGGGAAGGTCTCGTCGGCGCGGATCGCCACCTCGCACGAGCCATCGAGGCGCCGCAGGTAGAGTCCCGCGTCGCCCTCGAAGTCCGACAGCATCGCCTCGAATTCCGCCCGCAGCGCCGCCTCGCGCGCTCTATCCGTCCCGGGACTCGTGCAACCGCACGCCAGCCACCCGAGGAGGCAGCACAGCGCGAACGCCATCGAACGCGAGGTCATCGCGGGATCGTTCAGGAGGGCACCACGCCCGTGGCGCGCAGGGTCGCCGCGAGCTTGGCGCGCGAAGCCGGCTCGAGCGGCGCCAGCGGCAGTCTCGCCTCGGTGGGCATCCACGGGAACTTCTGGCCCAGCGCCCACTTGACCGGCACCGGGTTGGGCTCGAGGAACAGGTCGCGCGCCAGGGGCGCGAAGCGCTCGAAGAGCGCCGCCGCGCGCACGCCGTCGCCCGCCTGCGCCGCGCGCACCAGCTCGGCGCATTCCGCCGGCAGCAGGTTGTTCACCACGCCGATCACGCCCACGGCCCCGAGCTCGAGGAAATCCGGGAGCGAGGCGTCGTCGCCGCACAGCAGCGCGCACGGAGTCTCCGTGGCGATCCGCCGCGCGCGTTCGAGGTCGGGCTTGGCCTCCTTGACCGCGACGATGTGCGCGTGGCGCTCTCCGAGCTCCTTCACGACCTCGACGGGCATGTCGACGCCGGTGCGCGACGGCACGTTGTAGAGCACGATCGGCGTGCGCGTCGAATCCGCCAAGGCCGAGTAGTGCAGCACCAGGCCGCGCGGCGAGGGCTTGTTGTAGTAGGGGGTCACGGCGAGCAGCGCGTCGGCCCCGAGGAGCTCCGCTTCGCGGGCATGCTCGAGCGTCGTGCGCGTGTCGTTCGTGCCCACGCCCACGACGAGCGGGATGCGACCCAGGAGCTTGAGCCGCGCCTTGGTGACCAGCTTGCGCCGCTCCTCGGCGGTCAAGGTGGCGGACTCGCCCGTGGTGCCGCACACGACGATGCCGTCCGTGCCCTGTTCCAGGTGCCACTCGAGGAGGCGTTCGAAGGCGACCCAGTCCACTTGTCCACCGCGCATCGGCGTGACGAGGGCGACGAGGCTTCCGTGGAGCTGGCAGCGCGGGTGCGTCATGGTGGTCAGCGAGCCTTCCCGCCGCGGCACAGGCGGACCATGGCGCCGACGGCTTCGTGCACGCCAGTGAACACGCTGCGCGCGACGATGGCAAAGCCGATGTTGAGTTCCTCTACATGCGGCAAGCGCGCCACCGGCGCCACGTTCTCGTAGTCGAGCCCGTGCCCCATGTTGACGCGCAAGCCGCCCTCGTGCGCGGCGAGCGCCGCCCGCTCGAGTCGCGCCAGCTCGCGCGTCCGCGCCCGGCCCTTGGCGCGCGCGTAGCGTCCCGTGTGCAGTTCGACGAACTCGGCGCCCGTGTCTACGGCCGCCGCGAGCTGGTCCAGGTCCGGATCGACGAACAACGACACTTCGCCGCCGCCCCGCGCGAGACGCGCCACCACCGGCAGCAGGCGCTTCGACTCGCGCCGCACGTCCAAGCCGCCCTCGGTCGTCACCTCGGCGCGATTCTCGGGCACGATGCAGTACGCCTCGGCTCGTGCGCGCGCCGCGATCGCGACGATCTCGGGATCGAGCGACATCTCGAAGTTGAGCTTGGTCGCGACCGCCTTCTTCAGCGCCTTGACATCGGCGTCCTGGATGTGGCGCCGGTCCTTGCGCAGATGGAAGGTGATGCCGACGGCGCCGGCCTTCTCGGCGGCGAGCGCCCAGGCGACCGGGTCGGGGAAGGCTTCGCGACGCGCCTGCCGCAGCGTGGCGACATGGTCGATGTTGACGTGGAGGCGGGGCATGTTGCGTGCGCCAACATAGCGAATCCGACGACGTGGCCCAGACGACATGGCCCAGACGACGTGGCCCAGAGGCGCGAGCGCGGCGCGGCGAAGGTGCTCCGGGTCGGGGACATCGCCTGCGGTCGTCCGCGTGGTTCGCGTCCTGGAACGCCTGCCGCCTGCGACGCGGCCTCGGGCCTGATCGCGGCGGGCCCGGACGCGGGCGCCGCGAATCGCTAGCCTATCCGGCGCGATGCGCATCATCTCCGGCGAGCTCGGTGGGCGGCTGTTCGAGGCGCCGCCCGGCGAAGGCACGCGGCCGCTGCTCGACCGCGTGCGCACCGCCTTGTTCGATTGGCTTGGCGCCAAGGTGGAGGACGCGCGCGTGCTCGACTTGTACGCGGGCTCGGGTTCGCAAGGCCTCGAGGCGCTGTCGCGCGGCGCGAGTCGCGCCTTGTTCGTGGAACGCGGGGCGCCGGCGCTGGCGACCTTGAAGCGCAACCTCGCTGGCCTCGGCCTCGAGGATCGCGCGCGCGTCCTGCGCGGCGACGCGCTCTCGGAACGCAACTGGTCGGAGCCGGACGCGGCCGCCACGCCATGGACCATCGCCTTCTGCGACCCGCCGTTCTCCGTGTACGACGATCCCACGGAGCGCCGGGCCTTGCTGGCCGCGCTCGAAGTGCTGCTCGGTCGGCACATGGAACCGGGCGGCGTCGTGGTCCTGCACGCCCCCGAGCGCGCCGGCGAGATGCTGCGCCTGCGCGCGGCGCGCGCCAGCGAAGTGCGCTCCTACGGCTCGTCGTGCCTGCTCTACCTCGAGGCGGGCGCTACCATCGACGGCGGATCGCATGGCTGAAGCCGCTTCCAGCTTGCAGGGCCGCTTGCTCGTCGACGGCGAGCTGCGCGGCGGGTCGTTGACCATCGAGGGCGGGCGCATCGCGCGCGTCGACCTCGACGACCGCGTCGACGGACCCGTGGTCGCGCCCGGCTTCGTCGACCTGCATCTGCACGGCTTCGGCGGCTGCAATCCGCTGCTCGACCTCGCCGGCATGGCGCGCGCGTTGGCGCGCTTCGGCACGACGAGCTTCCAACCCACGCTGTTCCCGGCCGAGCCCGCGGCCCTGGGCGAGTGCTGCGCGGCCTTGGAGCGCGCCGCGTCGAGCCTGCCGCGCGGCGTCGCGCGCGTCGCGGGCATCCATCTGGAGGGCCCGTTCGTCAATCCCGACATGGCGGGCGCGTTGCCGAGGCGCGACCTCCACGCGCCGTCCGTCGCGGGCCTGCGCGCGATCCTCGGACCCGCCACCGGTTCCGGTCGCATGGTGCGCACCATCACGATCGCGCCCGAGCTGGACGGGGCCTTCGACCTGATCGCCGAGTGCGCCAAGAGCGGCGTGCGCGTCTCGCTCGGGCACTCGAAGAGCGACGCCGCCACCGCGCGCAAGGCCGCCAGCCGCGGCGCCACCGGCGCCACGCACCTTTTCAACGCGATGGGCCCGATCCACCATCGGGAGATCGGCCTCGCGGGCATGGCGCTGACCGACGCGGCGTTGCACGCCGAGATCATCGGCGACTTGATGCATGTAGGCGGCGACGCGATCGAGCTGGCGCTCAAGGCGCGCACGCCGCGCGGCTTGTGCCTCGTCAGCGACGCGCTCCAAGGTGCCGGCACCGGTTGCGACCGCTTCCACGCCAACGGCCGCGACCACCTGGTGCTCGACGGCGCCGCGTACTACCCGCCCGCGGTCGCCGGCGACCCGCCCAAGCTGGCCGGCTCCGCGCTGTCCCAACTGGAGATGGTGCGCCGCCTCGTGTCGCGCGGCTTCGTCTCGCTCGCCGACGCGTTGACGATGGCCTCGACGACGCCCGCCGAGGCGCTGGGCCTCGCTTGCGGACGCATCGTCGTCGGCGCGCCGGCCGATCTCGTCGTGCTTTCCGGCCCCGAACTCGCCCTCGAAGCGGTCTACGTGGACGGCTTGCGGGTGCCTCGAGCCTGACCGCCTCGGTTCGGGTCGCGCCTCGCGGGAGGACTGGATTGCCTGTCCCGTGCCGGGCGCTTGTTGCGCTTTCCCCCGCGAGGGAAGTCCATGCTCGCATCGCAACGCTCGCGCCCGGTCCGTTCCATCGTCCGTCCCGCCACTCTCGCCAGCTTCTCGACGTCGCGCCTCTTCGCGATCCTCGTCGCCCTGTGCGCGCTGGCGTCGGGGATCCGCGCGGACGAGCAGCCTCGCTTCCGCATCGAGGGCGGCCCGATCCTGCGCATCAGGTTGGGCGTGGCGCTGTCCCGCGACTACGTGGACAAGCACTGCGACGGCGACGAACAGCGAGCGCGGTCGGCGGTGGTCGAGATCGTGGACGAATTCAATCGGTGGACGGTGGCCGAGTTGCAGCTGCACCTGGACCTGCGGCAGACCGTCGTTCCGAAGAGCCCCGCCGAAGACCCCACGCTGGGTTCCAACGACAAGCAGGTGGTGCTCGACTCCATCACGAAGCGCTTCGCGAAGCCGTCCGACTTCGACCTGCTGTTCCACATCTGCCCCGCCTCGCGCATCGGCGGTGGTTTGGCCTACTGTCCCCCCGGAGCCGGCAATGTCGCCTTCTTCGTGATCGGCTTCGGTGCCGCCGACGGATGGGCCGTCCTGCGGCACGAGTTCGCGCACACGCTCGACCAGTGGCACGAGTACGGCTTTCCGTACCAGAATGGCGTCATGGGCGGTCGCGGCGTGCCCGGCAACCCGTTCGCCGCGGCGCCCGCCGGAGGAGGCTTCTACTCGCGCCGCGAGGTCGAGGGCATGACCCGCTGCGCCAAGGACGTGCGCATGTTCCCCGCGGTGGAGGCATCGACCGGCCTCGTCGACGCGCGGGGAGCGTGGAAGGCGCCCTTGCCCCCGAAGGCCATGCTCGACTACGCGCGCGTCAAGGTCGGACGCGACGGGTTCTTCGAGCCGGTCGTCGTGGATGTCGGCAAGAACGATCGCTCGGCGAACGGGGGCTTGGCCTCGGTTCGTCCCGCCGATGGAGGAGCCAGCTTGCGCGGCGGAAGCGTCGTGGCGACCAAGTCCAAGGGACAGCTGCGCTACACGCCTCCTTCCGGCATTCGCCCGGACGCCTCCACCTTCGACCACTTCCTGTACGTGCTCGAGCACCAGAACGGGCTGGCCGACGTCGGCGAAGTCCTCGTCTTCTACGACCTGGGCGACAACCTCCTCGACGACGGCGGCTTCGAGTCGGTCAAGGCCGGCAAGGACGGCAAGGTGGCGGCCAAGGGTTCGCGTTGGCGCTTCGTCGCCGCGCGCTTGGCGGAGCGGCCGCCGCGCGCGTATGCGAGGCCATGGCGTGGCTGGTACCAGAGCGATCTCGTCGACCTCGTGCGCCAACAGGACGATGCCCGCTGGGTCGAGGTGCTTCCGCCGACGCCGAGCGTGGACGACCAGGTGGTCGTGCTGGGGCAGCGCCTCGACGCGCGCGCCTTGAGGGCCGGGCGCGTCCATCGCGTGTCTTGGGAGACTCTGGAAGGCGTGCCCGAGGCCATGGCGGCCGTCCTCGCCTGGCCCGGCGGCGAGCGGCTCGAGTTCCGCATGCGACGGCTCGATCTGGGCGACCAGGGCCCGTCCAGCGTGCATGACGGCGTCGTCACGCTGCCCGAGGAGCTTCCCCAGGGCGTGCCCGAGTTGCAGATCCTCGCGCGATTCGGTGCGAACGCGCGCCCCTTCCGCCTCGACAACGCGTACCTGCAACGGGAATGGGATTGGGAGGATGTGGGAGCGCAGCAGGACGTTCCCGAGCGGCGCTGAACGCGCCGACCCGCGGCGAGGACCTGCGCATCAAGTCGCGCGGGGCGGCGCGTCGAAATACATGCGATGCGCCCGCGCCACGCCTTCTTCGCTTCCGCGGTGCTGTTGACGGGACTGGCGGGCTTGCCCGCGCCGGCTCCCGCGGTGGAGGCGCGGAGCGAGGAAGCCGCGCCGGAACTCGTGGCGTGGGAGGAACTCGTCGGGTCACCGGCTGGGCATCTGGGACGCAGCGTGCGGGTCGTGGTGCTCGTGGCGGACGAGGTCGAGGACTGGAACGCGTATGTCACGCGTTTTGGACAAGCGCGCTGGCGGGCGTGGGATGCGTGGAGCGACCTGCAGGAGCCCTGGCTGCCGGAGGCGCACCGCGCGCCGGCCGTGCGCGTCTGGGCTCGTCGCGACGGAGGTGCGGCGTGGGCGCTCGCGCGCGCGCGGCCCGGCTCGCGCGTGGAACTGCGGTTGCGAGTGCATGAACTGTTCCTCGGCGCGCCCTGGTGCGAGGTCGAGGCGGTCGTGCCCTGCGTCGAGGAGGTGGGCGAAGGCACCCTGATCCACGCGGCGCGCGGCGTGGAGGAGCGGCGCGCCGGCCGGCACGAGCTCGCCGCCTTGGCCTTCGAGGAGGCGGCGCGCGCGCCGCTGCCGGCGCGGGTGCGTGCCGCGCTCGCCAGCCTGCGCGACGACTCCTTGCGCCTCGCCGCCGAGCGGCGCTGAGGACGACGCGCACGACTCCCGCGAAGGCGCATGGCGCCCCGGGGTGGCGCGGGGTCCGCGCGCGGGGCGCGCGGGGGCGCACGAGCCCCAATCCCCAACGCCCACGGGGCTTGCGGCCGTCGTTCCGCCTCGCGGTGGACTGCGGCGGCGCCCGCCTGCCATGCTCGCGCGCCGACGAGGATCGCGTGCGATGCTGATCGACCTGGAGATCGAGAACCTGGCCCTGTTCGAACGGGCGGAAGTGCGCTTCGGCGCGGGCTTGAACGCCATCACGGGCGAGACCGGCGCGGGCAAGAGCCTGCTGCTCGACGCGCTCGAGCTGCTGATGGGCGACAAGCCGCGCGGCACGCTGGTGCGCAAGGGCGCCGACGAGGCGCGCGTGGAAGGCCGCTTCGCGCTCTCGCGGCGCGGCGCGGAGTCGCTGTCAAGTTTCCTTGACGAACACCTCGAGGACCTCGCCGCGGCGTGGCGCGCGGCTCCCGCGGACGACGAGCGCGAGTTGATCCTGTCGCGCACCATCTCCGCCTCCGGCCGCGCGCGGGCCTGGATCAACCATCGTCCGGCGACGGCGAAGGTGCTGCGCGAGCTGGCGGCGCGCCTGGTGGAGATCCACGGGCAGAACGAGCACCAGCGCCTGATGGACGCCGGCGAGCAGGTCGAGCTGCTCGACGCGCACGGCGGCCTCGCCAAGGAGGTGTCCGCGTGGCGCGCGGCCCGCGCGGAGTGGGCGGGGCTGGTGGCGCGGGCGAAGGACCACGAGAAGGCGGCGCGCGAACGCGCGGACCGGCTCGACCTGCTGCGCTTCCAGGTGCGCGAGTTGTCGGAGCTGCGGCCCGTCGCGGAGGACCATGCCGAGCTCCTGCAGGAACGCGAGCGCCTGCGCAACGCGGGCGAGCTCGGCGCGCAGCTCGGCGAAGTCGCGCAGGCGCTTTCGAGCGAGGAGGGCGGTGCGCTCGACGGGCTGCGCCGCGCCTTGCGCACGCTGGAGCGCTGGGAGACGCGCCTCGCCGACCTCGCGCCCGTGGCGGAGGAGGTGCGCCAGGCGCTGGTGCACGCGGAGGAGGCCTCCGTGGCGGCGGAACGCTACCTGGCGCGCACCGAGGCTTCGCCCGAGCGCTTGCAGAAGGTGGAGGATCGCCTCTACGACTACGAGAGCTTGTCGCGCAAGCACCGCTGCGACGCCGCGGGCTTGCAGGCCTTGGCTGCGCGCCTCGCAGGGGAACTCGCGGCGGTGGAAGGCGGCGATGCTTCGCTCGAGGAGCTGTTGCGGCGCCGCGACGCGGCCAAGCGCGTCCTGCTCGCGGCCGGCGAGGCGCTGGGCGCGGCGCGTCGCAAGGCGGCCACGCGGTTGCAGAAGGAAGTGAAGAAGCACCTGGCCGACCTGGGCCTCGCGCGCGCCGAGTTCAGCGTGCGCATCGAGCCGCGCGTCGCCGCGCCGATCGACTCGCCCAACGCGGCCGACGAAGCCGGCGAGTTGCGGCGACTCGCGCCCGACGGTCCCGACCTCGTCGAGTTCCAACTGGCCGCCAACCCCGGCGAGCCCTTGCAGCCCCTGCGCCTCGTCGCGTCGGGAGGCGAAGCGGCGCGCATCATGCTGGCCTTGCGCACCGCGCTCGCGGCGCAGCAGACGATCCCCACGCTGGTCTTCGACGAGATCGACTCGGGCGTGGGTGGACGCCTCGGTCCCAAGGTGGGCGAACACTTGCGCGCCTTGGCCGCCACGCACCAGGTCGTGTGCGTGACGCACCTGCCCGCGATCGCGGCGATGGCGCACGAGCACCTCAAGGTGAAGAAGGAGGTGCGCGGCGCGCGCACGAGGACCATGGTCGCCGCCTTGAAGGGCGAGGAGCGCGTCGAGGAGATCGCCGACATGATCGCCGGGGGCGCGGCCCACGCCACGGCGCGCGCCGAGGCGCAGCGCTTGCTGGCTTCGATCTGAGGCGCGGTTTCGGCGCGGGAAACCTGCTGCATCGGGCGCGGCCGCCGCGGTACCGTCACGGCATGCAGAAGGACCCCGTCAGTTGGCTTTATCCGCCGCTCGAGGCGCGCCGCGTCGGGCGCATGAAGGTCTCCGAGCTCCACGAGATCCATTGGGAGGAGTCCGGCAACCCGCTCGGCAAGCCGGTGGTGTTCCTCCACGGTGGTCCGGGCGGATGCACGAGCCCCGAGCACCGGCGCTTCTTCGATCCGCGCGCGTGGCGCATCGTGATGCTCGACCAGCGCGGTTGCGGCAAGAGCACGCCGTGGGCCTCGATCGAGGAGAACACGACCTGGCACCTCGTCGAGGACCTGGAGCGCCTGCGCGCCTTGCTCGGCATCGAGCGTTGGACGGTGTTCGGAGGTTCGTGGGGCAGCACCTTGGCCCTCGCCTACGCCGAGCGCCATCCCGAACGCGTCTCCGAGCTCGTGCTGCGCGGCATCTTCCTGCTGCGGCGCGCCGAACTGGCCTGGTTCTACGAGCAGGGCGGCGCCAGCTGGGTCCACCCCGACGCGTGGGAGCACTACCTCGCCGCCATCCCCGTGGAGGAGCGCGGCGGACTGATGCGCGCCTACGCCAAGCGGCTCTTCAGCGACGACCCCGCCGTGCACATGCCCGCCGCGCGCGCGTGGAGCATCTGGGAGGGCGCCACCAGCAAGCTGCTGCCCGACGCGGCCTTCGCCGCCGCGTTCGGCGCGGACGACAAGGCGCTGGCCTTCGCGCGCATCGAGTGCCACTACTTCGTCAACGGGGGCTTCTTCGAGGTCGAGGACCAGTTGCTGCGCGACGCGGCGCGGCTCGCGCGCATCCCGACCACCATCGTGCAGGGTCGCTACGACATGGTCTGTCCGATGCGCAGCGCGCACGAGCTCGCGGCGCGCATGCCGCACGCCGACTTCGTCGTGGTCCCCGACGCGGGCCACAGCGCCTTCGAGCCCGGCATCTCGCGCGCCCTCGTCGCCGCCACCGACAAGTACGCCCTGCTGTGAGCCGCACCATGCTGCCGCCGCTGCGCTTCGAGCCGCGTTCTTTCGAGAAGGTCTGGGGCGGCCGACGACTGGAGTCGCTGGGGTTGTCCCTGCCGCCGGACGCGCCCATCGGAGAGGTGTGGCTCGTCGTCGATCGCGCCGAGGAGCAGTCGGTGGTCGCCGAAGGCCCGTGCGCGGGCGCGACGCTGGCGGAATTGATGCAGCGCGATCGCGCCGGGCTGCTGGGCCGTTCGCGTCCCGCCGCCAACGGCCGCTTCCCGCTGCTGGTCAAGTACATCGACGCCTCGCAACCGTTGTCCGTGCAGGTGCATCCCGGCCCGCACTCGAGCGCGGACCTCGGCGAGAGCAAGACCGAGGCGTGGTACATGCTCGCCGCGGATCCAGGCGCGCACCTGTGGACCGGACTGGCCGAAGGCGTGGGCGTCGAGCGTTTCGCGCAAGCCGCAGGCACGGCCGCGTGCGTCGACCTGCTCGCCCGGAACCCGGCGCGCGCCGGCGAGTGCATCCTCGTCGAGGGCGGCACGGTGCACGCCATCGGCGGCGGCATCGCCATCCTCGAGGTGCAGCAGAACTCGGACACGACCTGGCGGCTCTACGACTGGGATCGACCCGGCCTCGACGGCCGTCCGCGTCGACTCGACATCCGCGAGGCGTTGCGCTGCGCGCGTCCCGTGTCGTTCACCCCGCGCGCCCCGCGCATCCTCGAGGAGGCGCGCGGCTGGCGTCGCGGCAGGCTGGTCGACTGCGACTTGTTCCAGATGGATCGACTCGAGCTCGACGGCGAGCGCGCCTTGTCGACGGAGGGGCGCGCGCAAGTGCTGTGCGTGCTCGAAGGCGAAGGCGTGCTGCAGGCGCATGCGCGCGAGGTGCCCTTGAGGAAGGGCGAGGCGTGGCTCCTGCCAGGCGGCACGGGCGACCACGCCTTGTGCGGGCGACTGGCGGTCGTCCGAGCCACGGCCCACTGAGGCGGCGCGCGGCGCCGGCACGGCCGCGCTCGACGGTGCGGGCCGCGCGGCCGCGCCGCGGCTGTCGATCGACCAGCCCATGCCCGGCGCGCCGCCGCGCGCCCTTTCTGCTGCCCGTGGACGGTCGACCGAGGGGGCGGCACCAAGGCAACGGGCCTGCACCTGGAGCAATCCTCCAAGTGCAGGCCCTCATCGTCTCCCCCGCGCGCCTGGGCGGACCGTCCTTCCGCCTTCGACGCTCCGGGTGCTCTCGAGCGGTCGCCGCTCAGTTCGTCGCGCGTTGGGCGTTGGCGCCCAGCGCCGAGCGCACGCACACGCTGCCGGGGTTGGTCGGCACGGAGTTGTTGGCCGACTTCCAGCGCCACTCGCCTTGGCCGAGCGCCGGATCGGGCACGACATTGGCGTTCACGATGCCGAGGCCGTCGCACGACAGGTCGATCTGCACGTTCGGCGCGAAGGCGCCGGTCGTCGGATGGGCCGTGATCGTGCCGCGCACTTCGATCGAGCGCTTGCTCGGGTTGTAGAGCGCCTTCTCGATCACGATCGTGTCCGAACCCGCGGCCGGCATGACCACGTCGGTCTCCACGATCCTGGCGCGCAGCACGCCGTCGAGCATGTAGCCCTCGACCGCGGCGAGCGATCCCTCCCAGCCGGCCATGTCGGCCAGGGTGATCGGGTTGCCGCCGAGATCCAGCACCTTGGCGGGGATGCGCGCATCCGTCGACAGCCGCACCGGCGTGCCTGCGATCATGAAGTCGCCGGCCTGCGCGTCCACCGACATGAGGGCGCCGACGACGACGTGCTCGCCGAACTCGAAGTAGGCCGCGTTGGCCGTGAAGCGCGCCAAGCCGGCGACGCTGGAGACATCCGCCTCGACGGCCATGTAGCCGCCGACGGCGCTGCGCAGGCCGGCGGCCGTCAACTGCTCGAAGGAGATGTCGCCGACGCCGTCGCCATCGGTGTCGATGCGCAGGGTGGCGGGGATGTGCACCACGCTGCCATCGATGTTGACGGTGCGCGTGGCGGGGTCGATGGCGAGCACGCCGCCCTCGAGGCTCAGCACGTTCGCGCCGGGCCACAGCGTCGGCAGGGGGAAGCCGTCGATCGGCGCGACGGCGCCGGCCGGGGCGGGCAGGAGTTGGATCGAGGCGAAGGCCGCGAGCGCGGCGGCGCCGGTCATGGAAGCGAGTCGGAGGTTGCGCATGGGAGTGGTGTGTGGGTTGGTGGACGAGCGCGGCTTCGTGGCCGCCGGTCCGTCCGTGTGGATGTGGTCGTGGGGAGGGCGCGCCGCGCGACCGACGCGGGTCGCGCGGCCGCGCAGGATCACTTCGCGTCGACGCCTCGTTGGGTCGTCCCGCCGTTCGAGGAGCGCACGCACACGGTGCCGGGGTTGGCGGGCACCTGGCCTTCGGCCGAGCGCCAGACGAACTCGCCTTGCGTCGGCACGACGCCGGGCACCACGTTCACGGTCGCGAGTCCTAGCCCGTCGCAGGACAAGTCGATCTGGACCGTGGCGGCGATCTGTCCCGTCGTCGGGTGCGCGGTGATCGTGCCGCGCACTTCGACTTGGCGCTTCGACGCGTCCCACAAGGCGCGTTCGACGCCGACGCCGTCGGCGTCGGCCCCGGGGATCAAGGCTTGCGTCTCGACGAACTTGCCGAGGAGCAGGCCATCCTCGACATAGCCCTCGGCCGAGACGAGCGAGCCCTCGAATCCAACGAGGTCCGCCACCGTGATGGGATGGCCGCCAAGGTCGGCGAGGATCGGAACGAGACGCGGGTCGGTGCTCATGCGGATCTGGTGTCCGCCGACCTGGAACAGTCCGTTGGCGGCGTCGACCGCCACCAGCGGACCGACCACGACGCGTTCGCCGAACTCGAAGTACAAGCTGTCGGCGATGAACTGCGCATGGCCGCCCTGCGTGGATTGCAGCACCGAACTGGCGTGCACCGTCCCGCCGATGGGGGAGCGCAGCGCGGGGTTGACCAATTGGGCCAAGGTGATGTCTCCCACCCCGTCGCCGGTCGTGTCGATCAGCATCGTGGCCGGGACTTGGACCTGCGTGCCGTTGACGACGATCACGCGAGCAGCGAGGTCGTAGTCCTGCAGCGGACCTTCGATGAAGGTGGCGCGGGCCTCGGGCGCGAGGTTGACCGGGAGGGGCACAAGGGCGGGGAGGATCTCCACGGCCGAGGCTTGGTTGTGTTGGAGGTACAGGACTCCGGTGAGGAGGCCGGACGCGGCGCCCAAGAGGGGCAGAAGGCGTAGGTGGCGCATGTGGACGGGGATGGTTGGCGTGTAATTGCCCGTCGGAAAATCACCTTTTGCCGGCGGGGACACTCGGAGACTATTCCCGTCATGAGGGAGCGGTCGGAATAAAGTCAACAATTTGGAATACAGGCTCCAAGATTTGGATAACGCGCCGCCAGGGGGTGCTCCGTGGCACCCCCGGGCCTTCGGCGCCCCTCGGCTCGAGGTCGCCCGCGAGTGTCTGTCCCGCGCGCTGATCGTGGCCTGGCGCATCCGGCTCCCGGGGGTGGGGAGGGCTGGTGGCGCGGCAGCCTCGCCTCCCGACGCGCGCGGCAGAGGCGCGACCCCCAGGAGGTTTCCAACGCGCGCCAGCCAACCTCGGTCGGGCTTGTCGGCCGCCCGCATTCCCATCCCCTCGGCCGGTCCGCATGCGCCCGGTCGAGATCGTGCAGTGGTGCTTCGCTCGTGCCGGATCCCGGCTCGCGCACCCGGTAGGACCGCAAGGACGCGCGGATTGGCTTGCCCCGTGGCCTGCGCTTCTTGGACACTACGGGTTGCCCGCCTGCCCGGCTTGGGCTTGTGCACACATGACCGAACGATCGCCGCGCCGTCCCGCCCCCCGCTCGCAACCCAAGCGGGTCGCCTCCGCCGCCCTTCCGCCGCCGTCGGCGTCCAAGGCTCCGGCGCCGGACGCGGGCGCCGAGCCCGAAGCGGGCTCCAATCTCGTGAGGTTGAACAAGCTGCTCGCCGACCACGGCGTCGCTTCGCGACGGCGCTGCGACGAGCTGATCGCGCAAGGCGGCGTGATGGTCGACGGCGAGATCGTGGTCGAGCTCGGCACCAAGGTCGATCCCGAGCGGCAGACCATC
>JBKDQQ010000018.1:0-19408 GCA_046341775.1 Planctomycetia bacterium
GGCGCGTTGTCGAGGAACGACGACAGGATGCCCGTGGCCCAGAAGTACTGTGCCGGGTGCGCGATGCCCAGTTCCGCGCCGCGCGCGTTGAGGATCTGCATGGGGGCGATCATCGTGGCGAAGATGCCGCCGAAGAGGATCGCCACTTCGAGGATCGGGCCGTAGGTGAAGGCGTTGGCCGCGCGGATCGCGGGCTTGGTCATGGCGAGCCCGAGGACGGCCAGGCTCGCCATGCACGCCTCGGCCACGCCGAACGACCAAGGCGCGCCGCCGTTGAACCAACCTTGCGCGCTGCCGAGGATCGCGAACACGACACCTCCGAGCAGGGCGATGTTGTGCTTGCCTTCGATGCCGAGGGGCTCGTGCTTCATCGCTTCCTCGAGCTGCGAGCCGGGACGCTCCTTCTCCTCCTTGTCGATCATGTAGCCGTCGAGGAAGTTGAAAATCACGAGCAGCGCCGCGTTGACCAGCAGCCATTCCTTCCACAGCTGCAGCGTCCATTCGAAGGGCACGCCCTTGAGGAAGCCGAGGTACAAGGGCGGGTCGGCGAACGGCGTCAGCAATCCGCCGCAGTTCGACACGATGAAGATGAAGAAGACGACCTGGTGCGCGCGTCGTTGCCTCGACTTGTTGGCGCGCAGGAACGGCCTGATCAGCACCATCGAGGCGCCCGTCGTGCCGATCAAGTTCGCCAGCACGGCGCCGATCGCCAGCATGCCCGTGTTCGAGAGCGGCGTGCCGTTCAAGGACCCCTTGAGGTAGATGCCGCCCGAGATGATGTACAGGGCGCCCAGCAGGGACAGGAACGAGACGTACTCCATCGCCGCGTGTCCGAGCGCGCCCGGCGCCGCGGCCGGAAAGCTCGACCACAGCCACAGGACGAACGGGATCGCCAGGCCGAAGCTGACGATGGCTCGATTGCGGTTGCTCTCCCACCAGTGGTGCGCCACCAGCGGCAGCAAGGCGATGGACAGCAGGATCAGCGCGAAGGGCGCGATGGACCAGACCGGCAGCTGCTGGCCGAGGGCGCCATCGGCGAGCAGCGCGAGGGGTGCGGGGATGGCGTGCATGGCGTTGGCCTTGTCGGCGCAGGTTAGGAAAGACCGGAGTCCATGTCATGCCGCGGAGCGCGGTTCCCGGGTTGGAGTCCCGCAAGGATCCCGGCGTGCCGGTCCTTGGCGCGATCTTGTTCCCGTCCGCGGGTCGCGGCCGGAATTCACTCCACGTAGCCGAGTCCGCGCAAGGCTTCGCGCGTGGCGGGATCCTGCGGCGCCGCGACGGGCGCGGCGTCGCCCTTGCGGCGCGCGCGTTGCATGTCGATCCACGCGTCGAGGCCTTGGCGCGTCTTGGGATCGAGCGAGCCGCAGTCGAGCGGGTTGGCTTCGCGCGGGTCCGCGAGGAGGTCGAAGGTCTCGCACGATCCGTCCGAACCGCGGATCACCTTCCAACGCGAGCTGATGGCGGCGTCCAGCGCGCGCTTGTGCCGCGCCAGCGCCGGATCGCCCTCCACCTCGTCCGGGAAGGTCTCGATCGTCAGCCTCGGATCGTCGAGGGCCGCCGACAGCAGTCGCTGCTCGGGGATGGGACCGCGCAGGTCCAGCGCCTCGCCGTCCGCGCGACGCGCGTCCAGTCCGGCCGCCGCCAGCACCGTCGGGTGCAGGTCGCGGATGCCCACCAGCCGTGCTTCGCGCTTGTTCGCCTCGAAGCCCGGGCCGCGCGCAAGGAGCGCGATGCGCAGGTTCGAGTCGTACAAGTTGAAGACGTGGCCGAGGTGTCCGTGGTCGCCGAGGTTCTCGCCGTGGTCGGACAGCACGAACACGAGCCTCGGCCGGCCGTTTGGGTGCGCGTCCACGGCTTGCACCAGCTCCTCGACGATGGCGTCGGTCTGGCGCAGGTCGCCCTCGTACAACGCGCGCATCCATTGCCACTCGAGCTCGCGCAGCGGCTCGCGCCCGAGGTAGTGGCGCACGGTGAGGAAGTTGGGCGCGCGTCCGGCGGGGAACAACGCCTGCGTCGCCGCCTCGAGGGCCGCTTCCACCGCGAAGAAGGGCGCGGCGTGCTCCCAACGCGGCCGGTAGGGTGCATGCGGTTCGATCAGGTTGACGAACACGAAGTTCGGCCGGCCATCATCCTGCGCAAGCCACGCCTTGACCGCCTTCGTGGTGCGATGCTCGGACGCCGCCGGATCGGGCGCCTCGCTGCGCCGCCAGTGCGCCTCGAAGGTCTCGAAGCCGCGCGCGAGGCCCGTGGTCTTCGCCACCCAGGCGTTGGCGCTGAACCCGCCCGTGCGCCATCCCGCCTCGGCGAGCCGTTCCGCCATCGTGGGCAGCTCGGGGCCGAGGCTCGGCGTGCGCTGGTCGGCGCCGTGGACCTGCGGGGCTTCGCCGGTGAAGAGCGATGCGTGCGCGGGCAGCGTCCAGCACGAGGTCGAGTAGGCGCGCTCGTAGACCACGCCTTGCCTGGCGAACTGCTCGAGGAAGGGCGAGGTGGGGCGCGGGTGCCCGTACACCGACAGGTAGTCCGGCCGCGCCGTGTCCATGACGATCAGCACGATGTCCGGGCGCTCGTCCGGTCGGGCGCCGCAGGACGAGAGGCATGCGGCCAGCAGGGCCGCGCCGGCGATGGCGAGCTTCGCGTGCGACTTCGACACGCGAGCATCCTAGCCGCCGACGCCCGTCGCGGCGCAAGCGGGCCCGCGCGTCGTCGCCGCGCGGACTGGAGGCGCGACCGGCGCCTCGTGTAGCCTCTGCGCGTGGGCGCACGGATCTCGCTCCTCCTCCTCCTCGGCTTCTTCGGAGCGTGGATCGCGAGCTTCGCCCTGCGAGGCGAAGTCGTCGCGCCGCACGCGAACCGGCTCGAGCTCGGCCTCGACGAACAGCCCACCGGGCATCCGTCGAGCCGGAGGCACTCCGACTACTCGAGCTACTACGCGCCCGAGATCGCCCTGCACGCCGAGAGCTTCGCGCGCGGCGAGCTCCTCGCGTGGAACGAACATGTGCAGCTCGGTCGGCCCGCTTCGCACCTCGCGGGCGTGTCGCCGGCCTACCCGCCCATGGCGCTCTGCATGCTCGCCTCGCGCGACCCGCATGTCGCGCACACGCTGTTGTGGGCCCTGACGATCCTCCTGGCCGCGTGCTTCACCTGGGCGTGGCTGGCGGAACTCGGACTGGGTCCGCACGCGCGTTTCGCCGGGGCGCTGCTCGTCGCCGGCAGCCCGTTCGTGGCCTATTGGGCGCCGCTGTTGCTGTTCACTTCGACCATCTGCTGGACGGCGGGCGCGCTGTGGCTGGCGGAGTCGCTGGCGCGCCGTCCTTGCGCCGCGCGCTGGCTGGGCCTCGCCACCTGCATCTGGCTGCTGCTCGTCTCGGGTTATCCGCAGCAGATCGTCTGGCACTTCGTGGTCGTCGCCGTCGCGCTCGCCCCGCACCTGGCGCGCCGCGAAGGCCTCGGGCGCAAGCTCGTCGGCTGGACGAGCGCGGCGGCCATCGGAGTGCTGCTCGCCGCGCCCATCCTGCTCGACACGGCGCTGGCCGCCGAGCGTTCGGCGCGCGCGCAACTGGGAGACGACTTCTACCTGGCCGCCATCCCCGCGCTCGACACGGCCGGAGCCTGGTGGTCGCAGCTCCTGCAGTGGATCGATCCGAACCTCGCGGGCGATCCGTGGGCCGGAGCGCGCGATGGCGACGCGGCGCGCTTCAACGGCGTCGCCTTCGGCATCGCGGGCCCGTGCCTGCTCGCCGCGGCCTGGTTCGTGAAGGGCGCGCGCCGCCACGCCGCCCTCGCCTGCCTGCTGCTCGCCGTCGCGGTGTCGCCCGCGCTGTACGCGCCGCTGCTCGAAACGCCCTTGTTCACCTTGTCGCGCTTCACGCCAGCGGCGGTGGCGCTGCTGCCCTTGGCTGCGGCCGCGGCCTTCGTGGTCGAGCACGCCTCGCGTCCCGCGGACCAGCAACGGCGCGGCATGGCCTGCCGGGTGGCGGTTTCGTTCCCGCCGGTGCTGGCCGCGCTCGTGTCGGGGGCGTGGATCCTCGTGCACGAGACGCAGACGACGGGCAAGGACGGCGCGCGACTCGCGGCCACCGTGCTGGTCGCGCTGGTGGTGGCGTGGGGGGCATGGCGCCGCCGACCGGCCGTGCTGGCGGCCTGCGTCGCGGCCGCGGCGGCCCTGGCTGCTTGTCCATTGCTTTTGACGCAGCCGCGCGGATCAATCGCGGACGATGCTCCGCTGGCCGCCAGCCTGCGCGATGCATGCGGCGCCGAGGGCCGCTACGCCATCGTCGCAGACCGCAACCTGCGGCTGCTCCCTCCCAACCAGGAGGGGTTGCTCGGACTCGCGAGCGTGCACAGCTACGACTCGCTCTCCTCGCGCGAATACCAGGCGTGGTGCGCCCGCCTCTCGCGCGCCGGCACCGAGATCGCCGGTCGCTGGTTCCGGCGCTTCGACGATCCTCGCCTGCTGGACTCGCGCGCCTTGGCGCAAGCGGGCGTCGTCGTGCTCGCCTCGAACATGCCGCTCGAGGACATCGCCGATCCATTGCCGGCGCGGCATGGTCCGCTCGCGTTGTGGAGCCTGCGCGAGCCCGCGTGGACTCCGGGAGTGCTTTCCCCCGACGCCTGCTCGAAGCCCGCCGAGGGCGGGGACATCGAGGTCGCGCGCGCCGCGCGACCCGCTCCTGCTTCGGGCGGCGACGAGCGATGGACCTTCGCCCCGGCGGCGGCTGGATCCGCCTTCTTCGCCGGTCGCCAATACCACCCGCATTGGCGCGCCCGCGCCCGCGCGCGCGGCGCAAGTGGAGTGGTGGAGCTCGAGCCCGTGCGCATCGACGGGCTGCACCTCGGCTTCGAACTGCCGCAAGGCGCGGAGGTGCTCGAGCTGGAGTTCGCGCCATGGGCGCGTTGGGCGTGGGCGCCGCCGCTCGTCGTGGCCTTGTCGGCGGCGCTGCTCGGCGCGGGTCAGCTCCTGCGACGCAGGAACAGCAGGTTGGCCGGCAGTCCCTTCACCGGCGCGGGCTCGTAGTCGCGCTGGATGGCGCGCCACACCTCGGGGTGCGAACGTTCGAGCACCATCTCCTCGTCGCGCCCGATCGGTCGCGCGTCGTGCAGGATCCACTCGACTTCCAGCAGCTCCTCGAGCATGCGTCGCTGCTCCGACGCGTCGCCGCGGAAGGCCGGGTAGATCTCCCATGTGGGGGCGCGTCGATCGAGCACGCAGTACAACCCGAGGAAGCGCGGCCCGATCCAGATGTCCTCCGAGGGTCGCACATGCGACTCGACCAGGGCGCGCAGCACGCGCAACGACTCCGCCTCCACCGCGGTCAGCGCGACCTTCGAGCCGCGCAGCTCGACCTCGACCAGGGCTTCGTCCATGGTCTTCCAAGCCGGTTGCCGCACGCCCGTCGCGAACGCGCCCAGCACCAGGATCGCGGCCAAGGCGATCCGACGCGGCCACGGCGAACGCGCCAATGCCGCGCCGGCGACCAGCGCCAAGGCCGCGGGGCCGAAGACCTGCGCGAGGTGGAACATGTCGCTGCGCACCGAGGCGTGGTGCGAGCAGCACAACGCGACGAGCGCGCAGCCGACGGCCGCGGACCTGCGGCTCGCGTCCGCGGCGGAAGAGCGCGCACCCGCCACGAGGGCCAGCGCCGGCGCCGCCCACAGCGCCACGAAGCCGACCCCCACGGCGAGCACGGAGGCGCCTTGCTTCCACGACAGGCCGGCCAATTCCGCGCGCCAAGGCCACGGCACGGGCAGCACCGCGTTCAACGCATCCTGCCGCAGGTAGAACAACACCGAATCGGCGAAGGCGCCGGCGAAGCCATCGACGAAGACGAGCGCCAGCAAGACGGGCGAGTAGCCCGCGACGACTCCCGCGGCGCAGGCGGGCAATTGGCGCTTCAAGCCCGACCAGTCGCGCGCCATCCACGCGCTCGCGCCCAGCGTCGCCATGCTCGCCACGGCCGCGTACACGCCGAAGTTGCGGGCGAACACGGCGGCGATGCCGGTCCACAGGCCTAGTTGCGCGGCGCGCATCGCGCCCGGCGCCTCGAGGTGGCGCGTGGCGCACAAGGCCCCGACCAGGGCCAGCGCGGGTTCGTACAGCTTCCACGGCGGAAACATCCACACCAGCAGCACGAGCGCGCCGAGCACCAGCTCCAAGGGCCGTCGCGCGACGCGCCGCAGCACGCACAGTCCGGCGGCGAGGCCGATGCCCGCGAAGATCCACGTGGCGCAGCGCAGCGCCACGAGGCCGTCGCCGAGGATCGTCGCCCAACCCGCGGCCCACCAGTAGCGTCCAGGATCGTAGGAGCGGAAGTCGCGCAGCGGCGTTTCGCCCGCGAGCACGCGCAACTCGCCGTACCAGAGGAACGACTCGTCCTGCAGGTTGAATCCGATGCGCGCCTGCAGCCACAGCGCGAGGGCGACGCACGCCGCGGCGAGGGCGACCGGCGCCATCGCGCCGCGCCGCCAGCTAGACGCGGACGGCGCCTCGTGGGCGTCGTTCATCCCTCGAACTCGTGCAGGGCGCGCACGACGTCGCCTTGCTCGTCCTCGGTCAAGGCGTTGAAGAACGGCAGGCGCAGCAGGCGCGAGGAGATGTCCTCGGTCGTCGGGCAGTCGCCCTCCTTGCCGCCGAACTTGCGACCCATCTCCGACAGGTGCAGCGGCAGGTAGTGGAACACGGCCAGGATCCCGCGCGCCTCGAGGTGGTCGATCAAGCGCTCGCGCTGGGCCGAGTCGCGCAGCAGCAGGTGGTACATGTGCCAGCTCTGCTCGCGATCGGCCGGGACCTTGGGCTGCGTGGCGCCGATCGAGCCGGCCCATGCGCCGAGCTCGCGGTCGTAGCGCTCCCAGATGGACCGACGGCGGGATTGGATGCGCTCGCGCGCCTCCAACTGCGCCCACAGGAAGGCCGCCACCATGTCCGAGGGCAGCCAGCTCGAGCCCAGATCCACCCAGGTGTACTTGTGCACGAGGCCGCGCAGGAAGCGCGAGCGGTTCGTGCCCTTCTCGCGCACGATCTCGGCGCGCTCCACCAAGGCGGGATCGTTGACGAGCAAGGCACCGCCTTCGCCGCAGGTGAAGTTCTTCGTCTCGTGGAAGCTCTGCGTCGCGAGCACGCCCATGGTGCCCAACCAGCGGCCCTTGTACTTGCCGTACAACCCGTGGGCGTTGTCCTCGACGATCGGCACGCCATGCCGCGCGCCGATGGCGAGCAGCTCGTCCATCTCGCACGCGACGCCGGCGTAGTGCAGGGCCACGATCGCCTTGGTGCGCGGCGTGATGCGCGCCTCGACCTGCGCCGGGTCGATCCCGAGCGTGCCTGGCAGCACGTCGACGAAGACGGGCTTGGCGCCGCGCATGACGAAGGCGAGCACCGTGGTGACGAAGGCGAAGCTGGGCACGATCACCTCGTCGCCCGGGCCGCAGCGGCACAAGAGCGCGCTCATCTCGAGCGCGTGCGTGCAGTTCGTGGTCAGCAGCGCCTTCTCGACTCCCAGCTCGCGCTCGAGCAGCGCGTGGCAGAGCTTGGTGTAGTGGCCATCGCCCGAGATGTGCCCGCGCGCGATGGCGTCGGCGATGTAGCGGTTCTCGTCGCCCGCGAAGGACGGCTTGTTGAAGGGGATCCTGTACTTGCCCACGGACGACCTCGGACCGTCCATGTTGCCAAGGTTCCGCCGTCGGCGCGACCGTCGGGCGGCGATCAGTCGAGCCAGAGGTGCTGCCACCGCTGGCGCAGGAACGGCTGGAATCCGCGCGAAGCGTACAGCGCCAGCGCCCCGGAGTTGCGGCCTTGCGTCACGACCTCCATGCGCGCCATCCCGCGCGCGGCGGCCCAGTCCAGCGCGGCGTCCACAAGCAGCCCGCCCAGGCCCCGCCCGCGCGCCGGCGCGGCCACCGCCACGAGGCCGATGTCGCCATGGCGCGCGCCATGCTCGCCGCGTTCGTGGCAGCTGATGTAGCCCGCCGGCCGCCCCTCGTGCTCGACCACGAAGACCGCCGCGGCGCGTCCGCGCGACTCGCCGGCGATCCAGGTCGAGTACAGCGCGGCGCAGCGCTCGCGCGCGAAGCGCGGATCGTTCCAGAAGCGCGAGTCGCGATGGGCCTCGGCGGCGATCGCCTCGAGGGCGGGGATGTCGTCTTCGCGCACGGGCCTCGTCGCGCCCACCGCGGCGCGCGCGGCCCCTGGCGCGAGCTTCGCGGCCAGGGTCGTGCGTTCGTCGACGAGGCGCGCGCCGCGCGCCGCCAGCCATGCGCGCTTCTCCTCGTCGCGCTCGTCCGACAAGGCGTACAAGCACTGCACCTTCTCGCGTCCGCACCACTCGAGGGCGGCGGCGAGCTCGGAGGCGGAGCGGGCCTCGAGCGGCAGGCTGGCGATGCGCGCGCCGAAGAACGCGCAGTCCCACTCGAGGATGCGCGGCCAGGTCGCGTTCATCGACCGAGTTCGCGGCGCACCGCGTAGGTCGGGCGGTCCATCGTGCGGAAGTGCACCCGCGCCAGGTACTCGCCGAAGATGCCGAGCGCGAACAACTGCGCGCCGGAGAAGATGGCGATCATCGAGGCGAGGAAGGTGAAGCCCTCGACCGGACTGCCGTGCACCAGCTTGGTGACGACGACGTAGACGAGGATCCCCAGGCCCAGCACGGTGAAGGCGAAGCCCGTCCAGCTCGCCAGGCGCAGCGGCGCCGTGCTGAAGCCCGTCACCATGTTCATGGCGTGCGTCAGCAGCTTGCCGACCGTGTAGTTCGACGCGCCGATGGTGCGCGGATCGTGGCGCACCTCGACGGCCGCGAAGCGCGTGGTCGACCAGGTCAGCAGCACGTCGAGCGAGACGTAGGGGTTCCTGTAGTCGGCGAACGCGTCGCGCAGTCGCGCGCGCAGCACGCGGAAGGCGCTGACCTTGCGCGCCGTCTCGGCGCCCATCGACTTCTGCAAGGCCAGCTTGGTGACCTGCGAGGCGAGGTCGCGCAGCAATCCATGTTGTTCGTGGCGCGGGGTGCCGTAGACCACGTCGCATCCGGTCCCGAGCCGCTCCAGCAGCTTCGGCAGCTCCTCGGGCGGATGCTGCAGGTCGTCGTCCATCGTCGCCACCAGTTCGTGGCGCGCGGCGCGCAGCCCGCACAACAGGGCGTTGTGCTGGCCGTAGTTGCGCATCATGTCGATGCCGCGCACCCATTCGTGCCGCGCGGCGAGCTCCTCGACCACCGCCCAGCTGCCGTCCCTCGAACCGTCGTTGACGAGCACGACCTCGAAGCGCGAGGCGTTGGCGGCGAGCACCGGCTCGAGCCGCGCCACGAGCGCGCGCAGCGAGCCCTCGCTGTTGTAGACGGGCACCACGACGCTGATGGACGGTGCGGCCATGGGCTGGATCTTATCGGCCGGCGGGGGGCGCGGCCTTGGGGCGATCGTCGAAGCGGCGCACGCGCCACGCCAAGGCTTCTCCGCGACGGGCCGGAGGACCGTACTTCCTCGTCAGCACCTCGATCCAGGCGCGGTCGGCCGGCACGCGCGGCCACAGGACGACATGGTCGATGGCGTGCTTGTCGTACACGCGTTCCGCGGCCTCGAAGTCGTTGCCCGCGCGGCGCGCCACGAAGAACAGGCTCCACACCGGCCGCCCGAGATGCACCGAAGCGTGCCAACCGATGGGCGCGGCGAGTCGTGCTTCCGGCGGCACGAGCTCGCGCACGTCGGCCGCCCAGCGCGCATGCAACTCGTGCTGCGCGCGCGCATCGTCGCGATGGCCGCGCGGGTCCATGGCCGAACCGTTCCACGCCAGCAGCACGAGCAGCGCCGCGCCATGGGCAGTGGTCGATCCGAGCCGCCCGAGCACGAGGATCAAGCCCTCGAAGGCCGCCGGCAGCATGAGCAGCCACACGGGCAGCATCAGCCGATCGCGGAAGCCGAAGTAGACGCAGATCACCGCGGTCGCGCCCAGCGCGAACAACTCCGGCGCCGCGCGCCTGCGCCATGCCACGAGGCCGACGAGGACCAGCACCAGCGCGCCCAGCGCCTTCGGCGCGAAGCCGCCGGTGGACTCGAGCATCCCGCTGCCGAGGAGGCTCGTGACCTGCGCCAGGCGCACGGGGATGCGCGCGAGGATCTCTTCGGCGGACCGGTGCGGCGACGATGGATCCCCGCCGTCGACGCGCCACATGGCCGTCGAATAGCTGTGCAGGAAGTTCTGCTCGACCGGGACCGCCGGCGGGTTGGCGGCCACGTGCAGGTCCCAAGGCAGCTTGACGAGCCACGCCGCGGCGACGATCGGCAGCACGCGCAGCAGCGCGAAGCGCAGCCAGCCGCGGCCGCCTTCGCGCCAATGCGCGTACGCGCGCGCGCAGGCGATCGCGGGCACGACGAGGATGGCGATGCTGCGCATCCAGGTCGATGCGCCGATCGCCGCGCCCACCAGGAGGCTTGGCCAGATCGACGCGCGTGGCGCGGCCAGCCGTTCGAGCGCCAGGCATGCCAGCACCAGCGCCGCGCCGGGAATGTCCGACATCACCTGGTTGCAGAGTTCCTGGTAGGGCGAGCTGAACCACACGCCGAGGGCCAGCAACCAGGCGAACCAGCGCGGCAGCCGCGTCGCCGCGTGCAGGTGCAGCAGCACGACGCCGAGCACGCCGAACAAGCTGGTGGCGATGTTGATCGCCAGCCAGTCTTCGCCGCGCCACGCCATGATGGCCGCCGCGAGCCAGCTCGTTCCCGGCGGACGGATGGTGAAGGGCGCCTCCAAGTAGCTGTAGCCCTCGCCCGCCAGGATCGAGCGCGCGCAGGCGACGTACATCGCCGCGTCGTTCGTCTCGTCGTTGGACTCGAACCACCCGTGCACGAAGAACGGCAGCGTCCCGAGGCACGCGAGCACGAGCGACAGGGTCCAGCCGCGGCCCTTCGACAGCCAACGCGGTCGAGCGTCGTGGTCGTGGCTGGTCGTGGCGGCGTTCGCGTCCAAGCGCGCCCAATGTACGCCTTGCGCGCTCCTGGCTCGACAGCGCGCCGCCCTCCGCGTCCCGCCGGCTCAGTGCCCGTCGCCGTCGCCGTCCGTGTAGCCGAGTCCGCTCATCGCGCGGCGCGTGCCGGCGTCCATGGGCCGCTCGCGGCTCGCGCTGCTCGAGGAACGGGCCTCGAACCACGCCTCGTGCAAGGCCTGCAGGCGCGCGACTTCGCCTGGCCTGGCCGCGGACAAGTCCTCGCGCTCCGCCGGATCCAGCGACAGGTCGTGCAACGCCAGCGGATCGCGCGCGTCGACCACGAGGCGCCACCGACCGTCGCCGATGGCGTAGGCCGGTCGTTCCTTGCCCGCGTTCGCGAGGTAGGCGGAGATCGGCCGTTCCGCGGGTGGCCGGCCGGCCAGCAACGACACGCCGCGCGTCGGCTTGGCAGGGATGCCGAAGGCGTCCAGCACGGTGGGGTGCACGTCGAGGTGCGACACGCCGCGCGGCTCGCGCGCCAATCCCTGCTCCGGGCGCTTGCCGCCCGGGGCTCGCAACACCAACGGCACGCGCACCTGCTCCGCGTGCAGCGACTCGCCGTGGCAGAACCACCAGCCGCGCTCGCCCAGCGACTCGCCATGGTCGGCGGTGAAGATGATCAGCGCGTCGTCGTACCAGCCCTGGTCGCGCAGCCACTGCAGCACGCGGCCCGCGTGCTGGTCGAACCAGCGGATCTCGGCGTCGTACAGATCGGCGTAGCGCGCCGGATCGCCGTCCTTCCTGTCCTTCGAGGACTCCTCCGGCAGGAACTGGTAGGCGGGGATCGCTCCGCGCACGCCCATGCTCCTGTCGGCCGCGGCGAGGCGCTTGCCGTCCGACGCGCCCCGGTACACGTCGGCCTCCTTCGGCGGCGTGTACGGCCCGTGCGGATCCTGGAAGTGCACCCACAGGAAGAACTCGTCGTCGCCCGCGGCCTTGCGGCCCTCGAGCCAACGCAGCGTCGCGTCGGCGCAGTCGGCCGCCGTGCGCTCGACGATGGGCCGCTGCAACTCGCGGCTGTTCATTTCGTCGTCGTACAAGTCGAAGCCCTGCGCGAGCCCCACGTCGCCCATCTCGGCGGGCGGCCGGCGCAGCACCCCGTTCGAGACGAAGGCGGCCGTGTCGATGCCGTGCGCGCGCACCGTCTCGGCCAGCGTCTCGACCTCCGTCGGGATCTGGTTGCGGTTGGTGTAGATCGAGCCGATCTCGTGCGGCAGCCAACCCGTGAACATCGAGGACAGGGCCGGCACCGTGACGGGCACCGTGCACCACGCCGATTCGTGGACGACGGCGTCCTCGGCGAAGCGGTCGAGCTCGCGGCTCGTGTCGCGTTCGTGGCCGTACATCCCCAGCCGGTCCGCGCGCAGAGTGTCGCAGGTGATGACCACGACGCGGCGCGCCTCGCGCCCTTCGCCGTCGGTGCAGGCTGCCGCCAGCGCGAGGAGGGCCGGCAGGAGCCGGGGCGCGATCGACCGCGGCGGGCGGCTGTGGGTGGAAGCCATTGGACCGGCGATCCTAGCAGCCGGGACGGCGACGCCAAGGACCCCGGCCCGGCGGGTACCATGGCCGGCGATGTCACGCAGCTGGAAGACGATCGTGGTGATGCCGGCGTACAACGCGGCGAACACGCTGGAGCGCACCTGGCGCGACATCCCGAAGGAGCACGTGGACGAGATCATCGTCGTCGACGATTGCTCGAAGGACGACACATGCGAGATCGCCGCGCGCCTGCCGGTGAGCTTGATCCGCCACGCGAAGAACACCGGCTACGGCGGCAACCAGAAGACCTGCTACGACACGGCGCTGGCGCGCGGCGCCGACTTCGTCGTGATGATCCACGCCGACTACCAGTACGACGCGCGCATGATCACCACGGCGGTCGAGGTCATCCGCCACGGCATCTGCGACGTGGTGCTGGGCAATCGCATCCGCACCCGTCGCGAGGCGCTCGACGGCGGCATGCCCAAGTCGAAGTACCTCGCCAACCGCGGCCTGACCGTCATCGAGAACATGCTCTCGGGGCAGAACCTCGGCGAATGGCACTCGGGCTTCCGCGCCTACTCGCGGCGCGTGCTGGAGGGCGTTCCCTACAGGCGCAACTCCGACAACTTCGTCTTCGACAGCCAGTTCCTCGTGCAGTGCGTGCACCACGGCTACAAGCTGGGCGACATCCCGGTGCCGGTGCGCTACTTCGACGAGGCGTCCAGCATCAACTTGTGGAACTCGACGGTCTACGCGCTGAAGACCATGGGCACCTTCGGCCAGTGGTACGCGCACAAGGCCGGCTTGAAGAGCCGCTTGTTCGAGCGCTAGCGGCGCGAGAGCCGCGCAGGCATGCGTGTCGAGGTGGTGCGGGAAGGGGGGGTCGAACCCCCAAGGGTTTCCCCGCGGGATCCTAAGTCCCGTGCGTCTGCCAATTCCGCCATTCCCGCGCGCAGGCCTCGAGGCGGCGACAGTGTAGCGTTTCGCTCCCGCGCCTCGCCGCCTCGCGGTGCCGGCGCGCGCCTCGCCCGCCCGCTCGCGCCGCAGCACGCCCGCTCGCGCCGCAGCACGCCCGGCGCCCGGCACGACCAGATGCGGAAGGAGCGGCTCCTCGCACGGAATTGCCACCGCGTGGGCGTGCTGCATGCGCACAATCAGCGCCCATCGCAACCATGGCATCGCTCCTCGGATCCTGCGCCGCCCTCCTCCTGCTGGCGGTCTTCGCGCGCACGCGCCACGCGCCGCGCTCGCGCCGCTTCGCGTGGCTGGGCATGGTGCTCGTCGGGTGTTGCCTGGGTTCGTTCGCGATGGCTCCGTTCCTCGAGGCGCGCCCGGTCGTCGAGCGCCTCGGCTTCGGCATCCTCGCCGCGGCCGCGGGCTTGGGCCACGCCTGCGCCTTCAACCTCGTGCCGCTGCCGCACCGCCGCACGCGCCTGCGCATGTGGCTCGTGCCGCTCGGCATGTGGGCGGGCGGAGCCGGTTCGTTCGCCATCCTGACCCAGCACCAGCACGCGTGGGCCGACATCGTCGCCTTCGCCATGTCGTTGCCGGTGCTGGCGGCGTGGGCCTGCATGCCGATCCTCGCCAAGCGCCCGAGCCACGTGCAACTGGGCGAACGCCCCGTGCCGGCGCTGCGTTTCGCCTGCCCGCGCTGCGGCACCGTGGTCGACTGGGGGCGCGGCGTCTGGCCCTGCACGGACTGCGGCCTGTTCCTCAAGCTCGACGTTCCGGCCGATCCCGCCGCATTGTCAAGCAAACTTGACGACCCCGCCGGCGTCGTGCGCCTCGAATGCCCGTCCTGCGGGACTCGGCGCGCCGCCGGCCGCGGTCGCAGCGACTGCGCCAAGTGCCAGGCGAGCTTGTCGCTGCACTGGAACATGCATCGCTGAAGCCGCTCGCCCCGCCGGGTGCGACGCGCGACCGTCTCCGGACTCGAGCTCAGCCCAGCGTCGCGGCCGAGCGCAGGCGCGCTTCGTCCTCGCGCGCCGCGATCGCCGCCAAGCCGGATTCGTACTCCTCCAGCTGCCCGGCGCTCCACGCGCGGCGGTCGAAGCCGTGCGCGTGGCGGAAGGCCTTGAGGAAGTGGTTGCGGTCGCGGTCGAGCGCGTCCTGGTCGACGACCCAGCGCTCCATGACGGCCTGCAGGGCGCGCAGGTCGGGGTGGCCGGCGGGCCATAGCTGCGCGTACAGCTCCGCGCCGCGCGGCGACAGCTCGAGCTCCACCGCCGCGGCCGTTCCGAGTCCGCAGGAACCCTTGACGCGCGGCGCGGCGAGGCGCGCCAGTTCCGCGCCCGTCGCCTGCTTGGCGCGGGAGGCGTAGACCGCCTCGCGCAGGAAGTCCTGCGCGAGGGCCAGGCGTGCCGCGGCGTGCATGGAGCTGGGCGACGCGCTCAGCAGTGGGCGTCGAACGCCGCCGCCAGGTCCTTGGCGATGGTGTGGGCGTCGCGGCCTTCGATGTCCTGCCGCTGGACCAGCTTGACCAGCTTGCCGTCCTTCAAAAGCGCGATTTGCGGCGAAGAGGGGCGGTAGGGCTTGAAGTACTCGCGCGCCTTCTCGGTGGCCTCGCGCTCCATGCCGGCGAAGACCGTGTAGAGGTTCACGGGACGCTTCTGGTTCATCAGCGCGAGGCGCAAGGCCGGGCGCGCGCCGGCCGCGGCGCAGCCGCAGACGGAGTTGACGAAGATCAGCGTCGTGCCGGGCAGGGTCGCGGCCTTGTCGACCTCGGCGGGCGTCAGGAGCTCCTTGACGCCGAGGGAGGTGACTTCATCGCGGAACGGTTGGACGAGTTCGGGATCGTACATGGTGGGCGTGGAGAGGGGATCGGGGCGTGTCGGGCGCGTCGCGTCGCGCATCCTAGTGCCGCGCGGCGCGAATTCTACCGTTCACGGAAGGCCCGCGCGTCGTGCCCGCCTAGAATCGGCCTGTCGATGGACGCGACCACCCGAAGGCAACCGGAGGACCACGCCCAACAGCGCCTGGCGGCGTTCTGGCGGGCGTTGTCGGATGGCTCGGCCAACGAGTTGCGCGCGGTGCTGGCCGAGGAACCGGCGCTCGCCCACGCCTGCGACGAGCGTGGCTTGAGCGCTCTGCTCAAGGCGCGCTACGCGGGGCGCTTCGCCGTCGTCGAAGCCCTGCTCGAGGCGCGGGGCGCGAACATCGACCTCTTCGAATGCGCGGCCCTCGATCGATCGGCGCAACTCGAGCGCCACCTCGCCGCGCAGCCCGTGCTCGTGCGCGCCTGGAGCCCGGACGGCTTCGGCGCGCTGCACCTCGCCGCCTTCTTCGGCTCGAGCGCCTGCGTGCGCGCCTTGCTTTCGCGCGGCGCCCCGGTCGAGGTCGAGGCCCAGAATCCGATGCGCGTGCGGCCGCTGCACTCCGCCGTGGCGGGCGGCGACGAGGAATGCGTGCGGCTGCTCCTCTCCGCCGGCGCGCAGTTGGAGGCTCGCCAGAACGGCGGCTTCACGGCCTTGATGGGCGCCGCGGCCGCGGGGCGCGCGGATCTGGCGCGATTGCTGCTCAAGCACGGCGCTTCCCGCGCGGCGCGCGACGACGCCGGCAAGCGCGCCTGCGACCATGCGTCCCTGCGCGGCCACGTCGCGACGGCGCAGTTGCTGCAGTGAGCCCGGCGTCGCCCGCCGCGGTCCTGTCCTGTTTGCTTGACAGAGCCCTGCTGCGCGGGGCGCAGGACGGCGCCGGACCGGCGAGAATCGCGCGAGGGCGGTAGGATGGAGGCATGCTCCGCTCCTCGATCAAGGCGCTCGTCGCCTGCGCCTCGGCGCTCCTCCTCGCCACCGTCGCCGCGGCGCAGGGCTTGTCGGCCCCCGGCCCGCACGCCGTGGGCGAACGCACCGTCTCCGTCGCGCGTCCGGACGGCTCGAGCTTCAACGCGCTGTTCTACTACCCCGCCACCAGCGCCGGCGCCAACGCGCCCTTCGATCCCGCGGGCGCGCCCTATCCGGGCATCACCTTCGGCCACGGCTTCCTGACGGATCCCGCGCTCTACGCCAGCACGAACCGCCATCTCGCCAGCCACGGACACTTCGTGCTGGCGACCACGACGCAGGGCGGCTTCCTGCCCAACCACTCGGCCTTCGCGCTGGACATGCGGCATTGCCTGACGTGGCTCGAGCAGCAGGACGCCGACGCCGCCTCGCCCTGGTTCGGCGCGGTGGACACGGCGCGCTTCGGCGCCACCGGACACTCGATGGGCGGCGGCGCCGCCATCCTCGCCGCGGCCGCCGACGCGCGCATCAAGGCGCTGGCGCCGCTGGCGCCGGCAAACACCAATCCCTCGTCCATCTCGGCCATGGCGTCGGTGCGCGTGCCCACGCGCATCGTGTGCGGGACCCAGGACACGATCGTGCCGACCGCCAGCAACGGCCAGCCGATGTACGACGGATGCCTCGCCCCGCGCCAGATCCTCTCCATCCTGAATGGCTGGCACTGCGGCTTCGTCGACACTCCGCCCGTCGGCGGGATCGGCTGCGACTCGGGGGCCCTGCCGCGCGCCGAGCAACTGGCGATCGTGCGTCGCCACCTCGCCGCGTTCTTCCTGCTGCATTTGCGCGGGGACCAGTCGAAGTGGAACACCGTCTGGGGTCCGCAGGGCGCGTCCGACGCCACGACGAGCATCGTGCGCGACGCGCGCGCGCGCTTCACGCCTTCCGCCGCGCGCCAAGCGGGCGTGGCGGGACAGGTGCTGGACTTCGCGCTGGTCGTGCGGAACGACGGCGCGACGGCGACCAGCTACACGCTCGCCGTGGAGAACAACCTTTGGCCCGCTTCCTTGTCGAGCGGGCAGACGGCGCTGCTCGCGCCGGGGCAGTCGGAGACGATCCACGTGCTCGTGACGATCCCCGCCGCCTCGGACTACCCCACCGATCGCTGCCTCGTCTCGGCCCGGAGCGACCTCGACGGCGCCACGCGCTGCTACGCGCGCCTTGGCTCGCGCCGACTCTAGCCGCGCGCACGCGGGGCTCGGCTCCCCGCGGCGCGCGCCATTCGCACGTGGATGCCGTGCGCGGGGAGCTCGTCGAAGTACCGCAGCGCAGGCACGCTCGTCTCCAATGGCCTGGCGCCGGGCTCGACCAGGCCGCGCGCCTGCATGTGCGCGACCAACGCCGCGGGGAAGGCGGTCGTGCGCTCCATCGCCGTGAAGCCGGTGCGAGCGTCGTGGCGATCGAAGAGGTCGTAGCGCAGCTCGAGGGGCCGTCCCCGGTGCGCACCGCGCACGACCACGCGCAGGATGACGATGTCGCGCACCTTCTCGAAGGCCAGGCGGCTCTCGAACAGCTCCTTGCTCAAGGCGAGCGGCGCGAAGCGCGTGCCGTCGCGCGCCACGCATTCCTCGTCCATGTAGCCGAGCTCGAACAACGCACGGATGCGATCCCAGTGCCCGGGATGGCGGATCGTCTTGTAGTCGAAGGACTCGAGCACGCCCTTCCATGTGCGCGGGCACGTGCTGGTCGCGCCGCTCGTGACGCACGCCTCGAGCATGCCGAGCTCGGGCGAGTGGAACGCCTCCGGTTCGGTCAGGGTCGGCACGCGCACCACCTCGCCCCCGCGCAGGAACTCGGCTTCGCCGCGGTACTCGTTCCACAACCCGTGGAAGTTGAAGACCAGCTTGTAGCCGAGCGGCCCGACCGGCCGTTCCGGCAGTCCACCGCAGCGCACGTGCGCATGCCGCGGCTCGTCCATCGAGGCGAGCGCGTGCGCGACGAGGTGGTTGCCGAGGCCCGGGGCGAGTCCGCAGTCCGGCACGATGCTCGCCCCCGCGCGCGCGGCTCGCCGATGGAGCGCCAATTCGGCGCGCACCACCGCGGTGTTGCCGCCTAGGTCGAGGAACGACACGCCGCGTTCGATCGCCCACGCGGCGAGGCGCGCGTTGAATCGATAGGGGACGGCGGACAAGGCTGCTTGCGCGTCCGACAAGGCGGCGTGCACCTCCTTGCGGCGTTCCACGTCGCACGCGCCCGCCTCGAAGCGGCACTTGGACCGCGGCAGGAGCTTCCGCAACCTGCGCGCGGCGCGCGCCGCCACCTTGCCGTCCACATCGACCAGGCGCACCAGCTCCGCCTCGCCGTTCCGCGCGAGGTCGTAGGCCAACGCGACTCCCTGCCTGCCGGATCCCAGCACCGCGTAGCGATATCCCCTGCGCATCACTATCGGCGCGACGCCGGTCCTTCGCCAGTCGCCCGTGCCCGACCGCGCGACCCCTTCGCCTTCGAGCAGCCGCCTCCCCGCCGCATCCTCGCCGGCGGAGAGTGCACGCGCGGAAGGGCGGGCGCGCCCTTCAGTCCCGGCGCGGCCACAGCTGGTCGCGCTCGCGGCGCATCTCGAGCAGCAGCCGTTCGAGCACCTCCGCCTCCCCCAGCGCCTCGATCGTGTCGTGGTTGAGCTGGCACACGGCGCACACCGGACGGATGCCGCGGTAGCTCATGATGTCCGACGCGTCGAGCGCGATGTCCTCGATGGCGTAGTCGGCCGCCCGCGAAGGGATGCCGTCCTCCGTGAAGCCGAGGAACAGCTTCACATCGGCGCTGGTGCGCCGGCAGAGGTAGCAACGATCCTCCTGCCCGCTGCGGTCCAGCGCGGCGAAGTACTCGTGGAAGCGTTCGTCGAGTCCGCTCACAAGAGCTCCCCCTCCGGCACGCGCTCGAAGCCCAGCGGCGCATCCTTGCGGCGCGTGAAGCCGTAGACCAGCTTCGCCAGCGGACCTTGGAAGTGCCGGGCGAGTCGCGACAGCTCCTCTCCGAGGCCTTCGGGGTCCTTGAACTTCGGCGGCACGACGATGGCGGCGACGCCCGAACCGTCGCTGGCGCGTGCGCAGGCGCGCACGTAGCGCCCGTCGTGGCGGCCGACCTCGACCAGCTCGACGCCCAGTTCGTCCGCCGCCTGCGTGCGCAGGTGGTGGACGATGAAGTCGACGCGCGCATCGTCCACGAGCCGCGGCAGGTCGG
>JBKDQQ010000019.1:0-67244 GCA_046341775.1 Planctomycetia bacterium
TCGTCGGCCTGCCGCGCCAACTCGTCGCGCAGCGGTTCCAACCGCGCCAACTTGAGCTGCGTGTCGCGGGTCTCCGCCTGCGCGGCCTGCAGGCGGCGATCGAGCACGAACCATGCCGAGGCGGCGGCCGCGAGCGCGGACAGTGCGATGGCCGACGTCCAGCGCCCACCCGCCGCGCGCGGCGCGCTCGGTGTCGCCGCCGGCGCGGCGGCGAACACGGCGCCGTCGGAGGTGGTGGAAGCGGCGGAAGGCGGCGCCGCGGACGATGCCGATTGTCCCGCCTCGATCCCCATCGCCCGCTCGCAGGCGGCGCACACCACGCCCTTGCCGCGGTGCACCGCGCGGCCGCCGTGCAGATCTGCCACGGGAATCGACTCGTTGCACACGCTGCAGAAGGTGATGTCCATGATCGCTGTGCGGGGCGCGCGCAAGCACCTGCGCCCGCCACGGGAAGTTAGCAGCCGGAATGGCCGCGTCACAGGTGCGCCCCATCGCGGAATCCCCGCGCGCCACCCGCGGAAGTCCCGATGGCGGCACCCTCGGGTCGCGCTCATGGACGGGTTGCCTCCTGTGGCTCGCGCCCGCGGCCTGCTACGCTCCTCGGCATGCCGCGGCGCTTCACTCCCACCGAGGCGGTCTTGAAGAGCTGCGCCACGCTCGGCGACCAGTTCCTCGTGCGCGTCATGGAGCTCGAGGTCGCGCGCCACCCCGGGCACGCCGAAGCATGGGCCGAGCTCGGTCACGCGCTGACGCGCCTCGGGGAACACGCGCGGGCGCTGGTGGCCGATGCGCGCGTGGTGGCCTTGGCTCCCGAGGATCCCACGGCGCACTACAACCACGCCTGCTCGCTGGCCCTGTCGGGCCGCGAAGAAGAGGCCTACGCCGGCCTAGAGCGCGCGATCGCGCTGGGCTGGGACGACGCCGACCACATGGCCGAGGACGAGGACCTCGCCTGCCTCCGCGGACAACCGCGCTTCGAAGCGCTGCTGCGCCGGCTCAAGGGCGACTAGGCGTTCATTGCTTCGACTTCGCCGCCACCGACAGGTTGTCGGCGCCGCGCGCGTTCCACCAGGCGTGCCAACGACCGATGGACTCGTCGCGGTTGGCGACTTCGGCGCGCGGGTCGTACCCGAAGCGCTCGCCCGTGGCTTCCTGCAGCGCCTGGATGCACAAAGCGCGCGTCATCAGGCGCTCGTCGCGCAAGCCGCCGATCAGGTGCGGCGCCATCGACCAGTCGCCGAGGCGCAGCAGCGTGCGCGCGCGCTCCAAGGCCAGTTCGACATCGGGCCCCGCCTCGGGCCACGGCAAGCGGTTCAACGGTTCGACGAGGCGCGCGTCGCGCGTGGCGCCGAGGGCCGCCAACGCGGCGCAGGCGACATCCTTGCGCGGATCGAGGACCATCCCCAGCAGGGTCGGATACGCGGGCTCGCCGACGCGCGAGAACCAGTGGATCAGTTCGACGCGCTCCATGCCGTGGGTCCACGGCAGTCGCTTGGCTTCGGCCTCGATCTGCTGGCGCAGCGCGGGCGAAGGCTCGAGCCAATCGCCGCCGCCGTGGTCGAGCGACTGCTGGGTGCTGCTGCAGGAGGCGATCAGCGCCAGGAACAGCGGCGCGAGGTGCGTGGTCTTCATGGGGCGTGGCGCTGGTACGGGGACGCGGGCGGACCGGACCATCCCTGGGCCCGATCCCACGCGTCACTCATCGACCACGCCGCGCCCCGGCCTTGAAGAATGGCGCCAGCATCGCTCCGCACAGGCACGCGGCGCAGGCGTGCAGCAACCAGCGCGAGGCCCGCGCGGCCCGACGCAGGGAAGAAACTTCCAGCGCGCGGGAAGGCCGGATCGCGCGCGCCACCGGCAGTTCCGGCTCCAACGCCGTCGCGAGCGGCAGGACGAAGCCCGCGGCCTCCAGCTCGACGGATCGTCCACCCTGCGCGAGGCGCGCGAGCTCCGTCAAATCTCCTTGACGAACCGATCCGTCGCGCGCCGGCGCGGCGGCGACGAGCGCGCCTCGGCGCTCGCCATCGGCGCGCACCACGACCTCGAGCGCCGCCGGCGCGTCCGGCGGCAGTCCCGCGATTTGGAACACGCCCTCGTAGACCCGCGCGCGCGGCGGTCCCGCGGGCATGCGCGCGGCGAGCACGGCGGATGCCAAGGCGGGCGGCGGCGCGAAGCCGGTCGCGTCCGCCGCGGGCGCGCCGGCGAGGCCCAGCACCCGCCCGGCGCCGACGCGCCGCCACGCCGCCAAGGCGCCGGACCATCCGGACTCGGAGCGCCACTCGAGCACGAGCTCGGCCGACGGGTGCGCGCGCAGCGCGAAGGCGCAACTCGCCGCGCGCGACGCCGCGGCGAGGGGCGCGCCGAGGAGCGGCTCGACGACCTCGATGCGCCCCGGCGCCTCGGCGCACTCGATCGACGACTCCGCCCCGGCGCGCCTCAAGGCGCGTGCGAGGAACCCTGTCGCCTCCGCCGCGCCCAGATCGCCCGCGTCCACCACGCGGCCGCACATGTCCGCCAGCAACGCGCGATCGGGGCGCGCCCCGGTGGCGACGGCGCCCAGGCGCACTCCGCGCGCCTCAGCGGCGCGGCGTGCTTCCACGGCGCGCGCGCTAGCCGCGGCCGCGCCACCCTCCGTCGCGTCCGCGGCATCCTCGTCGAGGCCGTCGCCCACGACCAGCAGCACGGCTCCGTCCGGCACGCGGCGCGCGAGCACCTCCGCGAAGCAAGCGACGAGCCGCGTGGAGCCGCCCGGCTCGGGCAGGACGGGGACGTCGCCCGCGCGCGGCCGCGACTCCTCGTGGAGGACGGCGGCGAAGGGATGCAGCACCAACTCGCGTTCTTCGCCGAATGTGTCAAGCAGACTGGACAGCGCGCCGCGCGCGGCGCGCATGGGATCGCCCGCCATCGACCCCGACACGTCGAGCAGGACGTGCACTTCGCGCGGCCCGGGGTCGCGAGGAGCGGGCACCAGCGCCGCCGAGGCGCCAGCCCCGGCCAGCAAGGTGCGCGGCCCGGGAACCTCGACCACCCCGCGACCGGCGGCCAAGGCGCGGAGGCGCGCCGCGTCGTCGCGCCCCGGATCGAGCTCGACCAGCACCTCGGCGGGCTCCTCGGGGAACTCCCCGGGGGCGAGCTCGCGCACCAGCATGCCCGCCTCCCGCAACAGCTCGAGCGCCGCGCCGCCCGGCTCGCCAGGCGCGAGCAGGTCGACCGTCGTCGCTCCCGCGCAGGGCACGAAGACCTCGCGCTCGTCGCGCGTCGAGCCGACCTTGGTCGCGGTGTCGAGCACCAGCGCCTGCACGCGCACCAAGGCGCCGGGCGCGCTCCAAGGCGGCAGGGACAACGAAGCCACGGCGCGGCCGGATGCGGCGGGGCGCGTCGTCGTGCCGACCAACTCGACTCCATCCGCGCCCACCGCGCGCAGGACCAGTTCCTCGCCTGGCGCCAGCGCGGCGCCCGCCACGACGACGAGCTGCGGTCGGGCGCCTTGCGCGACCACGGCGGGCGCGACGAGGTCGATGATCTGCGCGTCGCCGCGCACGCGCTCCGGCGCGGCGAGCAAGGCGGACTCGACGCCGGCACGCGCCAGTTCGTCGAGGCGCGCCTGGGCCGCCGCCGTGCAAGCGCCATCGCCGATGATCGACACCCGCCCGGGGGCCTCCTCCACGAGCGCGAGCGCCGCGTGCAGGTCGCTCCCGGCTTCGCCCCCCTCCGATGCCGCGCGACGCGCGGCCGACGCCAGCGCCGCGGGTTCGATCCGTCGCGCGCCCGCGCCGTAGGCGATGCACTCCAGCGTCGCGCCGTCCGCGCGCGCCTGCGCCTCGGCGCGCTCCAGCGCCTGTCCGACGGCCAGTTCGAATCCGTCGCGACCGAAGGCGCTCGACCGCGACAGATCGACGAGCAGCCAGTGCCGCGGCGCCGCGACGAGGGCGAGCAACGCCTGGCCGAGCGCCGCGACGAGGCACGCGGCCGCGGCGAGGATCCACATTCGTCGCGCGTCCATGCGGGGCTCAGGCCTCGCGTCGCGCGCGGCGCGTGGAGTCGATCCAGCCTCCGCCGACCAGTCGATCGCCGATGTAGAAGGCGGCGCCCTGACCGGGCGTCACGGCGAGCTCCGGCTCGTCGAAGGCCACCTCCGGCCGGCCGCGCGTGGACACGACCGCGGCCGCGGGACGCGAGCGGTGGCGATGCTGCACGTGCACGCGCAATTCGCCCGAGGCAGGCTCGTCGAGGCCGATCCAATTGATGCGGTCGAGGCT
Source organism: Planctomycetia bacterium (assembly GCA_046341775.1). Classification (GTDB taxonomy): domain Bacteria; phylum Planctomycetota; class UBA1135; order UBA1135; genus SXXH01. The sequence continues at coordinate 4,260 of JBKDQQ010000019.1, forward strand.
GCAGCCATCGACGCCTCCTTCGGCGCGCGTCCCGAGCACGACGCGGCCCTCCTCGGGGCGCAGTTCGACGACGTACAGCGGTTCGCCGCCGCCGACGCCATGGCCGCGACGCTGGCCGATCGTGTAGTGCTCCGTGCCCGCGTGTCGCCCGAGCACCTTGCCGGAAGTGTCGACCAGCTCGCCGCCGTGCAGCGGCACGGCATGCTCCTCGAGCAGGAGCCGGTAGTCGTTCTTCGGCACGAAGCAGATCTCCTGGCTGTCCTTCTTTTCGCTGGTGCGCAGCCCGCGCTCGCGCGCCAGTTGGCGCACCTCGGACTTCCGCAACCCGCCCAGCGGAAGATGCGTGCGCCGCAGGTCGTCCTCCGCGACGGAGAAGAGCTGGTAGCTCTGGTCCTTGTGCGCGTCGAGGCCGCGCACGAGGTGCACGCGCCCGTCGACCACCTCGAGTCGCGCGTAATGGCCGGTCGCGACGCCCTCCGCGCCGAGTTCGCGCGCGAACTCGATCAGCTTGCCCATCTTCAAGTCGCGGTTGCAGACCGCGCACGGGTTGGGGGTGCGGCCGCGCGCGTACTCGCGCAGGAAGTAGCGCACGATCTCGCCGAACTCGCCGGACAGGTCGACCGAATGGAACGGAATGCCGAGCCCGGCCGCGACCATCCGCGCGTCGCGAGCGTCGGACAGGGAGCAGCAACTCTTCTTGCTCGACTCCTCGGCCGGCACCTTGACGCCGTTCCTCATGTACATGCCGACCAGCTCGCGGCCTTGCGACTGCAGCAGCATGGCGGCCACCGAACTGTCGACTCCGCCGCTCATGGCGACGACGAGGCGCCCCGGACGAGGGTCTGCGCGCGGCTCGGCGCCCGGGTTGGAGTCCATGCGCGCATTCTAGTACCCTCTCCCCCCGCTCGGCACTCCCAGCGCCGCGCCCACGACGCCATGCCCAACTTCATCGCCCTGCTCCAGGACGCCGCCGCCCCCGCCGCCCCCGCCTCGCAACCCGGCGCGCTCGACGCCGTGCTGGGCAGCTTCTTCGTTCCGCTGCTCCTGTGCTTCGGCGTGTTCTACTTCCTCGTCATCCGGCCCGAGGGCAAGCAGCGCAAGAAGCGCCAGGAGATGCTCGACGCCGTGAAGAAGGGCGACGCCGTGGTCCTGTCCTCCGGCATCCACGGCCACGTCTCCGCCATCCACGAAGACACCGTCAGCGTCCAGGTCGACGAAGGCGTGCGCCTGAAGGTCTCGCGCAGCGCCATCGCCGAGGTCAAGCCCGCCGCCTGAGCGACGCGCCGGCGCAGGCATCCGCGCACATGGGTGGCGCATCGTGGCTCCGTCGCGCCTGGTCGCGGCTGCTGCGCGGCGATCCGTCGCGCTGGAGCGACGAAGAGCTCGGACGCGCCGGCGAACGCGCGGCCGCGCGGCTGCTGCGCGGCGACGGCGAGGTGCTGCTCGCGGCGCGCTTCGCCTCGTCGTGCGCCGAGATAGACCTGCTCAGCCGCGACCGGCGCGGACGCCTGTGGCTGCACGAGGTGAAGACGACGCGCGAGCCGCCGGCGCCGGCCGGTTCCGGTCCCCGCGCGCCAAGCTCGCTCGCGGGGCGCGTCGGGCCCGCGCAGAGGAAGCGCCTCGAACGGGCGCGAAGCGCTCTCGCCGCCGCCCGGCGCGAGGAAGTCGGAATCAAGCTGTGGAGCGTGCGCGTCGACCCGTCGGGAAACTTCTTCGCCGTCCACGAAGACCTCACGCCCCCGCGGGGCGCATGACCTGGCGTCCATGGGCTAAGTCCCCGAGGGGCCGCCATCCGAAAGATGGCTACACTCCCCCGCCGACGCCCAACCCGTCGGCGGCCCCATGCTGCGCGTCATCCGACACTACCTGCCGCTGCGCAAGGCGCTGCTGATCGCCTCCGAGACGATCATGCTGACGGCGGTCATCCACGCCTGGATGAGCGCCCATCTGTGGCACCCCGACCCCGAGGTGGAGGCGCGGCTCTTCGGGTTGATCCCGGCCATGACGGCCGAGGACGCGCTCTGGCGCTGCCTCTACTCGTCGTTCCTGCTGTCGGTGCTGGCCCAACTCGCCATCAGCTTCAACGAGCTCTACGACGTGCGCATCTCGGGCTCGCGCTACGACCGCGCCTCGCGCTTCGTGGAGTCCGCCGGCTCGGCGCTGTTCCTGTCGCTCCTGATGGTGGTGCTGATGGACACCTGGCACCTCGACAAGGTGCTGGACTTCCCGCCGCTCACCTTGACGCAGCGCGTGCAGTCGCTGGTGTTCGCGCTGCTGACGGGCTTCGTGCTGCTCTACGCCTGGCGCTCGCTGTTCCACGCGCTGCTGCGGCAGGAACGCTTCGCGCAGCGCCTGCTCGTGCTGGGCGCGGGCGAGGCCGCGCACACGTTGGCGCGCGAAGTGCTCGAACGCCCCGACGCCGGCTACGCGCTCGTGGGCATGCTGCCGGGGACTGGCGGCGCGCGGGAGTCGTCGCCCGGCCTCCTGCCGGCGGTGGACCGCGGCGCCACGCGCGACTTCGTGCTGCCCGACCTCGCCTCCCGCGCACGCCCGACGACGCTCTCGCGCCTGGTCGAGGACCAGCAGGTCGACGTCGTGGCGGTGGCGCTCGAGGACCGGCGCAGCAGCCTGCCCACCGACGAGCTGCTCGCCTGCCGCATCGCGGGCGTGCACGTGGTCGAGCAGGAGTCGCTCTACGAGCTGATCACGGGCAAGATCGCCGTGCAGGCCCTGCGACCGAGCTACCTGATCTTCGGCGAGGGCTTCGAGCGCCATGCGTTCTCGCGACTCGCCAAGCGCGTGCTCGACATCGCGGCGGCGATCCTGCTGCTGCTGGTCGCCTGGCCCTTCATGATCGCCACCGCCATCGCCGTGGCGCTCGATTCGAAGGGCCCGGTGATCTTCGCGCAGGAGCGCGTCGGCAAGGACGGCCGCAAGTTCACGCTGATGAAGTTCCGCTCGATGCGCGTCGACGCGGAGAAGCTCACCGGCCCCGTGTGGGCCGTGGCCGACGATCCGCGCATCACCAAGGTCGGCCGCTTCATCCGCAAGACGCGCCTCGACGAGCTGCCGCAGCTCTTCAACGTGCTGGCGGGATCCATGTCGCTGGTCGGTCCGCGTCCCGAGCGCGAGGTGTTCGTCGAGGAGCTCGCGGGCAAGATCCCGTACTACCGGCAGCGCCACATCGTGAAGCCGGGCCTGACCGGATGGGCGCAGATCAACTACCGCTACGGCTCGACCTTCGAGGACTCGGTGCAGAAGCTGCAGTACGACATCTTCTACATCAAGAACCAGAGCCTGCTGTTCGACCTCTCGATCCTGTTCAACACGATCAAGACCGTGCTGCTGCGCAAGGGAACTTGACGCCCGGCGCGATTCGGCGCCTTCGCATACACTCCGGGGGCATGCGCCCCCTCCTGCACGCGGCCTGCGCCGCACTGCTGTCCGCCGGACTGCACGCCAACGGCGTCGGACCCGAGACGTCGATCCTCGTCGTCGATCCGCGCGACCCCGACAGCCTGCGCGTGGCCAACCACTACGTCGCCATGCGCGGCCTGCCGCCGAGCGCCGTGCTGCACGCGCCACCGGTCGCCGCCAGCGCCGGCGAATTCTGGGCCGCCCACCGGCGCGGCCTCGAAGGCGAACTGGCGCGGCGCGGCACCGAGGCGCAGACGAGCCTCGTGATCCTGTCGGCGCATCCGCGCTTCCAATCGTCCGCCGCCGGCCTCGTGGCGGACGCTTGCTTCCCGGTGGGACGCTTCAGCTCCATCGCGCCGTACATGTTGTCGCGCGCGTTTCCGGCGGGCGCCCCGGCCGGAGCGAGCTCGCAGCTCCCGAACGCCTACTACACGACCGGCAACGCACCGCTCGCCTTCGATGCGCGCCTGCGCTGGAGCGGTGGCGTGCCGGTGGCGAGCGGAGGCGCGCGCTACCTCCTGTGCGCGCAGCTCGGGCAGGTCGGACCCTTGGGCAACACCGTCGAGGAGATCCTCTCGATGCTGGCGCGTTCGGTCGCCGCCGACGCGACCTTCCCCGCGGGCGACTTCCACTTCTGCCAGACGACCGACCTCGCGCGCAGCGGACCGCGCCACGACTTCTATCCGTCGGTGGCCGGCTTCCTCAACTCCATCGGCTCTCCCGCGCAGCACATCCAAGCCAACCTCCCGCCGGCGGGCGCGGTGTGCACGGGCGTCATGACCGGCCTCGCCGATCCAGCCATCGACGCGACGCCCTTCGTGCTCGCGCCGGGCGCCTTCGCCGACCACCTCACTTCGTACGCGGGCACCTTGGACAACGGCGCGCAGGTCAAGATGACGCGCTGGATCGCCAAGGGCGCGGCGGGCACGAGCGGCACGGTCGAGGAGCCGTGCAACTACCCGGGCAAGTTCCCGCGCGCCAACCTGCATGCGCTCTACGCGCAAGGGTTGACGCTCGGCGAAGCGTGGTTCCGCAGCCTGGGCTTCGCGCCGTTCCAGGTGCTCTTCGTCGGCGATCCATTGTGCCGCCCCTTCGGCGCTCCGCCGCAGGTCGTGCTTTCGGCCCCCTCCGTCGCATCCGGCACCATCGCCGTGCTGGCCCAGGCCTCGAGTCCGGTGCCGGGCACGAGCATCGTCTCGCGCGAGTTCCACGTCGATGGCGTGCTGCTCGCCGAGAAGGCGGCGGGCGACTTCGCGCTCGACACGACGAGCCTCGACGATGGTTGGCACGAGCTGCGCGTCGTGGCGCGCGACTCCAGCCCCGCCAAGGTCGCGGGACGAGCCGTGCAATCGATCGTCGTCTCCAACCATGGTCGCTCGGCCACGCTCGCGGCCACCGTCGCGAGCGGCGGACTGCGCACGCGCTTCGACCTGTCGGTGGCCACCGTCGGCGGAGTCGCGAACTGGATCGAGGTGCGCCACAACGGACGCGTGGTCGCTTCGGGCGACGGCTCGACGCCGCTCGCCGTGCATGGCCGCATGCTCGGCGCCGGCCCCGTGCGCCTCGTGGCCCATGTGCAGCACGCCGACGGGCGCCGCTGCGTCTCGAGTCCGCTCGAGTTGCACGTGGACGACACCGACGCGGGCGGCGCGGGTGCGCAACCGCTCGCCTACGAGCTGCGTCGACGCCTGCGAGCGGACGCTGCGGCGTGGATCGAACTCCCCTACACGAGCGACGGCCCGCTGGCGCAGCATTCGGCCGTCGTCGTCTCCAACCCCGCGCAAGCGAGCGTGCAACTCTTCGACGGCCTCAATGCGGCGCTCCTCATCCCTTCCGCGGGTGCGGCCGGGACGGACTCATTCGACTTCCGCATCGATGGTCCCGTCGGTTCCAGCGCCATCCGGCGCGTGCATCTCGAGTGGACCGCCGCCACGACGTGTCCGCAGCCGGAGCCCTACTGCGTGGCCGCTCCCGGCTCGCACGGCCTCGCCGCGACCATGGGTTGGAACGGATCGACGAGCATCGCCGCCAACGCATTCGAGCTTGCTTGCTACGACCTGCCCGCGGGCGCGAACGGCTTGTTCTTCCTCGGCACGCAAGCCGCGCAAGCGCCTTTCGGCAACGGCACGCGCTGCGTGGCGGGCCTCGTCGCGCGCACGGGCGTGCAGTCCGCCTCGGTCTTCGGCGAAGTCGCGCGACGCATCGACTTCGGCGCGGCGCCTTGGAACGCAGGCGCCACGGCGCTGCGCGCCGGATCCACCTGGCACGCGCAGTTCTGGTACCGCAACGCCGCCGCGGGCGGCGCGGGATTCAACCTCTCGAACGGCCTGCGGGTGGTGTTCTGCCCCTGAGGCGTCCAGTCGCGAGGTTGCCGCGGTGCATCCGCCCGGGCGCAGGACTCGTCGGGCGCAGGTCTCCTCCGGCTCAGTATCAGTCGCGAGCAGTATCAGTCGCGAGCAGTATCGGTCGCGAGCAGTATCGGTCGGGCGCAACAGCGCCTCAGGCGCGAAGCGCGGCGCGGCGCCAGCGCTCCTGCGAATCCCGCGCGGCGTTCCACGCGAGGATCGAGGCGACGGTCGCCGTCGCGACGAAGGTCACGAAGGCGGTCAGGAAGCCGATCAGCACGAACATCAAGAGGATGTTGACCGCTTGGAGCAACCAGTAGCCGAGCATGATCACGAGGCCTTGGCCGACTCGGCCCGCGTAGATGCTCCCGAGGCCCCAGACTTGGAAGGCGATGCCCGGCAGGAGTTCGAGCACGAGCGCGATGCCGGGGTCCTTCGGCGACTCGAGCGGCGCCGACTCGGTCGGCGATGCGCCGCGCGCGGGACTCGGGGTGTCGATGTAGGCGGTCATGGAAGTCCTCGGGTACGCGCGAACCGGCGTGGCATTCGCGCAATTCGGCTGCGCGTCCGCGGCGCGCGGCGTCCGGATCGTCAGTCGGGCAAGCGGCCACCGGCCGCCTCGCGGCGCCGTCGCTCGACGTGGATCGCCAACAGGGCCACGTCCGGAGGCCGCACGCCGGCGATGCGACCCGCCGCGCCGAGCGTGCGCGGGCGCAGGCGCGCGAGCTTGTCGCGCGCCTCGTTGGAGAGGCCGGCGAGCGCGTGGTAGTCGAGGTCGGACGGCAAGGCGAGTTCGTCCTGGCGCGCGAGGCGTTCGACGTTGCGCTCGGCGCGCTCGATGTAGCCCGAGTACTTGAGGTCGCTCTCGAGCGACGCGCCCTCCTCGGGAGGCAGACCGAGGGCGCGCACGACCGCGTGGGACGCCTCGAGGCTGCTCCAATCCTCCTGCGGGCGCAGCAGCCGTTCCGCCAGCGTGCGGCCCTCGTGGCGCGTCGCGCGCAGCACAGCCAACGCCGCGACCCGGCGCGCTTCCTTCCGCTCGAGGCGCGCGATGGCCTCGTCCGGCACGAGGCCGACTTGCGCGCCGCGGCGCGCGAGCCGCTCGTGGGCGTTGTCGGCGCGCAACAGTAGCCGATGCTCCGCGCGCGAGGTGAACATGCGGTACGGCTCGGTCGGATTCGAGGTGATGAGGTCGTCGACCATCACGCCCAGGTACGCCTCGTGGCGGCCGAGCACGAAGCGCTCGCGACCTTGCGTCCACAGCGCGGCGTTGGCGCCGGCCAAGAGACCTTGGCCCGCCGCCTCCTCGTATCCCGACGTGCCGTTGATCTGGCCCGCGAGCCACAAGCCCTCGGCGCAGCGCACGCGCAAGGTGTCGTCGAGTTGGAACGGCTGCACGAAGTCGTACTCCACGGCGTAGCCGTGGCGCAGGAAGCGGCATTCCTCGAGGCCCTCGATCGTGCGCAGGAACTCCTCCTGCACCGGCGCGGGCAGCGAGGTCGACACGCCGTTCACGTAGATCACCTCGCACGAGAGGCTCTCGGGCTCGAGGAAGACCTGGTGGCGCTCCTTGTCGGAGAAGCGCATGACCTTGTCCTCCACCGACGGGCAGTAGCGCGGGCCCGCGCCTTGGATGCGGCCGGCGTACATCGGCGCGAGGTGGATGTTGGCGCGGATCAGTTCGTGCGTGCGCGCGTTGGTCCACGTCACATGGCAGTCGACCTGGCGCAGCGCGGGGAACCGCGCGCGATCGGTGGCCGCGGAGAACGGCGTGGGCACGGCGTCGCCGCCGTTGGGCTCGAGCGCCTCCCAGCGGATCGAATCGCGCGCGAGGCGCGGCGGCGTGCCGGTCTTCAAGCGCCCCAGCACGAGCCCGAGGCGCGCGAGGTCCGCGCTCAAGCCCGAGGTGGTGCCTTCGCCGACGCGTCCGCCCGACACCTGCGCCTCGCCGGTGTGCATGACGGCGCGCAGGAAGGTGCCGGTCGTCACGACCACGGCACGCGCCGCGAGGTCGCGACCATCGGCGAGGCGCACGCCGCGCACGCGTGCGCCCTCCAGCAACAAGCCGTCGGCGGCGCCTTCGAGCAGGCGCACGCCCGCGCGCTCGACCTCGCGAGTCGCGGCGCGCCGGTACAAGTGGCGGTCGCTCTGGCAACGCGGACCGCGCACCGCGGCGCCCTTGCCGCCGTTCAAGAGCTTGAACTGGATGCCGGTCTCGTCGGCCACGCGTCCCATCGCGCCGCCCAGGGCGTCGATCTCGCACACGATCTGGCCCTTGCCGAGGCCTCCGATGGCCGGGTTGCAGCTCATCTCGCCCACCTTGTCGAGGCGCAAGGTCAAGAGCGCCGTGTCGGCGCCGAGACGCGCCGCCGCCAAGGCCGCCTCGATGCCGGCGTGCCCGCCCCCCACGACGAGGACGTCGAGCTCCTTCAAAGTCGCATTTTCGGGATCGGGCTGCATACCGTGTGCGGGAACTCTACTCCAAGCGCAACTCCATTCCCAGAATGGACTTGTAATTGCCTCCAACCAGACTCCACCGCGCTCGCGGCGCAGGACGAAGTAGCCCCTGCAACATGCTGGGCTTCGTGTTCAGGAATCGCGTGCGACTGCGGGCCATCTACGGGCCCGCCGCGCCGCGCGCGGAGGCGCAACCGCCGCCGGTCGAGCGACGCGGCAAGACCGTGGTGCTGCGGCCCAAGGGCCGGCGCCGCGCCTAGCCTCGCGCCTCGCGCGCGGGCATGATGGCGGGGTCATGTCGATCTTCGCCGCCCTCTGCTGCCTCGCCCTCGCGCACCCTCTCGAGGATCGCGGCTCGCTGCAGGACTACCTCGTCAAGGCGCGTGAACAACGCACGCTCGTGCTGGCGGGCCTCAAGGCCAAGGTCGACGGCCTGCTGCGCGAGATCGATGCAGCCGCCTTGGCCCGCGACCAGGCGGCGCTGCTCGGCTTGCGGGACAAGGTCGCGGCCGTCGGGGCGGAAGGCGCGCCGCTGCTGCTGCCACGCCTCGAACCCGGCGCGACCGCCAACGAGTCGCAGAAGCTCGCCGCCAGCACCGTCACGGCGGCGCTCCAGGCGTTGGCGCCGCGCGGCGTCACGGACGACCTGGTGCGGATGCTCGCCAATTGCTCGCCCGAGGGCCGCGGCAACATCGTGCGCGTGCTGTCAAGCGCGCCTGACAACGACGTCGCCGCGCAGGCCTTGGCCAAGCTGTGGCGCGAAGGGCCGGTCGAGGCGCGCAGCCAGGTGCTGGCGGGCCTGGCGCGCATGGACGCGCCCGAGGCGCGGCAAGTGCTGGACGGAGCGTTCGCCGACGCGCGCCCGGAGATCGTCAAGCTGGCGCTGGAAGCCGTCGTGCAGTCGGCCAATCCCGCGCAGGCGCCGCGCGTATTGTCGGTGCTGAAGAACCCGAACGAGGCCGGCCGCAACGTCGACGCCATCGCGAGGTACTACGGCAGCGTGCCGCAAGCCCTGGACGAGGCGGCGATCACGGCCATCGTGTCGTTCGCCGCCGATCCCGCGCCGCGCCCGGAGGATCGTTCGCGCTTGTTGGAGTCGCTCGCGCCGCGCGTCAAGGACTTCACCTCCGACATCAAGAAGTCGCTGCGCAAGCTGGCCGACATGCCCGGCGCCACGACGCGCGAGTCGGCGCTCGTGCTGCTCGCCATCGGCGGCGACGGCAAGGCCAAGCGCGACGCGCTCGCGAGCTACGACGAACTGATCCAGCGCAATGCCGACTGGGCCCAATCGCACGAAGCGCGCGCCGCCCTGCTCTACCGCATGCAGGAGTGGAAGGAATCCCGCCGCGACTACGAGAAGGCCATGGAGCTCGCCGCGCGCGACCTGCAAGGCCGCCAGGACGCGGCCGCGATCGGCGTGGCGCGCTGCTTCATGCAGGAAGGCAAGGCCCGCGAAGCAGCCGACATCCTGCGCAAGGCGCCCCTGACGCCCAAGCAACTGGCCGAACTGGCCCGCGACCCCTTGTTCGCCCCGATCTTGGAGAACCCCAAGTTGAGGGAGAGTTTGGTGCCGCGCTAGCGGCACCAAACAAGCACGGGTCGCGCGTGCTCGGGTTGCCGGGCCAACGCGTTCGCGCGTCCCCCTCAACGCGACCACGGCTGCAGTGGCCTGTGCCGTCCGGCACCAAGCGTTCAGCGATCACTTGACCCCCGCGGCGTCGAGGACGACGGGCGACCAGAAGAGTGCGTGCGGGTTGGTGGAGTGGGCGCGCCATTCGCGTTCGAATTGCTCGCACTCCGCGGCGGCGATCCAGCCGCCGGCAAGCAGCTTGCGCGCGTAGCGCGGGAAGAAGCCGTCGGCCCAGGCGTGGAGCGGCGAGCCGGGCGCGCCGCAGCGGATGGTGGGACGGAGCTCGAGCGTGGCGAGGCCGGCGGCGGCGAACATCTCCGGGGCGCGGGCGGCCACGAAGGCGTCGCCGCCATGGTTGGCGTACATGGCGCGCAGGCCGCGCACGACGGCGTCGAAGCCGCGCGCGGGCGGGTGCAACGCGATCCCTTCGTGGTGGTAGTCCTGCAAGGCGAAGACCCCGCCGGGCGACAACCAACGCGCCACGCGTCGCGCCTGCGTGCACGGATCGGGCACGAAGCTCCAGAACCAACGGCCGAACACCAGGTCGAACGAGTCCTCCGGGAAGTCGGCGTGCTGGAGGCGCGTCTCGACCTGCACCAGGTTGGCGATCCCGAGCCGCCGCGCCTCGGTCGACAGCCACGCGTGCCAGCCGCTCGATTCGTCGAGCGCCGTCACCCGCCCCGTCGGACCGACGAGTCGCGCCAGTTCCAACGAGACGAAGCCCGGACCGCACCCAAGGTCCAGCACGCGCATCCCCTCTCGCACGCCGAGCCGCGCGAGGAACGCGCGGGTCTGGTCGCCCCAGACCTCGTGCTGGAAGCGCAGCCGCTCGAGCTCCGCGAGGTCGGTGTGCAGCGGATAGGAGGCGTCGTGGGCCATGGAGCACGACTCTAGCCGCGCGACGACGCTCCCGCGCCCGTCAAAAGCTCCGCGCACTTGAGTCGCCGGCCCTCGCGCGCCACCTTCTCCTCCACCCATGGCGAGCCTCTCCATCGACGACCACGACCGCGGCAGCGCGGGCTTGACCCACGTCTATCCGGTCGTGTCGCGCCGCGCCGGAGGCGTCTCGGTGGGCATCAACCTCAACACGAACAACGCCTGCAACTGGCGCTGCGTGTATTGCCAGGTGCCGGGACTCGTGTACGGCGACGCGCCGCGTTGCGACCTCGCGCTGCTCGAGCGCGAGTTGCGCGGGTTCCTCGACGGCATCGTGCGCGGCGACTACTTGGCGCGCCACGCGCCGGAGGGCGCGCGCGAGTGGAAGGATGTCGCCATCAGCGGCAACGGCGAACCGACCAGTTGCGAGGAGTTCGGCGAGGTCGTCGATCTCGTGGCGCGCATCCTCGCCGAGCTGGGCGTCGTCGGAAAGGTCCCCATCGTGCTCATCACGAATGGATCGCTCGTGCACCGGCCGCGCGTGCTCGCGGCGCTCGAGCGCATGGCGCAAGCCGGCGGCCGCGTCTGGTACAAGCTCGACTCGGCCACGGACGCGGGCGCGGCGGCGTTGAACACGAACCGCGCGGGGCACGCGCGTGCGCGGGCGAACCTCGAGTTGGCGGCACGCGCCTGCCCGACCTGGATCCAGAGCATGGTGTTGGCGCGCCATGGCCTGCCGCCGAGCGACGCCGAGGCGTCGGCCTACCTCGATCTGGTCGCCGACCTCGTCGCGCGCGGCGTGCCGGTGCGCGGGGTGATGCTGTACGGCCCGGCGCGCGCATCGCACCAACCCGCGGCGCGGGAACTGGGTCCGGTGCCGCGCGAGTGGATGGAGCGCCATGCGCGCGCCATCGAGTCGCGCGGGCTCCCCGTGCAGGTGTCCTGGTAGCGCGGCGACGGCGCGCGCCGCCGCGAGCAAGCACCCGCGCGCGAGGTTTCGGTGCTCGGACTTGACCGGCGGCCACCTCGGCGGTTCTCATGCCGCGCCATGGACAGCTCGTCCATCGCCCGCTTGGCCGGCCATCTGCGCGCATCTTCGCGCCGCGAGTGGCGTGGCATGGCGTTGGCGTGCGCGATCCTCGTCGTGCACCTCGCCGGCGCCGCCCACCGAGCTTTCGAACGGCACGTGCTGTGCGCCGACCACGGCCGGTGGACGCACGAGGAAGCGTGCGCACCGGGGGAAGCGCCCCGCCCGGAGCTCGTCGGCGACACCGCCTGCGGCACGCCCCATGCGACGGCGAAAGCCTCGCTCCGTTGCGAGAGCGAGTCCCTGGTCGACGCGGAAGCATCCGCGCAGGTCGACGCCAGCCGAGGCTGGCCGTCGGACGAGCACCACCCGTGCCTGCTCGGCACCATGGCGCGCGAGGATGGCACGCCGCCGCTCGAGCCTCGCCTGCCGGCGGACTCGACGTGCGAGTGCCGCGCATCGCTCGTCCGCCCCGCGGACGAAGTGCATGCCGCGGTCTCCATCCTCGACTTGGCGCCCAAGCAGTCGCCGCCAGCGGCCTGATCGCGACGCATCCCTGCCTCGCCGCCGCGCGCGCGCGAGCACCGGATCCGCTTCTTCCACCCAGAGTCGGCCGCGAGCCGTGCTCGTCGGGACCTCGTCCCGATCCATGTCCGTTCCGCGCATCGCGGTTGGACTCTCCGCGCACCGCGCGCGATCCCGCATCCACCACCTGAAGGCGGACGCCCTTCGGCATCCGCATGCAACCCACGACTCCCATGAGCCAGCAAGACACCCGCGGCCTCGCCGCCATCCTCGTTCCCGCCATCCTCGCCACCGCGGCCCACGCGCAAGAAGCAGCCGCCGCCCCGGCGAAGCCGATCGCGCAAGCCAAGCCCGCCACGAATGCCAAGCCCGCCACGCAGGGCCAGGCGACGCCGAAGCCGGTCCCGCCCGGTGGCTTCGCCACGCCGGGCATGCCCGCGCGCTCGGCGATGCCCCAGCAAGCGACCGACGCCTCGGGCCAGACTTCGGGCTTCAGCAGCGTCTTCAACCCCGCCTTCGCCTTCGTCGTCGACACCTTGGCCGACTACTCGGACGGCGACGGGGACGATGGCCTCGAGTTGTCGTTGCGTTCGGCGGAGCTCTCCGCCAAGTCGTGGATCGATCCCGACGCGTGGGCCTACTTCGTGGCCGTCGCCGAGGAGGAAGGCCTCGCCATGGAGGAGGCCGCCATCCACTACAAGGGCCTGGGCGACACGCACACGCTGCGCATCGGGCGCTTCTTCCTCGACTTCGGCAAGCAGATGCAGGCGCACGTGCACGACCTGCGCACCGTCGACCGTCCGTTGCCGTTGCGCGCCTACCTCGGCTCCGAGTTGGGCGGCGACGGCGTGCAATGGGACGCGTGGACGCCCGGTGGCGAGACGGGCGCGTTGCGCTGGTCGCTCGGCGTCTACGGTGCGATCAACAGCGAGAGCGAAGACCTCGAGGATCTCGGGATCGAGCGCGAACTCGGCGGACGCAAGGAGCTCGGCGACCTCGCCATGACCGCGCGCTTGACGAGCTTCATGGACGTCGGCGAGGACTCGACGCTGCAGCTCGGCGCGTCGTGGCTGGGCATCCCCTCCTACTCCGCCGAGGGCGGGAACGAGGAGGCCGAGGACTTGTCGCAGAACGTCGTGGGCTTCGACGCGACCTACGGCTTCGGCGCCGACGGCGAGGACAAGTGGACCTTCGGCACGGAGTTCCTCTTCGCCTCCGGCGACACGACCCTCGGGCTCGATGGCGGCGGCGACCTCGTGGTCGACGACCAGGGCTTGACGGGCTTCTACCTCTACGGCGACTGGGCCTTCGAGCCGAACCAGTCGGTCGGCTTGCAATTGGCGGAAGCCGAGCTGCCCCGGCTCGACGGCGAGGACGCGAGCGAGCTCGACATCTACTACACGCGCCACATCAGCGAATACCACCGGGTGCGCCTCGCCGTGCGCCAGTCGAGCATCGCGGACGAGGACTCCTTCGCCCTGCTCGTGCAATACACCGGCTTCGTCGGCGCGCACGCGCACGGCGTGAATTGGTGAGCGTCGTGAAGCGCTTGTGGTTGTGCTGCATCGCGGCCTTGGTGGCCGCCATGCCGGCGCGCGCGGCCGACAAGCTCAAGGTGGTCGCGACCATCCCGGACCTCGCGTCGATGGCGCTCGCCATCGGCGGCGACGCGCTCGAGATGGTCGTGCTGGCCAAGGGCTCGAGCAACTTGCACCAGGTCACCGCGCGCCCATCGCATCTGGTGGCCATGCACAAGGCCGACGTCTTCCTGCAGGTCGGCTTGTCGCTCGAGACGAGCTTCGTCCCCGCCTTGCTGGAGGGTTGCGGCAACGCGCGCATCCAGCCGGGCGCGAAGGGCTTCGTCAACGTGTCCGAGGGCTACGCGGCCCTCGGCGTGCCGACGGACTTGTCGCGGAAGGACGGCGACGTGCACCCGCACGGCAACCCGCACATGAACCTCGACCCCTTGGCGGGCGAGCACATGGCGCGGCGCATCCACGCCGGACTGCTCGCCAACCTGCCGTCGGAGGCGAAGCGCCTCGACGAAGGGCTCGCCGCGTACTTGAAGCGGCTGGCCGAGGCGCGTGGTCGCTGGGAACTGGCGGCCAAGGAGTGGAAGGGCCGGCGCGTGGCGGGCTACCACAGCGACTACGACTATGTGGTGCGCGCGTGGGGACTCGCCGACGCGGGCAGCATCGAGGAGAAGCCGGGCATCGCCCCGACTCCCGTGCACCTCGCGCGCGTCGTGCAACGCTACAAGGAGCTGCAGCCCGTGCTCGTGCTCGTCGCGCCGTGGTCGAACAACTCGACCGTGGCGCGCGTGGTGGAGCAATCTGGTTGCTCGGTGTGCGAACTGCCCAGCCGTTGCGACGCGGAGGGCCGCCTGTTCGATTGGATCCACATGATGGACGAGCTGCACGCGCGGCTCGCCAAGGGCTTCGGCACCCGTTGGCCGCCCGTCGAGGCGCCCAAGGCCGAGTCCGCGGCGCCGGCGGGCGGAGGCTGAGTTGCCGCACGAGGACTCCGGCGTGCTCGTCGAGGCGCGAGGCGCCAGCTTCGGCTGGGCCTCGCGCCCCGTCGTCGGTCCGCTGGACCTCGTCGTGCGCCGCGGGGACTTCCTCGCCATCGTCGGGCCGAACGGCTCGGGCAAGTCGACCTTGGCGCGCGGCCTGGTCGGGTTGCTCGCTCCGCTCGCCGGTTCCTGCGTGCGCTCGACGCGGAGGGTGGGCTTCGTGCCGCAACGCGAGGCGCTCGATCCCGTGTGGCCCATCACCGTCGAGGAGGTCGTGCGCACCGGCGCGGCGGGAGCCTTGTCGGGGTGGCGCGGCTACTCGAAGGAGCAACGCGACGCCGTGCGCGCGCGCATGGTCGAAGTGGGCGTCGACGAGCTGCGCGCCAAGCCGTTCCGCTCGCTGAGCGGCGGCCAGCGCCAGCGCGTGCTCGTGGCGCGCGCGCTCGTGGCGCGGCCCGAGCTGCTCGTCATGGACGAACCGACCTCCGGCGTCGACCGCGACGCGGCGCTGGTCCTGCGCGAACTGCTGGCGGCGCTCGTGCGCGAGACGGGACTGACGCTGGTCGTCGTCACGCACCAACTCGAACTCGTGCGTGGCGCGGCCACGCGCGTCCTGCGCGTCGAGGGCGGGCGCGCGCGCGAAGTCGCGCCCGGGGAACTGGAGCGCGCGGGCGGCGCGCCGGTCGGGGGATCCTGATGGAGTCCGCCGCCATGGACCAGATCGGCCTCGTCGAGCAGATCTCGCTCTTCCGCTGGGCGCTCCTCGCGGCGCTCTTCTGCGGGCTCGTGCTGCCGCTCGTGGGAGTGCAGCTGCTGCTGCGCAAGACGAGCTTCCAGGCGATCGCCCTGCCGCAGTTCGCCTCGGTCGGCATGGTCGCGGGCTACCTCGTGCTGCCCTGGTGGATCGAGCACTTCGGACTCGGCGGGTTGAGCGTCGACCAGGCGCTCAACGACCCCCACGCTGGCACGAACTGGCACCTCGCCTGGGCGGCGGGCGCGGTGTTCCTCGGCTCGTGGCTGCTCGTCGTGGCCGCGCGGCGCGGACCAGCCGGACTCGAGCCCGTGCGCGTGGCGGCCGCCTTCGCGCTGGCCTCGGCCTTGTCGTACATCCTCGGACGCCTGTCGCCCGTGGGCCGCGGGCACGTCGACGACCTGCTCGCCGGCGAACTGCTCGGCGTGGGCGTGCACGAGTTCGAGACGATCGGCGTGGGGCTCTTCGTCGTGCTGCTCGCGTTCCTGTGGACGCGCAACGACCTGCTCGCCTGCGCCTTCGACCCCGAGGGCGCGCGCGTGCTGGGCAAGCGCGTGCAGCGCTGGGAACTCGTGCACCAGGCGCTGGTCGGCTTGTCCGTCTCGCTGGCCACGCTCGTGGTCGGGCCGGTGCTGACCTTCGGGTTGCTGGTGCTGCCGGCCTTGGCCGCGCGACCGTGGGCGCGCTCGATGCGCGGACATTGGATGCTCGCCAGCGCCGCCGGCCTCGTCGCCGTGCTCGGCGGGACGTGGGCCAGCTTCCAGTTCGACCTGCCGCTCGGGCCGGCGATCACGGTGTCGGGCGCGCTGCTCCTCGTGCCGCGCGGCTGGCGCAAGCTCGACTGAATCCGCCGGAGCGCGCGCCGCCTGTCAAGCGTCCTTGACAAGGCGCGCCAGTTCGGCCACGCACTCGTCCACGCCGCGCGCCGCGGTGTCGAGCGCGAGGTCGCAGGTGCGGTACAGGGGTTCGCGCGCCTTCAACAAGGCCTCCAGCTCCGCCATGGCGCGCGGACGGTTCGTCATCGGCCGCAGATCGCGCTGGTCGACGACGCGCTGGTAGTGTTCGTGGGGCGCCGCCTTCAGCCACACCGTCGTGCAGCCTTCCTTGAGCCGCGCGAAGTTGGGCTCGCAGGTGACGATGGAGCCGCCGGCGGCGACCACGCAGCGGCCGGCGGAGGCGAGCACCTGCTCCAAGGCCTCGGCCTCGAAGCGGTGGTAGCCGGCTTCGCCGTGCGTGCTGAAGAGCTCGGACAAGCCCGTGCCTGCGAGCTGCTCGACCACCGCATCCAATTCGACGAATGGCACCTCGAGTTCCAGCGCGAGGCGCCGGCCCAAGGTCGACTTGCCCGCGCCGCGCAGTCCCACCAGCGCGATGCGACCGTCGCGCCGACCGCCGTCGAAGGCGGGCAGCAGGGCCGAGGCACCCAGATGCAGTTCCCGCCCCAACGCCGCCAAGGTGAGCACGGACAAGTTGGCGCGCCCCGCCTCCACCTCCGTCAGGTGGCGGCGCGACAATTCGACCCGCCGCGCCAATTCCGACACGGACAAGCCCGCCTGGGTGCGCGCTTGGCGCAGGCGACGCCCCATTTCCTTCAAGAATCGGTTGGCTTGGTCCATGCGAAGGCTATCCTGAGCAGCAGAGTTGGCGTGATCGCGGTATATGGGAATTCTACTTCCCACATCCGCCAAGGTCAACCACCTCCTCCGCTCCGCACGACCACTGCCCCCACGACCGCACCGCCGATGGCTTCGACCACCTACGACCGACCGCCCGTCAAGCTGCAGACGCATCCTTCGCAGTACAAGCACTGGAAGCTCGCCGTCGATGGCGCGATCGCCACCCTGACGATGGCGGTCGACGGCCAAGCCGGCGAACGCGAAGGCTACGAGCTCAAGCTCAACAGCTACGACATCGGCGTCGACGTCGAGCTCGCCGACGCGGTGCAACGCGTGCGCTTCGAGCATCCCTCCGTCCGCACGGTGGTGTTGACCGGCGGCCTCGACCGCGTCTTCTGCGCCGGAGCGAACATCGTGATGCTGCGCACGAGCGCGCACGCCTTCAAGGTCAACTTCTGCAAGTACACGAACGAGACGCGCCTCTCGATCGAGGACGCTTCGCGCCGCTCGGGCATCAAGTTCCTCGCGGCGCTGAACGGCACCGCCTCCGGCGGCGGCTACGAGCTCGCGCTGGCTTGCGACGAGATCCTGCTCGTCGACGACCGGAACAGCGCGGTGAGCTTCCCCGAGGTGCCGCTGCTCGGCGTGCTGCCGGGCACGGGCGGCCTCACGCGCATCACCGACAAGCGCAAGATCCGCCGCGACCGCTGCGACGTGTTCTCGACCATCGCCGAGGGCATCAAGGGCAAGCGCGCCGTCGAGTGGAACCTCGTCGACGGGCTGCTGCCGCTGTCGAAGTGGAAGGAAGGCGTGGCCGAGCGCGCCAAGCTGCTCGCCGGCAAGGCGACGGCGCGCGCCGACGAGCCGGTGGCGCTCGAGGCCATCGAGCCGGAGTCCACGCCGATCGCCGGCGGCGAACGCCTGCAGTACCGCCACGTGTCCTTGGAGATGGACCACGGCGCGCGCACGGCCAAGTTGGCGATCCACGCGCCCGACTCGTGCCCGAAGACGCGCGCCGAGGCGCTGGCGCAAGGCTCGTCGTGGTGGATCCTGCGCGCGATGCGCGAGCTGGACGACGCCGTCTGCCGCATGCGCTTCAACCACCTCGACATCGCGCTCGTGCTGGTGCGCTGCACCGGCTCGGCCGCGACGCTCGTCGCCACCGACGCGCTGCTCGCGGTCGACGACAAGGGCTTCGTCGGCGAGGTCCAGCACCTCGTGCGCCGCGTGCTGAAGCGCATCGACCTCTCCGCCAAGAGCTTCTACGCCGTGGCGGACGGCGGCACGACCTGGACCGGCACGTTCCTCGAGATCCTGCTGGCCTGCGACCGCAGCTTCGTGCTGGTCGACGACGACGCCAAGGTCGAGTTCGGCGCCACCGCCGCCAACGCCGGCCTGCACCCGATGAGCAACGAGCTCTCGCGCCTCGCCACGCGCTTCCTAGGCACGCCCGACAGCGTCGGCGAGGTGCTCGCGGCCGGCGCCTCGTTCGACGCGGCGCGCGCCGACGAACTGGGCCTCGCCACTTGCGCGCCCGACGCCATCGACTGGGACGACGAGCTGCGCCTCGCCATCGAGGAACGCTGCGCGTTCTCGCCCGACGCCCTGACCGGCATGGAGGCCAACCTGCGCTTCCCCGGCCCCGAGACCATGGAGACCCGGATCTTCGGCCGCCTGTCGGCCTGGCAGAACTGGATCTTCCAGCGCCCGAACGCGGTCGGCCCGCGCGGCGCGCTGCAGTGCTACGGCACGCCCAACCGCCCCGAATTCGACCACCTGCGCACCTGACCGCGCACCAAAGAAGGAGACCCGACATGGCCGGCATCGACTACTCGCAGAGGATCCCCAACAACGTCGACCTCGCCTCCGACAAGCGCCTGCAGCGCGCGCTGGAGGAGTGGCAGCCCAACTACATCGAGTGGTGGAAGTCGATGGGCCCCACCGACTTCAACATGAACGACGTCTACCTGCGCACCGCCGTCAGCGTGGACGCCGACGGCTGGGCGCACTACGGCTTCGTGAAGATGCCCGAGTACCGCTGGGGCATCTTCCTCGAGCCCCAGCAGGCGGGCCGCAAGATCGGCTTCGGCGACCACATGGGCGAAGACGCCTGGCAGCAGGTGCCTGGCGAGTACCGCAACTGGCTGCGCCGCCTGATCGTGACCCAAGGCGACACCGAACCCGCCAGCGTCGAGCAGCAGCGGTTGCTCGGGCACACCGCGCCGTCGCTCTACGACCTGCGCAACCTGTTCCAGGTGAACGTCGAGGAAGGCCGCCACTTGTGGGCGATGGTCTACCTGCTGCACACCTACTTCGGCCGCGACGGCCGCGAGGAGGCGGAGGAGCTCCTCCAGCGCCGCAGCGGCAACGCCGACCATCCGCGCATCCTCGGCACGTTCAACGAGCCGTGCGAGGATTGGCTGTCGTTCTTCTGCTTCACGATGTTCACCGACCGCGACGGCAAGTTCCAACTGCTGACGCTGGCCGAGTCGGGCTTCGATCCGCTGGCGCGCACCTGCCGCTTCATGCTGACCGAGGAGGCGCACCACATGTTCGTCGGCCAGACGGGCGTGGGACGCGTGATCGAGCGCACCTGCCAGGTGATGAAGGAGCACCCGGGCGAGGACGTGAAGAAGCACGGCGCCATCCCGATGGAGATCATCCAGAAGTACATCAACTTCTGGTCCAGCTCCTCGACCGACTTGTTCGGCGCCGAGGTCTCCTCCAACTCGGCCAACTTCTTCGCGGCCGGGCTCAAGGGCCGCGCCTACGAGGAGCGCCACGACGAGCACAAGGCGCTCGACCAGACCTACGCGATGGAGCGCTTCGTCGACGGCAAGCTCGTGCACGAGGACGTGGCGCTGCGCAACGCGATGAACGAGGTCCTGCGCGACGAGTACGTGAAGGACAACTTGAAGGGCATCCAGTACTGGAACCGCATCTGCGAGAAGTACGAGAACCCCTTCCGCTTCTCGCTGCCGCACCGCCGCTTCAACCGCAAGATCGGCGAGTACTCGGCCGGCCGCTTCGACCTGCTCGGCAACCAGGTCTCCGAGCAGACCTGGAACGCCAAGGCGGCCGAGTGGCTGCCGACCCCCGAGGACAAGGCCTACGTCAAGTCGCTCATGCGGCCCGTGCTGGAGAAGGGCAAGATCGCCTCGTGGGTCGCCCCGCCGCCGAAGGGCATCAACGACCAGGCGGTGGACTACGAGTACGTGAAGCTCTGAGCGCCGCCCTCGCGGCACCCTGGACGAGGGACGGAGCTCGCCGCCGCGGTTCCGCCCCCGATCCGGCCCCGACGCGGTCCCATCCCGCGCCGGGGCCGGTCCCTGCCGGCCCCGGTCGGAAGCGCGGACGCGGCCGGATCGCGCGCAGGGCCGAGCGGCGAGGCGCTACAATGCAGGGCCGAAATCAACGGCGCCTTCCGCGGACCGGCATTGGCCGCGGCGGCGCAGCGACCATGAAGAACGAGCCCAACGACGCGCTGTCGCGCGAGATCTCCGCCGCCCTCGAGGGCGTCAACCTGCAGGCCATCGACTCGGGCTCCAAGCCCAAGGGACGCGGCACGATGCGCGGCGTGATCGCCGGCATCAGCGGCGACGACGTCTTCGTCGATCTCGGACCGCGCATGCAGGGAGTGATCTCGCTGCGCGAGTTCGACTCCCCGCCCAAGGAGGGCGCGGCGCTCGACTTCGAACTCGCCGGGCGCGAGGACGAGCTGTGGAAGTTGACCAGGGTGCGCGAGAAGGCCCCGATCGCTTCGGGCTTCGACGAGCTCCAACCCGGCGTGCAGGTCAAGGCCAAGATCACCGGCCAGAACACCGGCGGACTCGAGGCGCGCGTCGGCGCCTTGTCGGCCTTCGTGCCGGCTTCGCAGGTGTCGCTCGGCCGCGAGGACAACCTCGCCCAGTACATCGGCCAGAACATGGACGCGCTGGTCGTCGAGGTGAACCTCGAGCGCAAGCGCGTCGTGCTGTCGCGCCGCGCGCTGCTGGAGAAGGAGCGCGACGTGCTGCGCCAGGAGGCCGTGGGCAAGTACCACGTCGGCATGGTGGTCAAGGGCCGCGTGGCGCGCGTCGAGTCCTTCGGCGCCTTCGTCGACCTCGGCGGCGGCCTCGAGGGCTTGCTGCACGTCTCGAACCTCGCCCACCGGCGCGTCGAGAAGGCCTCGGAGCTCGTCAACGTCGGCGACAACGTCGAGGTGCAGGTCCTCTCCATCGACGAAGGCGGCAAGCGCATCGGCCTCGGCCGGAAGCAGCTCGAGCCCGACCCGATGGACGAGCACGCGGCGCGCCTCGTGCCCGACAGCGTCGTGGCCGGCAAGGTCGTGCGCGTCATGGACTTCGGCGCGTTCGTCGAGATCGCCCCGGGAGTCGAGGGCCTCGTGCACGTGTCGCAACTGGGCAAGGACCGCGTGCGCCGCGCGAGCGACGCGGTCAAGGCCGGCGACGAACTGCAGGTGCGCATCCTGTCCGTCGACCGCGGCCAGAAGCGCATCGCCCTGACGCGACTCGATCCGCGCGGCGCCTTGATCGGCTCGGAGGATTCCGTCGACGCCGCGGTCATCGACGCCGCCCTGAAGGCCGCCGCGCCGCGCCCCTCGGGCACGAACCTCGGCAACCTGTTCAAGGCCGCGCTCGACAAGAAGGGCAAGGGCTGAGGCCCCCTCGCCGGCGTCGCGCTCAGGCCCCGGCGGCTGGCGCCGCGGTCAGGCCACGGGCGGCAGCATCAACAACGCCTCGAAGGGCGGCCAGTTGTGGATGCGCCATTGCGCGCGCGCCACGACCAGCGGTTCGCCATCCTCGTGGCGGAAGGCGGGCCGCACGTTGGCGCGCACGCCTTGGCAGCCTTCGCTGCGCACCTTGACCTGCCCGACGCCGAGGTCGCGCACCGCGGCGTCGAAGGCGCCGCCGATGAAGTTGCCGACCTCCATCATGGCGTCCTTGGTCGGGCCGTCGAGCGTGCTCGCGCCGCGCCGCGCCTTGACGCCCTCGTCGGGTGTCATCATCAGGTACCCCGCGAGGCTGATCGCCTCCGGCAGCGGCACGACCAGCGCGCCGTGCAGGATGCGATCGCCGACCTGCATCCCGAGCTTGAAGGAGATGTGCACCTTCCCGCGGCCCTCGACGCGCTGCCCGGCCCGCTCGACCGAAGTGGTCGAGATCTCGATCTCGCGGTCGGTGATCATCGAAAGGTCCTGCGCCACGCGGGCCAGGGCGCCTTCGACGAGTCGCTTGTCGAGGTCGAGGTTCGTCGCCGTCGTGGTCATGCGCCCCTCCTGAGGGCCACGGCCATGGTCCCGCCGCGCACGCGCCAGACCAGCGCGCCGGCGGGCGCCGGCGTCGACTGCAGGCGCGGCACGGACAGCCGCGCGTCGCCGTCGGAGCCGAAGGCGCGCGTCTTGAGCACTCCCGCGACCATGTTCGCGCACTCCTTCAACGCGTCGGCGACCTCCTCGGGCGCCAACGGATCGTCGGGACCCAGCATGAGCAGGCCGCGCGCCAGGTCTTCGGCTCCCGGCGCGTCGCAGGCGATGCTCAAGGTCCCTTGGTGGGCGCCCTGGAAGTCGACCTGCGCGTGCAGGTGCGCCTCGGGCGCGGACGCGTCGACGCCCAGGCAGTCGCAGCCGCCCTCGACCATCGTCGCGAGCACCTGCTGCACCGAGGCGCGCAAGTCCTCCGCCAGCGCGCCGGCGGATCGTTGATGGCGATCGTCCACGACGATTCAGCCCACGAAGGGTTCCAGGGCCGAACGGATGGTCTCGGGCGTGAAGGGCTTGCAGACGAAGCCGTTGGCGCCTTCCTCGAGCGCGTTCGTCAAGAGTCCTTGACCGCTCTCGGTGGTGACCATGATGATCGGCAGCTTCTCCTTGGCGTGCGACTTGCGGATCGCCTTGACGAACTCGAGCCCGTTCATCTCGGGCATGTTCACGTCCGACAGGACGAGCCCGACGTCGGGGTTCGAGGCCAGTTGCTGCATGCCCTCGACGCCGTTGCCCGCCTCGAGGATGTTGTCGACGGAGATCTCGGCTTGGCGCAGCACGCGCATGATGATCTTGCGCATGGTCGAGCTGTCGTCGACGATCAGGAGCTTGTTCATGGTCTTGGTCGTGGTGGTGGTGTGGGCGGAGCCGGAGACGACCGGTTCCACGACCTGTGTTTCGTCGCCGCGGGGCGCGACGCTTCAGGGAAAGAAGGCGCAAATGCGCCGCGGGACGCGGGCGGAAGGAACTTCCCACCGGACTGCATCCGACGCGCGACGCGCGCGAACCCCGCGCGCCAAGCCGCCGCGACGCGCTTCAGTAGCTCTCGGCTGCGGAGGGGAAGCGACGCCCCTTGACGTCGGCCACGTAGTGCCGGAAGGCCCCCACCATCTCCTCGCCGATCTGCGCGTAGCGGCGCACGAAGCGCGGACGGAAGCGCGTGTACAGGCCGAGCATGTCGTGCGTCACGAGGATCTGGCCGTCGCAGCCGGCGCCCGCGCCGATGCCGACCACCGGGATCGACAGGCTGGCGGACACCTCGGCGGCGAGGCTGGCGGGGATCTTCTCCAGCACCAACGCGAACACGCCCGCGTCCTGCAGCGCGCGCGCGTCGCGGCGCACTTGGTCGGCCTCCTCGGGCTCGGTGGCGCGCACCTGGTAGGTGCCGAACTTGTGGATCGACTGCGGCGTGAGGCCGAGGTGGCCCATCACGGGGATGCCCACGTCGACGATGCGCTTGACGGTGGCGCACACGTGCTCGCCGCCCTCGACCTTGACGGCCTCGACGCCCGCCTCCTTGACCATCCGCCCGGCGTTCCTCAGCGCCTCGTCGGCGTTGACCTGGTAGCTCATGAACGGCAGGTCGCCGACGACCAGCGCGCGCTCCGCGCCCGCGGCGACCAGTCCGGCGTGGTAGAGCATCTGCTCCATGGTCACGGACACCGTCGTCTGGCGCCCTTGCACGACCATCGCCACCGAGTCGCCCACGAGCAGCACGTCGAGGCCGGCCTCATCGAGCAGCACCGCCATCGTGTGGTCGTAGGCGGTGAGGGCCGCGATGGGCTCGCCGCGCTCCTTCATGCGCCGCAAGCCGGCCGTCGTGACCTTGCGCGTGTCGGCGGGCTGGCCCGTCCCCTTGCGGTCGTTCATCGTCCCGACACGATACCAAGAGCGGCGCGGCAGGACGCCCGAGGCCGGTCTCAGCCCTCGGATTCCAGCCAGGCGACCGCCGCGCGCGCCCCGTCGAGGGCCGCGCTCATGATGCCGCCGGCCCAACCGGCGCCCTCTCCAACGGGCAGCAGGTTCGCCATGCCCTGCGCGCGGAAACTGGCGCGGTCGCGCGGCATGCGCACCGGGCAGGCGCTGCGCGTCTCGACGCCGACGAGCAGGCCGTCCGCGCCGGCGAAGCCGGGCACGACGCGATCCCAGAACGGCAAGGCGCGCGACAACGCCGCGACCACGCGCGGCGGCAGCAACTCGTCGAGTCGCCCCGGAGTCGCGCCGAAGCGGAAGCTGCATTCCAACGGACCGGTGCTGGCGCGACGCGCGAGGAAGTCGGAGGCGCGCTGCGCGGGCGCGGCGTAGCTCGAGCCGCCGGCCTCGAAGAAGCGCCGCTCGAGCGCGCGTTGGAAGGCGATCCCGGCCAAGGGCTCGCGCCCGAAGTCCTCGGGGCCGAAGGTGGCGACGAGCGCCGCGTTGGCCCAGCGCGAGCTGTGCGTCGAGTTGCTCATGCCGTTGGTGCACAAGTGGCCGGCCTCGCTGATCGAGGCCACGATGCGTCCGCCGGGGCACATGCAGAAGCTGTGCGCGGAGGCGATCGCGCCGTCCGCGCTCGAGACCAGTCCGTAGCTCGCCGCGCCCAGCGCGTCCGCCTCGGGCCCCACGCCATGGCGCGCGCGATCGACGAGCTCCTGCGGGTGCTCGATGCGCACGCCGAGTTGGAAGGCCTTCGGTTCCACCACCACGCCGCGCGCCATGAGCATCTCGAAGGTGTCGCGCGCCGAGTGGCCCGGCGCCACCACCAGCAAGTCGCAGGCGCGCTCGCCGTCCGCCGTGCGCACGGCGAGCACCCGCCCGTCCTCGACGACGCGGTCCACGACGCGCGTGCGGAAGTGGATGGCGACGCCCAGCGACTGCAGGCGCGCGCGCAAGGCCGGCAGGACGCGATGCAGCTTGTCCGTGCCGATGTGCGCGCGCGCGTCGTGGACGATCTCCGGCGGAGCGCCGCAGGCGACGAGCTCCTCGAGGATCGGCACCTCGAGCGGATCGTCGACGCGCGTGTAGATCTTCCCGTCGCTGTACGTGCCGGCCCCGCCCTCCCCGTACAGCAGGTTCGACTCCGGATCGAGCGGACCTCCGCGCTGGAAGCGCACGAGGGGCTGCGAGCGTCGCTCGACCGGGTCCCCGCGCTCGTACAGGTCGACCTTGGCGCCGTTGCGCGCCAGCACGAGGGCCGCGAACAAGCCCGCGGGCCCCGAGCCCAGCACCGCCGCGCGCGCGCCGACGCGCGACGGGTGCGTGCGCGGGCGCGACAAGGAATCGCGCGGCGGCGCCGCGACCACGCGTCCGGACTTGATGGCGCGCGCGAGCGCGGCCGAGCGATGGTCCGCGTCCAGCACCAGGTCCGCCTGCAGCACGAAGCGCAGGCGCCGCGTCCCGTCGCGCACGCGCGCGTCGAGCGACTGCTTGACCATGCGCATGCCGCGCAGGGCGGCCGGATCGACGCCGGCGGCCGCGCACAGGAGCTCGCGCCGGCGCGTCTCGTCGACGAGCACGCCCACCTCGACACCCGCGACGCGCCAAGTACGTGTGGGCCCGTGCTGCACGCCCGGCATTCTTCCGACTCGGGGGCGCGCCTGCTACCGTGCGCTCATCGAAGCCATGGGGAAGCCGCGCAAGCAAGGCCAAGAGGAGCGCCCGCGGCGACGCCCGTCGGAGGGCGCGCGCGGACCGGCGCGGAAGGGCCCCTCCGAGGACAAGGCCGCGCTCCTCGCGCGGCTCCTCGATTCATCGCGCGCCCGCGCGCCCGGGGCCCGTCCGATCGTGCCGCTCGTGCCCGAGGATCCGGCGCGCGCCACGGTCCCGGTCGCATACCTGCGTTCGACGGCGCTGCTCGAGCGACGCGGAGCCTGGCACGGCGAGTGGGCCGAGCTTGATCCCTCCGCGCTGGGCGCGCGCTGGAACAAGGGCGAACCGGCCGGCATCGAAGCCTTCCTCGAGGCGAGCGTCGCGCGATGGCAACGCTGCGAGCCGGTGCTGCTGCCGGGGCTCTTCGCCGAGGTCGTCGAGGAGGCGGCCGACGAGCTGGCCGAGCGCGAGGAGCTGCGCCAGCGCCTCGCGGCGCCGGGCGGGTTGCGCGATTGGCTGCTCGAACGCCTCGACGGCGACGAGGGCTTCGAGGTGCTGGGACGCGTGCGAGAACGCGCCGATCCCGAGCGCGACATCGAGAAGGTCCGCGTGGCGGCGCGCGATCCCCAAGGACGCGCCGCGCCCGCCGAGCTGTGGCTGAAGTCCGGCTGGCTCTCCACGCACGAGGACGACGCTTCGCTGCGCCTGCGCGGGTCCTTCGGGGTCGAGGGACGCGACGACGCCTCGCGCGACATCGTCCGACATCGGTTGGTGGCGCGCTTGTGCGAGGAACTGCTGCCGGAGGCGGCGCTCGTCGTCGACGAGCCGTTCCTGCGCGAGTTCCTGCGCCGCGCGACGGGCGGCGAGGTGCTCGCGACGCAGCACATCGCCTATTGGAACGCGCCGCAGGGCGGCGCGCTGTTCCACCACGATGCGTTCGCCGAGGACGACCTGGACGACGGAGCGCATCGGCAACTGGGCGTGTGCTACGCGCAGTTGTCCGGCCGCACGGCGTGGATCGCCTTGTCGACCGCCGATTTGTGCGAGCGCGTGCGCGAATTCGACGCGGACCTGCGGCGCGGCGCGATGCCCTGGGTGGCGCGCGGGCTGCACGGCGCGGGCGCCGAACGCAAACTGGCCGAGATCGTCGCGGACGAGGCGCGCCTCGTGGACGAGCTCGCCTTGCCGGGCTGCGGCCTGCTGCACGCGCTGGTCGAGCGCGCCCCCGAGTTCACGAACCTGCTCGCGGAACGCGGCCACGCCTTCCTGTTGGAGCCCGGCGATGGCATCCTGCTGCCCAACCGCGGCCTGCGTTCGACCTGCATGCACTCGGTCTGGTGCGCCGGCGACGAGATCGCGTACTCGTTGTCCCTGGCGCTCCGGCCCGACCGCGCCGCTCCGGCGGGCGACGCCAAGGCCGAACGCAGGGAACGACGCGAGACGCGCCTCGCCAAGGCGCGCGCGCGCCGCGCCGCCAGGACCGCACGCCGATGAAGCTCGCCAATCCGCCCCTCGCGGCGCTCGATGCCGCGCTCTCCGACCTCCAGTTGAAGCCGGCCGGGTTGCGCACGCCCGAAGGCGGTTCGGGCGGCACCGCCGCCTGCGAGGTCGAGTCGAGCCGCCTCGTCGAGTCCGCGCCGCGCCTGCTCGAGTTCGCCGGCGACGACGCGCTGCTCGTGTTCGTGCGCGGGTCGCTCGCGCCGAACGACGCGGCGCGCTTGCGCGAGGCGCTGTGGCCGCGCCTGCACGTCTCCGCGCACTACCTCATGTCGCAGCAGGGCGTCTCGCGCCGCGAGCTCGGCGGCACGCGCGATCTGCGCAAGGCCTGCGGCCTTTCCGGCACGCTGGTCGTGTGTGGCCAGCGCTCCAAGGTCCTGTCGCCCGAGACGACGATCGCCAAGTTCGACGCCAACGCCAAGGGTTGGGACGGCGACCCGTCGCAGCCGGGCTGGGCGCACCATCGCTGGATGCGCCAGTTCGTGGGCGTGTACGCCGACGCGTCGCGCGCGCGGCGCGTGCTCGACTTCGGCAGCGGCGCCGGCTGGTGCGGCATCGAAGCCGCGCTGGTCGCTCGGCGCGCGGGCGGACGGCCGCACCTCGCCTTGTTCGATCCGTCGCCCGAGATGGTGCGCCGCGCGCTGGAGAACGCGCGCGCGGCCGGACTGGACGATGTGGAAGGCCGCGTGGGATTCGGAGCCGCGCCGCCCTTCCCCGCCGCGGGCGAGGCGCCCTTCGACCACGTGGTGTCGTCGGGCGTCGTCAGCTTCGCCCCCGACGCCGAGCGCTTCGCCGACGGATTGGCGGGCGTGGTCGCGCCGGGCGGGACGCTGGTGTTCGGAGATGTCAGCTCGGCCTCGCGCGGTGTCGGCAAGCGCCGGGCGTCCGAAGCGTTGGTCGCCGTGCGCGAGATGAACGCGCTGGACCTCGCCGGAGCGCGACGCTTGATGGAGGCGCGCGGCTTCCGCTGCGTGCGCGGCTCGCACTACCAGTTGAGCGATCCCTGGCCGCAACTGGCGCACCATGGCGAGCGGCGCCTGGGCGCGTGGTTCGGGCGGGCGATCCTCGCGCGGAACCGCTCCGCCGCCGAGGCCGACAAGCGCACCCCGGGCGATCCCGCGCGCTTCGACTCGTGGGTGGCGCACTTCGTCAAGGAAACTTGACAACCGGGGAAGATCGACCGCCGAGGCGGCTCGGCCACCAGGGGGATCCGACCACCGGACGCGGCCGGCGACGCACGCCGCCGCTCGTCAAGGATTTTTGACAGGCAGGCGATCCCCCGGCGGACGCGCCGGGGGCGCCCGTCGGCGCGCTCAGCGCCCTTCGAGCGGCACGAGCAGGCCTTGGGCCGTCTCGCGATCCTCGGGCGCGTGCTCGAGGATCCACGCCGCGGCCACGCGCCACAGCTCGGTCTCGTCGAGGACCTGGATCGCCTCGCCGCCGCGCGCGCGCGCAGCCGCCCACTCGGCCTCGCCGACCGCGTGGATCGCTCCGCGCGGCAAGGCCGCGCGCGCCGCCGCCAACGCCGCCTCGTCCAGTTGCTCGGGCAAGGCGGGCGCGGACCACCACCATGTGCGCGCGAGGTCGGCGCACGGCGCCCCGGCGAGCCGCTCGTCGCAGGGCAGCACCGCCACCACGCGGCCCAGCGCGCCGTGGTTGACGCGCGCGGCCGTCTGCAGGCCGGCGACCAGCACGGGTTCGGCCGTCTGCCGCGGCGCGCACAAGGCGGGATCGGCCTCGAGCGCCACCAGCCAGCCGCTCCAGACCTGCGGCGCTTCGACGCGCCAGACGTGGTCGTAGGGCTTCTGCAGTTCGAAGGGCGCCGCCGCGACGAGGCGCAGCACCCCGGGCGCGACGGTGGCGGAAGCAGCGTCCTCGGCCGGCTTGGGTACCTGCACGGGGGTGGGTTCGCGCACGGCGTAGGTGGCGGCGGCGAGCAGCAGCAGCGACGCGGGGATCCAACGCAAGGCATTCTTCACGGATCCACCTCCAGCGCGACCTCGTCCAGGCCGATGCGACCGTTGGAGACGAACTCCAACTCGATGCTGCGCGCGTCGGCGGCGTCGAAGGCCGGTTCGCTGCGCAAGAGCGCTTCCATGTCGACGCGGATCGTCTCGAACTCGTTGGCCCAACCCGTGCCCGTGCCGCACGCGGTGCGCTGGTAGGGCTCGGAGATCCCCATCGCGAGCGCCGAGGCGCGCACCACGGCGCGGCGCCCCGCGCCATCGCGCAGGGCGACCTCCACGTCGTGTTCCCCCAGCACGGCCGTGGTCAAGGGATCGCGCGTCGCCTGGGCCGCGCGCAACGACACGTGCGTGTAGCGCCGCGCGTCGCGGCCAGCGGCCGGCAGTTCGAAGGTCAGCCGTTGGCCGGGAGCGGAATCGAAGACGATGCCGGCGCTGTTGTCGCCCGGACCAGCCAACGTCATGCCGTTCATGGCGTCGGTGGCGAGGTCGGTGAACACCGTGTCGTTGTCGTTGAAGACGCCCTCCACGAGGCCGGTCACGGTCGCGACCACGCTCGTGCCGGAACTCGTCAGGTTGGTGGCGGGGTTCGACTGGAAGTCGTCGACCACCAGGCGCCTGGCCGCGGGCGGGCGGAACATGAGGTCCACCACCAGGCAGGGCGTGTTCGGCAGCGAGAAGCCGCGGAACCCGTTCCAGTGCCGCCACAGGCACTCCTCGACGATCGGCTCGCCGAAGAGGTGGTGCTTCACCATCGGCAGGAAGTGGGCCTTCATCACGAGGTGCGTGTCCGTGCGCGACAGCTGGCACGGGCCGGCGGCGACCGTGCTGGCGGTGCCGTTGTGGAACGCGCCGTGCCCGACGCCGTGCAGCGAGATGGAGTAGCGCTCGAAGTTCGCGCGCTCGTGCAGTTGGAAGGTCTGGCACAGGTCGCAGTCGGCGCAACCGTTCACGTCGGCGTCGGCGCCCCCCGTCCACAACGAGTACGCCACGCCCAAGGCTTGCGAGTTGCCCGGCCCGAGGAAGTCGGTGGGCGCGATCGACGAGACCAGCTTGATGTCGGAGAGCTGGAAGTTGATCGGCACGTAGTTCCCCGTGCGGATGCGGTTGTGCGCGTAGGCGACGCCCTCGCCGCCGCGGCTGTGGCCGATCCACGCCATGCGCGTGCGGTCGATCTTGCCCGCGAGCACGCCACCCAGCACCGTCGCCTGGTTGGCGAGCAGGTACTCGGTGTTCGAGAGTGTCGTCGTGCTGGCGCTCGAGATCCCCGGCACCGTGTTGTTCGTGTGCGACATCACGATGCAGCCCCACGAAGCGAGGTGGAAGCCGATGTGGTCGTACCACTGGTAGTTGTGCCCGTTGCCGTGGCTGACGACCACCAGCGGGCGCGGGCCGAGCTGCGCGATGTTCGCCGGGTAGTACACGTCCTGGCCGAGCCAGGTGCCGGCGCTGAAGATCTGCTCGACGACCGTGTACGGACCGTTCAACGCGGCGGTCTTGAGCAGGCCGGCGCCGGGCTCGCGGGCCGCGCCGTCGATGCAGTCGCCGCTCGAGAGGGTGCCGTCGCGGTCGACGTCGACGACGATGTCGAGTCCGCGCGCGAGCCGTTCGCCGTCGCCGCCGAAGATCGTGCCCGCGTCGAGCTCGACGACGTTCGCGGCGAAGGATGCCTGCACGAGGTGCGGGCTGGGCGCGCCGCGCAAGTCGACCAGCGCGCGATTGGCCAGCCACTGCGCGTCGTCCTTGTGGTCGACGAGGTAGAGGTCGACCTGCAGGCCCGCGAGGCGCGCGATCTGCGCGTCGTCGAGGGCGAGGGAGACCGAGGAGCCTTCCCAGAAGGCGTCGACGCGCTCGGCCCACGGGGCGCTCGGCAAGGCGCGCGCGGCCAGCTCCACGTAGTGGACTCCGGCGATCTGGCGCGCGCCGGACGGCAGGGCTTGCTGGGCCGCGGCCGCCGAGCACACGAGCGCCGACGCGGCGAGCGCCGACCAAGGCAGGGAGGGGTGCTTGTGGGTCATGGGGTGCGGAGGGATGCCGGGGGATGCGGCCCCCATCGAAGAAGCGTAGATGCAAAGGACGAATCAAGCAGCATGAAAGTGCCCTCGGGCCGGCACGAAACAGGAAAAAGCGCCTGCGCGACCTGCGAAGCAGCTCCCGGGCCTAGCGCGCGGCGAGATCCGGCCGCGCACCGCGGTCCGGCGGCGAGGCGCCGTGCCGCCACGCACCGCGACCTGCTTCGCAATGGAAGCACGCGACCGCCAAGCGACGGTCCACTGCAGGGATCCCGCCGCTCCGACTCCACCGCGCCGATCTACCGCGGTCCAGGCTGGGCGAAGGCGCCCGCGCCATAGTCGATCAGGCGCGCGAGCACGGCACGCATCTCGCCGCGCCGCACGATGTGGTCGACCTGGCCCTTGTCCAACAGGAACTCGGCCCGCTGGAAGCCGGGCGGCAGCTCCTGCTTGATCGTGCTCGCGATGACCCTGGGTCCGGCGAAGCCGATCAAGGCGCCGGGTTCGGCCAAGGTGATGTCGCACACCGAGGCGAAGCTGGCCGTCACGCCGCCCGTCGTCGGGTTGGTGAGCACGCAGATCGAGTAGCCGCCGGCCTCGTTGAGGCTCGCCAGCGCGGCCGAGGTCTTGGCCATCTGCAGCAGCGAGAGCATGCCTTCGTGCATGCGCGCGCCGCCCGACGAGGTGAAGATGACGAGCGGGACGCGTTCGCGCCGCGCGAGATCGGCCGCCAGCGCGATCTTCTCGCCCACGACTTCGCCCATCGAACCGCCGAGGAAGGAGAAGTCGAGCACCGCCAGCACGACCTTGCGGCCGTGGATGGCGCCGAGGCCGCAGATCAGCGCCTCCTTCTGGCCGGTCTTCGCCTCGGTGCGCTTGAGCTTGTCGGCGTAGGGCGTCGAGTCGTTGAAGCGCAGCCGGTCCATGCCGGAGAGCTCGGCCCAGCGCTCCTCGAAGCTGCCCGCGTCGAGCGTGGACTTGACGCGCTCGCGGCCCGGCAAGGTGAAGTGGAAGTCGCAGGCGGGACAGACGCGCTCGCGCTCCTCCAGTTCCTTGCGGTAGATCGTTGCCGAGCACGACTCGCACTTGAGCCACAGGCCGCCGGGCAGCTCCTTGCGCTTCCAGCGCAGGCGCGACGGCTTCTCCGCCGGCTCCGCGGCCTCGGCGGGCTGAGTGTCCTTGCGCGCGCGATCCGCGTCCTGCGGCCGTTCGGAGGGAGGCTGGGCGAAGTCAGGCGACATGGGATCCTCGTCGGGCCGCTTGCGCGGCGAGTTGGCGGAACCGCGCGATGGCGGCGGTCATGTCAAGTTCACTGTACAAGGCCGAGCCGGCGACGAGCGCGTCGCAGCCCGCCTCCACGCACGCACCCAGCGTCGCGGCGTTGACGCCCCCGTCGATCTCCACGATGCCGCGCCAACCGAGGCGACGCAGACGACGCGGTTTCTCGAGGGTCTCGGGGCGGAAGCTCTGCCCACCGAAGCCCGGCTCGACGCTCATGACGAGCACGAGGTCGACGAGCTCCAGGAGCGGCTCGATCTCCCCGATCGGCGTCATGGGCCGCAGGGACACGCCGACCTTGGGCACGCCGGCGTCGCGCACCGCGCGCACCGTGTCGCGTGCGCCCTGCAGGCCGCCCGCCGCCTCCACATGGAAGGTCAGCACCTCGGGCCGCGCCTTGGCGTAGCGCGCCACCCACTCGATCGGCCGCTCGATCATCAGGTGCACGTCGAGCGGGATGGACGAGGCCTTGGCCACCGCCTCCACCACCGGCGGGCCGATGGTCAAGTTCGGCACGAAGTGGCCGTCCATGACATCGATGTGGTGCCAGTCGGCGCCAGCCGCTTCGGCACGGCGCAGCTCCTCTCCGATGCGCGCGAAGTCGCACGACAGGATCGAGGGGGCGATGCGGACGGTCTGGCTCATCGCGGCGTGGCGCGGAGTGTAGCAAGCGGGCGTGCAGAGGGCCGGAAGGCCCGCTCCGCGCCCGCCGCGAGGCCTCTCAGGCGCGCTTGAGGGCGGCGATGCCCGGCAGGAGCACGCCTTCGAGCAGTTCGAGGCTCGCGCCTCCGCCCGTCGAGATGTGGTCGATCTTAGCGGCGAGCCCGAACTGCTCCACCGCCGCCACCGAGTCGCCGCCGCCGACGACCGTGAAGCCGTCGCAGGCCGCCACCGCGCGGCCGACCGCTTCGGTGCCGCCCGCGTACGCCGGCCACTCGAAGACGCCCATCGGTCCGTTCCACACGACCGTCTTCGCGCCCGCGACCACCTTCGCGTAGCTCGCGCGCGTCGCGGGGCCGATGTCGAGTCCCATGCGTCCGTCGGGGATGCCCGGGCCGCACACGAGCGGCGCGGCATCCGCCGCGAAACGCTCGGCGGCGAGGTGGTCCGTCGGCAGATGGATGGCGACGCCCTTGTTGCGCGCCTTGGCGAGCGCGGCCTTGACCGCGTCGAGCTGTTCGGTCTGCACCAGGCTGTTGCCGACCTTCACGCCTTGCGCGGCGAGGAAGGTGTAGGCCATGCCGCCGCCCACGAGCAGCGCATCCACCTTGTCGAGCAGGTTGTCGACCACCTTCAGCTTGTCCGCGACCTTGGCCCCGCCGAGGATCGCCACCACCGGACGCGCCGGGTTGTCGAGCACCTTCGAGAAGGCGGCGATCTCCTTCTCCATCAGCCGTCCCGCGGCGCTCGGCAGGAGACGCGCCACGCCGCACACCGAAGCGTGGTCGCGGTGCGCCGCGCCGAACGCGTCGTTGACGAAGCAGTCGCCGAGCTTGGCCCACTCCGCCGCGAGAGCCGCGTCGCCGCCTTCGTCACCGGCATGGAAGCGCACGTTCTCGAGCAGGATGGTCGCGCCGCGCGGAGCGGCGGCGATCGCCTGCTGCACCGCGGCTCCGGTCGACTCCTTCAAGCGCAGCACAGGCGTCCCGAGCAGCTCCTGCAGCCGCGCGCCCATCGGCTCGAGCCGCATCGACTCGACCACCTTGCCCTTGGGCCGGCCGAGGTGCGACATCAGGATCGGCGTCGCGCCGCGCGCGAGCAGTTCCTTGATCGTCGGCAACGCCGCGCGCACGCGTGTGTCGTCGGTGATCGCCCCGGAGTCGTCCTGCGGGCAATTGAAGTCGACGCGCACGAGCACGCGCCGTCCTTCCACCTTGAGGTCGTCGAGTCGCGCCGCGTCGAGCTTCATGGTCCGCGCCTTTCGCCGTGCGCTCTCAGAGCGCGGCCATCTTCGCCGCGAGGTCGACGACGCGGCAGCTGTAGCCCCATTCGTTGTCGTACCACGACACGACCTTGACCATGTTGCCCGCCATGACCATCGTCGACTTGGCGTCGAAGAGGCTCGAGTCGGGGCAACCGATGATGTCGGCCGACACGATCGGATCCTCGGTGTATCCGAGCACGCCCTTCAGCGCGCCGTTCGCGGCGTTCTTCATCGCCGCGTTGACCTCTTCGACCGTGACCGCCTTCTTCAGCACGCAGGTCAGGTCGATCATCGACCCATCGGGCACCGGCACGCGCATCGCGACGCCGTCGAGCTTGCCCTTCAAGCCCGGCAGCACCTCGCCCACCGCCTTCGCGGCGCCGGTCGTGGTCGGGATGATGGACACCGCCGCCGCCCGCGCGCGGCGCAGGTCCTTGTGCGGCAGGTCGAGGATGTTCTGGTCGTTGGTGTAGGCGTGCACCGTCGTCATCAGGCCGCGCTCGATGCCGAAGCACTCGTCGAGCACCTTGGCGACCGGCGCGAGGCAGTTCGTCGTGCACGAGGCGTTGCTGACGATCTTGTGTTCCTTCTTGAGCGTCGCATCGTTGACGCCAAGCACGATCGTCGCGTCGATCGCGTCCTTGGCCGGCACGGTCAACAGCACCTTCTTCGCCCCCGCGGCGAGGTGCTTCTCGCAGCCTTCGCGCGAGGTGAACACGCCGGTCGACTCGACCACGATGTCGATGCCGTTCGCGGCGTGCGGCAGCTGCGCCGGATCCTTCACGGCCGTGACGGGGATCCTGCGACCGTCGACCACCAGCGCGTCGCCATCGGCCTTGACCTCGCCGTCGAAGCGGCCATGGACCGAGTCGTACTTGAGCAGGTAGGCCAAGGTCTTGGCGTCGGTCAGGTCGTTGATCGACACGACCTCGAGCCCGGGGCGCTTGCAGGCGATGCGGAAGACGTTGCGGCCGATGCGGCCGAAGCCGTTGATGGCGATCTTGGTGGCCATGGGCAGTGCGGGGGACGTTTGCTTCTGGGTGGGGTGCGAAGCGGGCGGGGCCCGCGGCCTTCGAGCCCGCCCGGAAGCTCGCTTGGCGCCCGCGCGGGGCGCCAGAGGAACCTGGAACGGCCGCCAGCCTGCCTGGACCGCCCTGCGGGCTGCCCGGGACATCTTTTTGGCGGTTCGAAGGGCGCAAAGTAGCGAGCCCGGCCGATTGCTTCAACGCGCCGACAGGCGGGTGTCCCGCGGCGCTATCCTGAGCGACTCGTCCCCATGTACCAGCCCCCCCGCGCCGACCCCTTCCCGCCCCAGCGCTGGGCCGCCTTGGCGCGCGGCGCGCTGCTGGGTCCGGAGGAGCCGCTGGTCGTCGCACTCTCCGGGGGCGTGGGCTCGTCGGCCCTGCTGGCGCTGGCCTCGCTCGCGCGGCCGCGGCCGACCCTCGCGGCCGTGCATGTGCGCACCACGGACGAGGCGACGGACAGCGCGCGCCGCTTGGCCGCCGATCTGGCCGTGCCCTTGACCGTGCTGCCGAGAGGCGAGGCGCCGCTGGCGTCGGTCGCGCGTTGGGCGCGCTCCGAGGCGCGGCCCACCGTGCTCGCGGGCGACTGCCGCCTCGTCGGCACGGTGGAAAGGCGCCCGTCCACGCCGCTCGCGGCCGCGCGCGAGCACCTCTCCGGCGTCGCCATCGCGCGACCATTGCGCGGACTCCCGCGCGGCGAGCTCGCCGCCGCGTTGCGGCTCGTGTCGTTGCCATTCGTCGACGAGCTCGACGCCGCCGCGGTGCGCATCGTCGCCGACGGCGTGCAAGCGACCCTCGTCGGGGGCCGCGAGATCCTGCGCCTCGACGGCCAGTTGTCGCAGGCGACCGCCGCGCTCGTGTGGGACCCGCCCGTGCATTGCGCCGCGCGCCGCGGCGTCGCCGACGCCTTCGTCGGGGGCTGCATCGAGCGCGGCGCCTTGATGGCGCTGCCGCGCGCCCTGCGTCGGCGCGCCTTGTGGCGGCTCTTGCACGAGGCCCTGGGCCGCGAGCTC
This sequence comes from Planctomycetia bacterium, assembly GCA_046341775.1. Classification (GTDB taxonomy): domain Bacteria; phylum Planctomycetota; class UBA1135; order UBA1135; genus SXXH01. The sequence goes on from JBKDQQ010000019.1 coordinate 40,956, forward strand.
GCGCCTCTGCAGGTCGAGTCCGCGCTGGAACTGCTCTCGCGCGGTCGCACCGGCCGGCTCGCCGTCGAGCCGGGCTTCGTCCTCGTGCTGCGCGCCGACCGGCTGCACCTGGAACCCCTGCCCGCACGCCGTGGCCACGACCCGCGCCAATTGATGCTGCCGTTCGACTCGGCCCTGCCGCCGAGCCTCGGCGCGCCGCTGGGCCTGCCCGGCGTGGTCCAGCTCGACGACGGCCGCAGCATCCGCGCCAGCTTGCTGGAGCTCGCGGCCGAGTGCGCGCCGCTCGCGCGCCAGTTGTCGGTCGAGCTCGACGCCAGTCGGCTGCCCGACCACCTGTCGGTGCGCTTCCCGCGCGCGGGTGATCGCTTCCACCCGTTGGGCTGGCCGCAAGAGGCGTCGCTGGCGAGCTTCCTCGCGGCATCCGGCGTGCCGCGCGAGGGACGCGCGCGCGTGCCCATCGTGCTGGCAGCGGAGCGCGTGGTGTGGGTGGCGGGACTGCGCCCGGCCGAGTCCGTGCGCGTCGCGGCGGGCACGCGGCGGCGCGTGCGCCTCGACCTGGTCCACCCGCTGCTGTCCGAGGAAGGCGCCGCCGCCCGGCGGTGACCTGCGCGCCGACGCGGGGTACCCTCGGCGATCCACAGGTCCGCATGGAACCTCGACTCGATCCCGGGCACTCTTCGCTCCTCGAACGCAACCTGCGCCAGGTGCAAGCCCGCATCGCCGACTGCGCCCGCGCGGCCGGACGAGAGCCCGCCGAGGTCGAGCTCGTCGCGGTGACGAAGACGGTCGGCGTGGCGACCTGCGCGCGGCTGTTGGAGCTCGGGGTGCGCGACCTCGGCGAGAATCGCGTCGAACCCTTGGCGCGCAAGCACGACGCGCTGGCTCGCGCGACCATTGCTCCGCGCTGGCACTACATCGGCCACTTGCAACGCAACAAGGCGCGGCGCGTGCTGCAGGCGGCCTCGGTGGTGCATTCGCTGGACTCCCTGCGTCTGCTCGAGGCCGTGGAACGGATCTGCGCCGAGGAAGGCCTCCAGCGCAGCGGCTACCTGCAGTTGAAGCTCTGGCCGGAGGACTCGAAGGGCGGCGCCGACCCGTCCGAGCTCGAGCAGCTGCTCGATGCCGCGGCGCGCTGCCGCTGGCTGGCGATCGAGGGCTTCATGGCCATGGCGCCGCTCTTCGAGGACGAACGCGCCGCGCGCTCGGCGGCGGCGGAGGTCTTCGCGCGCTGCGCGGACCTGGCGCGAGTCCATTCCTCGCGCTTCCCCCGAGGTTGCCGGTTGTCCATGGGCATGAGCGGGGACTACGATCTCGCCATCGCCGCCGGCGCGCATGTGGTGCGCGTCGGAAGCGCCTTGTACGAAGGCCTCCCGGAGGCGCGTCCCTCGCACGAGGGGCCGTCGGACGCGGCGACCTCCGACCCGGCGCGCGACGAGCGGCACGCCCCCGAGGGCGGCGCGGACGGACGAACGACAAGCAGAAGCGAGGACGAGGCGTGAGCGCGAGATTGGTGCTGGACATCCACGGAGCGGGGCTGCCCCCGACTCCGCTGCCCGAGCACGGCGCCCTCGTGGTCGGCTCCGACGCCCGTCGGGCGCAGTTCGTGCTCGCCGCGCCGGGCGTCGATCCGGTGCACTGCGCCTTCGTGCGCGCCAAGGATGGTCGCTGGGCCGTCAAGGACCTCGGTTCGGCCGGCGGCACGCACCTCAACGGGCAGCGCGTCGCGGCCGCGGCGGTCAAGCACGGCGACACCGTGCGCGTGGCGGGCGTGGAACTCGTGCTGCGCGATCCCGACTTGCGGCAGGCCGACAAGCCGGCCACGAACCGCAAGGAGGACGCCAAGGCGCCAGAGCCCGTAGCGTTCGAACTCGAGGAGATCAGCCTCGAGGAGCCGCCGCGCGCGGCGACTCCAGCCTCGGGCGCGCCCAAGGTGCGCGGCTTCCGCCTCGAGAAGCAGCTCGGCAAGGGCGGCATGGGCGTGGTGTGGCTCGCGGTGCAGGAGAACCTCGACCGCAAGGTGGCGCTGAAGCTGCTGGCGTCGAAGCACTCCTCCGACGCCAAGTTCGTGGCCCAGTTCCAGCGCGAGGCCCGCGCGGCGGCCGCGTTGAACCATCCGAACGTCGTCACCGTCTACGACGTGGGCGAGGACTCCGGCGTGCACTACCTCTCCATGGAGTACATGGAGCGCGGCACGCTGGAGGACCGCATCGCGGGCGGACGCGCGTTGTCCTCGGAAGAGGTGCTCTCGATCCTGCTCGACGCCACGGCGGGGCTCGTCTACGCCGAGCAGCGCGGCATCGTGCATCGCGACATCAAGCCGGCGAACTTGATGCAGAACCACGTCGGGCAGACCAAGATCGCCGACCTGGGCCTGGCGACCCACGCCGAGGGCGAGGAACCGCCCGCCGGCGAGAAGAAGGTCTTCGGCACGCCGCACTTCATGTCGCCCGAGCAGATCCGCGGCGAGCGGCTCGACGCGCGCAGCGACCTGTGGTCCCTCGGAGCCACCGCGTACCGGTTGCTCTCGGGACGCACCCCGTTCGAAGGACGCGACACGAAGGAGATCGTGCGCGCCGTGCTGACGAGCGATCCGCGTCCGCTGCGCGAGACGGCGCCGGGCGCGGATGCGCGCCTCGTGGCCCTCGTCGAGATGCTGCTGCAGCGCGATCCGGCGAGGCGCCCGGCGAGCGCGGCGCAGCTGCTGGCCAGGCTGGACCAACTGTCGAGCGCGCCCGCCAGTCGCGCGGCAGGCGCCGCCTTGCCCGCGCAACCTCCGCAGCCCGCCGCCGCCGCATCCGCTTCCGCGCGTTCGTCGAGCGCGGGCCCGCTGGTGGCCATGCTGCTCGTCGCCGGTTCGGGCGCGACGGCGTGGTTCACGAAGGACAAGTGGCTGCCGCTCCTCCAGCAAGGCTCGGGCGGCGAAGCCACGGCGCGCGGCGATGGCGAATCGCGCGGCCCGGGCCGCGACGAGACCGGACGCCCCGCGGCTTCGTCGTCCACCGCCGCCTCGGAAGCCGCGCGAACGGACCAGGCCGCCTCCGCGGCCGGAGCGGGCGCGCCCGGCCGGGATCCGGCGCGCTCCACCGCGCGCGGCCCGGGCGACAAGGACGACAAGGACCTGCAGATCTTCGAGCAGGAGGCGCGCATCGCCAGCCTGACGCTCGAGAGTCAAGCGGATTTGACACCGGCCCAGCGGCGGGCGAAGTTGCAGGAGCTGGCCGCGAAGTACGCCGGCACGACGTCGGCCGCCGAGGCGCAGCGCAAGGCCGACGAGCTCGGCGCGGCGTTGGACGCCGCCAGCGCCGCCAAGGCCGAGCGCTCCACCCGCATCGAGGCGGTCGTGGCCAAGTTGCGCGGCGCGTGCGACTTCGAATCGCCGGTGCCGCAACCGGCGCGGTCCTTGCTCGCCATGCGACTGGTCGAAGGAGCCGCCGAGCTCAAGGACGATCCCGACTTCGTCGCGCGCAGGCGCGACCTCGAGTTGGCGTTGCTGCACAAGGCGCGCGACTGGGGCTCGGCCGTGCTCGAGGAAGTCGGCCGGCTCAAGGACAAGGGCCAGTTCGAGGAGGCCGAAGCGCGCCTCAAGTTGGCCGTCGAGGTGTTCGAGCTGCCCACCTACGGCCCCGACGATTCGCCCGCAGGCTACAACGACATGCAGGTCGTCGGGCGCAGGCTGCGCGAGCAACTGGTCAATTGGACCGCCGTGAAGTCGCAGTTCGTGCAGCGCCAGACCGTCGAGGACCGGCGCGTGCTGGCGCGCGAGCTCGGCGGCGCGCGCGGCTTGGAGGCCGACCTCGCGGCCTTCGACTTCGCCGCGGCCATCGCGCGCGTCGAGGCGACGCGCGAGAAGGTGGCCTCTCCCGCGGCGCGCGCCTCCACCGAGGCCCTCAAGGCGCAGCTGGCCGCCGCGCGCGATGGATTGGCGTTCGTGGGCGCCAACCACGCCTCGTGGCGGCGTCGCGGAGTCGTCGATCCGCGCGAACGCAAGCCCGCGAACAAGGAGTCGCTCGGGGCGGACGCCGAGGGCGTCCTGGTCGAAGGGAACTCCGGCCCCGAACGCATCCCTTGGTCGGCGTACGGCAAGACCGCGCGCGACCTGCACAAGCTCTTCAACGAGCGGCTGAACCGCTCCTTGAAGCCCGACGAGCAGGCCATGCTCGCGGCGGCGATGCGCATGGCGGCGCTCAACGAGACGCTGGACATGGCCGGCAAGGCGCTGGATCCGACGAAGAAGGCCAACTGGACCGAGCAATCGCAGAAGGACCTGCTCGAGGCCTGGCGCACCGCGCTGGAATGGGAGAAGACCCCCGGCGCGACCGCGCAGGAGGCCGAGGCGGCCAAGCTGCTGGGCCAGGTGCTCAAGCTCGGCGGCGAAGGAGCGTGGTCGAGCTGCGTTTCCGCGCTGGAGCGCCTCGTCGCGCAGCATGCCGACACCATGCTCGTGCGCATGCTGTCTGACGGCCGCACGCTCGAGGAACTCGCGCCCGCCGCCCCCGGCGGAACCGGCAAGTAGCGTCCGCCTCGCTGCGCCTCCTCCTCCCGCCCGACCGTCCCGGATGCACGAACGCGCCGTCAAGCCGCATCCGCTCGGCAGCGTGCTCGAAGTGCGCGCCCAGCCCGGGGCGCGTCGCGAGGGCCTCGTGGGCGAGTGGAACGGATTGCTGAAGCTCGCCGTGGCGGCCCCGCCCGAGGACGGGCGGGCGAACGAGTCCCTCCAACGGCTGCTGGCGACGATCCTCGAGCTCAAGCCCGCCCAGGTGTCGCTGCTCCGCGGCGCCACTTCGCGCCTGAAGGCCTTCGTCGTGGAGTTGCCGCCAAGGGAGGTGCTGCTGCGCCTCGCCAAGGCGCGCGACGACCTGCGCTCCACGCCTGGCGGGGATTGCTGTTGACGAGCGCCGTCGCTCGCGTCCACCATCGCGCGGACACGAGGAGCGCCGGCACGGCACGCGCAGGCACGATGAAGAAGAGCACCACGCATCCGCTCGACGCGGCCATCAAGAAGAGCGCGGCCGAGTTGTCGCGCCAAGGAGTGCCCGTCGCGGGCGCGCTGATCCTCGCCTCCACGGGTGTCGCGGGCCTGGTGGAGCGCCTCGAAAAGGCCGGGCGCCTGCCGTTGCGACGCACGGCGGGGATCCCCGCCTTGTGGCAGGACAGCGTGCTCCATTGGGGCGACTTCGAGGGCTTGGCGTGCTGGGTGCTCGAGGACGCTCCCGGTCCCGCGGACGAGGGTGGTCGCGAACGGCCCGGTGATCCGCCGTGGGCGCGCGCGTTCCCGGTGTGGCTGGCGCGCGAGGCCTTGGCGCGGCACCTCGTGCACGTGTCGGCCGCCACGGCCGTGGTCGAGGCCGGGCCGTGCTCCGCCGGTCGGCTGGTCGTCGCCAGCGACCACCTCAACCTGTCGGGGTCGACGCCGCTCGCGGGATTGGCGGGCTGCGCGCTCGGCCCGATGTTCCCCGCCGCGTCCAACCTGCACGACAAGGGCTTGCGTCAAGCACTTTTGACAAAAGCCGCGCGCCTCGGCCTGCCGCTGGACGAGGGCGTGGTCGCCTGCGTGCCTGGCCCCGCGCTCTCCACGCCGGCCGAGAGGCGCTGGTGGCGCGCCGCGGGCGCGCAGGCGGCAGTGCAGGACCTCGCCGGTCCGCTCCTCGCGGCTGCGCACGCCGGCCTGACCGTGGTCGCCCTGTCGGCCGTGATCGACGCGGGCGACGACGAGATCCCGACCTTGCTGGCGCGCGCCGAGGACGCCGCGCCGAAGCTGGAGGAGCTGCTCGTCGCGCTCGCGCCCGACATCGCGCGCGAGGTGGCCGCCGCCGATGCGGAGGACGCGTGAAGCCGCGCCTCGCCGTGCTCGCGTCCGGCTCCGGACGCTCGCTGGAGAACCTCTGCGAGCGGATCGATGCCGGGACCTTGTCGGCCGAGGTGGCCCTCGTGGCCTCCAACAAGGCCGAGGCCTACGCGCTCGAACGCGCGCGACGGCGGTCCATCCCGACCCTGGTCGTCGATCCCGCGCGCGGCCTTTCGCCCGAGGACTTTTCGCGCGAAGTGTTCGCCGCGTGCGAGGCGCGCGATGTCCAACTCGTGGTGTTGGCGGGCTTCCTGCGCCTCCTGCCCATCCCCGCCGCGTGGGAAGGCCGCGTCTTGAACATCCACCCTTCGTTGCTGCCGGCCTTCGGCGGCAAGGGTTGCTACGGGGACCGCGTGCACGCAGCGGCGCTGGCGCGCGGGGTGCAATTCAGCGGCTGCACCGTGCACTACGTGACGAACGAATACGACGCGGGTCCCATCCTGCTGCAGAAGGTCGTGCCGGTCGCGCCCGACGACGATGTGAAGAGCCTCGCTGCGCGCGTCTTCGAGGCGGAGAAGGACGCGCTGCCCGAGGCCATCGCCATGCACTGCGCGCGCGTCGTGCGGCGCGCCTCGCCCGGCTAGCGCGGCAACGCGCAGGGATCCGCGGTCAGCAGATCGGCGCCCTCCAGCGGCGCGGCGGGCTCCAGCTGCGGCTCGAACTCGGCGGGTGGATTGCCGAACTCCGCGGCGTCGGAGGCGCTGAACGGCAGATCCACGGCGGCGAGGGTCTGCATGGGTGCCACCGAGACCGAGCTCGGCGGGACGACGATGCCGGGCATCGGAGGCGTCGTGGGCTCCATCAGGCAAGTGGCGCCGGGAGCTCCGTTCGCGCCCACGGTCCAGAAGGCGATGCCCGGCTGGGCGGGCGAACGCACAGCCAGGACCATGCCGCCACTCGCGGCGGGCACGGCGTCGACGATCTCGTCCGTCGGCGAGGACAGCCTCAACTCGGCGCGGAACTCGCCGGAGGCGCCGACCAGGAACAAGCGCGAGCCCCACCACAAGCAAGCGCCGTCGTCCTTCAGGCGCACGTGCTCGTGGCTGTCGAGGTAGGACAGTTCGAACGCGTCGCGCACCCATTGCACCGCGCCATCGGCCCCGATGGAGACGACGCAGGACACGCCGCCTTGCCCCACCAGGGTCGGCGGACCAGTCACCACGAGCGCGCCGCCCGACTCGAGGCCGTGCCAGCGGCCCACCCCGCTGAAACCGCCCAGTTCGACGGCCCAACGCAGGCTGCCATCGCGACGCCAGCGCACGAGGTGCCGCCCGACGTCGGTGTCGACCAAGGCCAGCAACTCGCCGCTGGCGGGCTCGAAGGCGGGTTGGATGTTGGTCGCGATCTCGCCCTCGAAGCGATGGTCGATCGCATGCAGCTCGGTGCCGTCGACGCGCAGGTGGTGGAGCGCGCCGTCCGCGCCCGTGGCCAGGAGCGCCAGTCGCGTGTTCGCGGGACGCGACTCCTCCTGCGTCCACGCGGGCGCGAGAACCAGGCTCTCGGAGAGCGTCATCGTCGACCAGCCGATGAAGTCCCCGCCCGGGGTGACGCGGCACAACCCACGGTCGATCCCCGCGCCCGCGAGCAGATCCGCCGTCAGGGACCACTCGGCCAAGGCTCCGCCGTCTCCGGTGCCCCAGATGTCGCCCAAGGTGGCGCCGCTGGCGCCGGCATCGATGCGGATCTGCCACGGCACTTCGCCATCGCTGCCGACGTGGGCGAGGACCGTGCCGCTCGGCGCGCCGAAGGGCGGCAAGTCGGGCTGGAGCGTGACGAGGAAGCCGCGCGCTTGCTGGTCCAGGAGCGAGATGAGCGGCAGCGCGTCCACCGTCCACGCCAAGGCGCCGTCCCCTGCGAGGCGCGAGATCGAGTCGAACGCGAACCCTGCTTGCGCCGAGGTGCGGGAGCCGAGGGCGAAGGCGGCCGGCAGGAAGTACGCCCTGCCGCCGCCATCGTTCAACACGCTGCTCGGGCCGGCCAGCGACCAGGTCGATTGCTGCGCGGCTTCGGCGTCGTAGCGCACGAGCCGGTCGCCGAGCGGATCGGCGAAGTCGAAGGTGGTCAAGTAGAGCACGCCCGCGGTGGTCGCGGCGGTCTGCGCGATGACCGTGTCGGGCAGCCCGAAGGCGCGACGCAGCACGCCACCGGCATCGAAGGCGACCGTCGCCGTCCCGTCGGTGAACAACAATCCGCGGCCCGTGGCTGCGAACACGGGGTCGGAGGCGCCGATGGCGGCCAGACTGGCGGCGGACGCGACCGTGGGCGGCTCGACGGGCCCGATCAGGGTCTGCCGCGCCACGTCGGGCGCGTACAAGCCGCCCCCGCCGCCACCACCACTCCCGCCGCCACCACCGCCGCAGCCAAGCATGCACAGCGGGAGGACCAGGACGACGAAGCGCGGGAGCGAGGAGTTCATGCGGGCATGGGACCTATTCCGAGAATCGAATTCAAGCCGTCCCGTTTCGTGGACGGAGCCGCGACGAACGAGGGGGCGGCGCCATGCGCGATCGACGCGGCGGCGGATCGCACCTGATCCGCGCCTCAGGCGCGCGTGGCCAGCGCGACGAGCGACAAGACGTCGTCGAAGTTGTGGCGGAAGACGCCCTCGAGTCGATGCGGGCGCGAGGCGAGGAAGTCGAACCAAGCCGCCGGCGCGAAGCTGCCGGGCAGGTCGTCGACGCGCTGCACCCCGCACAACTCGCGCTCGAGGGTCTTGAGGCGGCAATCGGCCCACTTGCCGCGGTGGGCGCGCCGCAACGGCCAGTACAGGTCGAGGTGCGGCACGCGCGCGAAGGGCGGCTCCACTCCGTGCAAGCGCATCTTGTCCTCGAGCCGATGGCGGTCGAACGACTTGCCGAAGAAGGTCACGAGGCAGCTCGCCGCCGCGATGCGCGCGGAGGCTGCGGCGAGCAGTTCACGCTCCTTCGCCGGATGCGCGAGGAAGCCCTGCCACGCTTCGAAGCACCCCTCCGGTCCATCGAGGAACCGGCCGAGTCCCACGAGCCAGACGTAGGTGCCGGCACCGCCCGAGAGTCCACTGGTCTCCGTGTCGAGGAACACGGCGCGCGACAAGTCGCAGGTGGCGATGCGCTCGTCCTTGGCGAGCGCGGCGAGGTGCGCCGGGTCGAGTTCGAGGAACCGCTGCAGCGGCACCGCGCCGTGCGGGTGCCCGCGCGCGAGCAAGGTGGTGCGCGCTTGCGTCGTGCCGCTCGCGTCGAGGCGTGCCGGCGCCCCCCACGACAGCTCGCCACGCGGGCGATGTTCTTCGCGAAGAGGGACGGGCGCGGGCGCGACTCCGTCAATTTTATTTGACTGACGCTCGACGACGCGCGGTTCGTCCGCCATGGACGCCGGTCGACCGTCGGCACGGCGCTTCAGGCGTTCGTAGGCGGACCGGACGCCAGCTGGCGCGCTCGTGGCTGGCAAGCGGAACGCCGGCGCGGAGTCGGATTCCCCCGCCCGGGGCGGACCGCCATGCCCGGCCTCGCCGAGGACAGGCGCGGGTCCCTCCTCCGGCGCGTGCTCGTGCGGCTCGTGCTCGTGCGGCTGTTCGCGCGCGGGGCGGACCTGCGCAGCGGCCGCGGCCGACGAGGGATCGTCGGCCACCGGTTCGCGGCGCAAGCGACGCAAGCGTGATCGCAGGTCTTCGCCCATGGTCGTGTCCGCCGCGGGAAACCGAGCCGCGCGGCTCAGGCCTCGGCCGACTCCAGTTCCGCCGAACGCGGATCATGCTCATCCACGGCCTCAGGATCCGCCTCGACGGGTTCGGGGCCTTCCGCCAGATGCCTCAGCACGCCCAGCGCCGTCTGCTTGCCGAGCGGACCGACCTCCTCGCGCGGTCCCACGCAACCCGGGCAACCCAGATCGCATGGGCAATGCGCCACGACCTCCAGCGCGGAACGCACGAGGTCGCGCCACGAACCATGCAAGGCCTCCGAGAGCCCGACGCCGCCTTGCACGGTGTCGTACAGGTACAACGTCGGACGCTGGAAGTGCGGCGAGCGCACCTGCGACGACAAGCCGAGATCGGAGGGCGAGCAGCGCAACCACAAGGGCGCCACGCGCCGCAGGATCTCGCCCACGCCGCGCCATGCGGCGCCTCGGTCGCCGCCGACGAGGCCGAGGTCGAACGCGGTCGAATCGCTGATCGTCAGCACGAAGCTCTCGGTGTCGAGCTCCTCGGCCGGCAGGTGGATGTCCTCGGCGCCCACGTTCTCGCGCGTGTAGAAGCGGATCTTCTTGTACTGCGTGGCGAGGCTCGTGACGTGCACTTCGCCGCGCCACGCGGAGACATCCTCGATGCCGTCGGCGCGCGCGCGCCGCGTGCGCTCCTCGAGGCGCAGGACGCGCAACGACACGTCCACTTCCGCTTCGGTGAAATAGTCGCTGTCGACCTGGCGCGCGTATGCGCGCCGGTTGTGGTAGTCGAACTGCTCGATCTTCCAGGTCTCGCCCTCGACCTGGTAGATGGCGCCGTTGTGGACGGTCGTGATCGAGCTGGCGCGATCGATCTCGCCGATGGCCTTCTTGGTGGCCGCGTCGAGGATCAGCACGTTGTCGGGATCCTGGCCGCCCAAGGACACGTCCTGCGCAGGGTACGAATCGGCCATCCACCACCAGGCGCCGCCGCGCTTCATGAGGAGCCGCGACTCCTCGGCGAGGTAGTCGAGCACTCCCGCGGCATCGGGCACCGCGCCGAAGGCCGGATCCACGACCTCGCCGTCGGAACCTTGGCGGAAGGGCAGCTCGAACGCGGCGCACTTCATCTGCTCGGACAGGACGACGAGGTTGTCGGGATCGAGTCCGAGCTTCTCCTTGGGACGACCGAACAACGCGCCGGGGTGGCGCGCGATCCACTGGTCGACCGGGTCGCTGGCGGCGATCTGCACCACGAGGCTCGGCTTCTTGCGCCGTCCGACTCGACCAGCCCGCTGCCAGAACGAAGCCTGCGAACCGGGATAGCCGACGAGCACGCACACGTCGAGCGCGCCGATGTCGATGCCCAGCTCCAGCGCGTTGGTGGACACGACCACCTTGACCTTGCCCGTGCGCAGCCCCTCCTCGATCTCGCGCCGCATCAACGGCAGGTAGCCGCCGCGGTAGCCGCGGATCTCGTCGGGCTCGAGGCCCATGCGCCGCGCCGACTCCTTCAGGTAGCGCACGAGCACCTCCACCGCCGTGCGCCGGCGGCAGAAGATGATCGTCTGGTGGTCCGGTCCGCAAGCCACCTGCGCCAGCTCGCGCGCCTCCTCCAACGCGTTGGCGCGCAGTCCCGCCACCGGATTGACCATCGGCGGGTTGTAGACGCCGAAGGTGCGTTCGCCCGAGGGCGAACCGTCCTCCTCGACGAGCGCGACATCGCGGCCGATCAACCGACGCGCGTGCTGCGCGCCGTCCTTCAGCGTGGCCGAGCACAAGAGGAAGCGCGGATCGCTGCCGTAGTGCCGCGCGATGCGCACGAGGCGGCGCAGCACGTTGGCCACCGAGGATCCGAACACCCCGGACAGCGTGTGCACCTCGTCGATGACGATGTAGCGCAGGTCGCGGAACAGCTCCGACCACTTGGCGTGGTTGGGCAGGATGCCCGCGTGCAGCATCCACGGGTTCGTCAGCACCATGTGGCCGCGTTCGCGCAACGTGCGCCGCACCGAGGGCGGCGTGTCGCCGTCGTAGGTGTACGCGTGCCAGTCGGCACCCAGGCGCTCGACGAGGTCGGTCAAGCCGGCCGACTGGTCCTGCGACAAGGCCTTGGTCGGATACAGGAACAAGGCGCGCGCGGCGCCTTGCGACTCGTGCAGCGCCTGCAGCACGGGCGCCGTGTAGCAGATCGTCTTGCCGGAGGCGGTCGGCGTGGCGACCAGCACGTCCTTGCCGTCGAGCGCGGCTTCGATGGCCTGCGCCTGGTGGCGGTACAGCTCGGCGATGCCGCGCTCCTTCCACAACTGCACGATGCGCGCGTCGATGCGCGCGGGGAATGGCGCGACCAGCGCGGGCCGCGCCGGCACGACGTGCCAATGGTCGAAGCGCACCTTGAACTGCGGATCGTCGCGCAGCCGCGCCACGATGTCCTCCACGCCGCGCGAGGAGCGCGCGCGCCGCTCACCGCCCTGGCGCGGATCCTTCTCCGCGCGATCGGGCCGCTTGCCTCCCTGCTCGTCCTGCCCTCTTCCTCCGCCGACCATCCCGTCCTCCCAAGCCAGCCCGTCCCGGTTGCGCGCCGGAGCCCGCGGCTCCGATGTTCGCGCGATGTTCGCCAAGGAAGAAGGTCCCTTGCAAGCACCAACCCGCGCGACGCGGCGCGCGCCAGGCCGGAGCTCAGGCCGGCCGCAGCAGTTCCAGCACCCGCTCGTGGCCGGCCAGATCCTTGTGGATGCGCGCCGCGAGGCCCTGCGCCCGCGCCAAGAGCGGCCGCAGTCGCGCCGCCTGGTCGTGGCCCAGTTCGACGAGGCACATCCCGCCCGGGGCGAGCACGCCGGGCGCCGCCTCGAGGATCGCGCGGGCGTGCCTGTCCGGATCGCCCGCGGGTCCGAACAGCGCCTCGGCCGGCTCCCAGTCGCGCACCTCGGGGGCGAGCGTGTGCTTGTCGCGTTCGTCGATGTACGGCGGGTTGGCGACGACCAGGTCCCACGGCGCCCCGGCGACGAGCGCCGCGTGCATGTCGGCGAGTTCCAGCACTAGCCGGCCCGCCTCCAAGGCCTCGGGCGCCAGCACGCGCGCGTTGCGCCGCGCCCATTCGAGCGCGGCGGGCGACAGGTCGACGCCCTTCACGCGCGCCTCGGGCAATTCGAGCGCGAGGGTCGTGGCGAGGCAGCCGGAGCCGGCGCCCATGTCAAGTACATTTGACACAGGCCCGCGGCCTTCGCGCGCGCGCTCCTTGGCCCGCTCCAGCGCGCGATCGACGATGTGCTCGGTCTCCGGCCGCGGGACCAGCGCGCCGCGTCCGATGGCGAACACGCGCCCGTGGAACTCGCGCGAGCCGAGGATGTAGTGCGCCGGCTCGCGTCGCCCGCGCCGCACGAGCAGGTCCCGCGCGCGGTCGATCTCCGCCGGCACGACGGGGCGGTCGAGGTCGAGGAACAGGCGCAACCGGTCGAGTCCCAAGGCGTGCGCGACGAGCAGCTCCGCCTCGAGGCGCGCCGACTCGACGCCCTTCTTCTCGAGGAAGCCGCGCGCCATGGCGAGCATGGCTCGCGCGTCGCGCGGCGCGTCGGGCTTGCCCGCGCCGCCCTGCTCGGGGCCTCCCTTGGGCTGCTGGTCGGCGGCGTCGCGCATCGCCTTGTGGTATCCGATGCGCAAGCGCCCATCCACCCTCGCCGCGCCGGTTCCGCACGCGGCGAGGGGGGAATCGGCGCGGCGCGCCCCGCGCCGCGCGGCCCGGACGCGCCTCGCGGCGGATCACAGCGCCTTCAGCCGTTCCTCGCGCTCGATCGCCGCCACCGCTTCGACCACCGGATCGAGCTTGCCCGCCAACACCTGCTCCAACGAGAAGTTCTCGTTGGCGCGATGGTCGGTGACGCGGTTCTGCGGCCAGTTGTAGGTGCGGATGCGCTCGCTGCGGTCGCCGGAACCGACCTGCGACCGGCGCTCCGCGGCGCGCTCGGCGTGCCGGCGGCGCTCCTCCGCGTCCTGCAGGCGCGCGAGCAGCAGGCGCATGGCGCGCGCCTTGTTCTTCTGCTGCGAACGGTCGTCTTGGCAGATGGCGACGATGCCGGTCGGCAGGTGCGTGATGCGCACCGCGGACTCCGTCTTGTTCACGTGCTGTCCGCCCGCGCCACCGGCGCGCATGGTGTCGATGCGCAGGTCCTCGGGCCGCACGGAGAGCTCGACCTCCTCGGCCTCGGGCAGCACCGCCACCGTGGCGGCCGAGGTGTGGATGCGGCCCTGCGCCTCGGTCGCGGGGACGCGTTGCACGCGGTGTCCACCCGACTCGTGGCGCAGCAAGCGCCAAGCCCCCTCGCCCTCCACGGCGAAGATGATCTCCTTGTAGCCGCCGACCTCGCTCGTCGACAGGTCGAGCTCCTCGACGCGCAAGCCGCGCGCTTCGAGCCAACGACGATAGATGCGGTGCAGGTCGGCCACGAAGAGCGTCGCTTCGTCCCCGCCCGTGCCGGCGCGGATCTCGACGATCACCTTCGTGCGTTCGTCCTCGGGCTCCCGCACGAGCTCGTCGAGCACGCGCGCCTCGAACTCCGACCGAGTGCGTTCGAGCTCGTCCAGCTCCTCCAGCGCGAGCTGCGCCATGTCGGCGTCGCCGGAAGCGCGCAACGACCGCGCCTCCTCTTCGCGTCGGGCGCGAGCACGCGATTCCTGGTGGAGGTCGGCGGCGCGCTGCAGCGTGCCGCGCTCGATGCTGGCGCGCGCCAGGCGCCTGCCATCGCCGAGGAATTCCGGCGACGACAACGCATCGGTCAACTCCGCGTGCCGGTCGGCGCGCTCCTTCAAGCGGCGCTGGGCGATCTCGGGCAGGGCCACGCGGCTTCAGGCCGCCCGCGGGCGGCCCCTCCTCAGGCCGCGGAGGGCGGCCCGGTGCGGCGCGCGAACGCGCTCACGCCTTCTTGGCGTACTTCTTCTGGAAGCGGTCGACGCGACCCGACATGTCGACGATCTTCTCCTTGCCGGAGAAGAACGGGTGGCACTGGCTGCAGATTTCGACCGCCAGACGCTCCTCCTTGAAGCAGGAGCGGGTGGTGAAGGTGTTGCCGCAGGCGCAGGCGACCTTGGTCGCGCGGTAGTTCGGGTGGATCTTGGGCTTCATGGCTGGTTGGCGGGGCCTGGGGCCGGGTCGCGGCCGCTCTCCCCGAATCGACAGGGGCTGAAAGCATAGGCGCGAGAAGGCGCGAGGGCAAGGCTCCTGCAGCCGGCAGGCCCTGTGGGGCCGCGCAGGGGCCGCGCATGGGCCGCGTGGCGCCCGCGCCCAAGTCCGGCGTCAACCCTGCGCCCGCGCGACCAGCTCGAGCGCCAATCGCACCGGCAAGCCCACCACGTTGTCGAAGCCGCCGCCTTCGAGCCGCGTGACGAAGCACTCGGCGCCATCTTGGATGGCGTAGCCGCCAGCCTTGTCGGTCCACTCGCCGCTCGCCACGTAGGCTTCGATCTCGTCGGCGCCGAGGACGCGCATGCTGACGAAGGTCGTCTCGGCATCGGCATGGACGACGGGTGGCGCGCCCGCGCCGGTCGCGGCGCAGGCGACCACGCACACCCCGGTCACCACCTGGTGGCGCGTGCCCGACAACAGCCGCAGCATGCGACGCTCGTCGTCCGCGTTGGTCGGCTTGCCGAGCAGTTCGAAGTCGCGCTCGTCCCCCACCGCGACGATCGTGTCCGCGCCAAGCACGAGCACATCCTCGCCCGCGTGTCGCGCGGCCACGGACAGCGCCTTGCGCACGGCGAGTTCGAGCGCGGCGGCGCGCGGCGAGGCCGGCGGCACGGCGAGGTCCTCGTCGACGCGCGACGGTTCGATCTCGAAGGCCAATCCGGCCGCCGCGAGCAGGTCGCGGCGGCGCGGCGACGCGGAGGCGAGCACCAGGCGCATGCCTTGCCGGAAGGGACGGCGTCCTCAGCGCTTCTTGCGGGCCGACTTCCGGGCCGCGTCGGCCTTCTTCTTCGCCTCGGCCTTCTTGCGCTCGGCGTCCTTCCTCGCCTTGTCCTTCTTCTCCGCGTCCTTCTTGCGCTGCTCGGCTTCCTTGCGCTTCAAGGCGGCGAGCTTCTCCGCGGCCGCCTTCTTCTCGGCGGCCTGCTTCTGCTCGAGCGCCTTCTTCTCGGCGGCCTTCTTCTGCTCCAGCGCCTTCTTCTCAGCGACCTTCTTCGCTTCGAGGGCCTTCTTCTCGGCGGCCTTCTTGTCGGCGGCGGCCTTCTTCTCCGCGTCGCGCTGCTTCTGCTTCTCGGCCGCGACGCGCGCCTTCTCGTCGGCGATCTTCTTCTTCCTGGCGAGGTCGGCCTGCGCCTGCAGCTTGCGCTCGGCCTCCTTCTTCTTGGCGAGCTCGCGCTCGACGCGCTCCTTCTCGCGCGCCTTCTTCTTCGCCTCGGCCTCGGCGAGCTTGGCGAGGCGCGCGTCCTCGCGGGCGCGCTTGGCGGCCTCCTTCTTCTCGAGGACGGCGCGGCGCGCCTCGTCCTTGACGCGCTGCGCCTCGGCGCGCGCCTGGGCCACCTTCCACTCCTGGAAGTTCTTCTTGCCGAACACGCAGTCGTCGACGAGCGGACACTCGTGGCACAAGGGCTTGGCCGAAGTGCACCAGCGGTCCACGAGCTCGCCCACGGCCGCCACGAAGCGCAACTCCTCGCCCTTGGGGATGTGCGGCTCGACCAGTTCCTTCTGCTTCTTCGATCCCGCGCCGCGCGTGACGATGCCGACGCGATCGAGCGCGCGCACCATCGCGCCGTGGACCGGCACTTGGCGGCCGTTCGCCAGCCACAAGAGCCACGAGGCGCCGGCCGTCCCGAGGAAGGGCATGTTCGTGACGAGCTTCAGCGCGCCCGCGTCGTCCTTGAGGAAGTCGAGGTCGAAGCCGTGCGTCTTCTGGAAGACTTCCTGCAGGTACTCGCGCGCGTCGCGCACGACGGGCAGGAGCTTCTGGATGTCGGCCACGGGCGCGTGCAGCTTGCCCGTGGTCATCAGCGAGGCGATCTCCTGCGACTGGGACACGCGCAGCTCGTTCCAATCCGGATACAGCGCGCGCAGCTTCTTCAAGGTCGAAGCCGCCTGCGACTGCGACAGGTGCCGGCGCAGCACGACCAGCAGTCCTTGCTCCAGCAGCGTGAGCCCCTCGACCGGCTCGGGCAGCGGCGAGCGCGGAACGACCTTCTCCAGCAGCTTGGCGACGGCTTCGGACTTCTTGCTCAAGTGTGGCTCTCGGGGCTCGACGGCCTGCGCGGGGCGGGACGCGATTGTGGCGGCGCCGCAGGGGCGCCATCGGGGCGGTGGACTCGCGGGTCGGATCCGCGCGCGGCGGATCCCTCCGGGATGCACGAGGCCCGCAGTCATCCCGCGGGCCGTCGGTGGAACTCGTGCGCGCCCGCGGCCTCGCGGGCCTCGGGCGCGTTGCGCGCGTCGCGGATCAGGCCTTGTCGGCGGCGGGCGCGGCGGCCTTCTTGGCGGCCTTGCGCTGCGCGGCGCGCGCCTTCTTGGCCTCGGCGCGCGCGGCTTGGGCGGCCTTCTTGCGCGTGAAGGTCGCGGTCTTGACCTTGCGCTTGGGACGCTCGCGCTTGACCTTGGGCTTGGGCGGGAACACGCCCATGCGCTTGAAGAGCGACTGCACGATGTCGCTCACGCGCGCGCCCTGGTTGATCCAGTGCTGGGTGCGCTCGTGGTCGAGCTTCAGCATCTGGGCCGGGTCCTTGCGCAGCGGGTCGTACAGACCCAAGGTCTCCAGCGAGCGGCCATCGCGCGGGAAGCGCGAGTCCGTCACGGTGATGCGGAAGCAGGGCAGGTTCTTGCGACCCGTTCGTCTCAGGCGGATGGCGACTGACATGTGCGTCTTCGTGGGCCTCCGGACGCGCCTTGCGGCGGCTTGGCTGCGCCTTGGAGGGCCGAAAAGAAGAACAGATCGCGCGGCCCGTGTCAAGTTGCGAGCGGTCGACGATCACCGACCCCGCCCCGCCCAAGCGCCACGGGAGAGGTGGCGCGCCCACCACTAGCGGCGCTTCTTCTTGTCCTTCTTCTTGCCGCTCTGGCGCGTGGCGGACTGGCCCATCGGACGCGCTCCGAAGGGCGATCCGCCCGCCGGGCCCGCGCCCATCCCGGGCAGGCCCTTGCCTCCGAGTCCCCCGAGGCCACCTCCAAGCCCGGGGAATCCGCCACCGCCCCCGCCGCCGAACATGCCGCCCAGCAATCCCCCGCCGCCGGCGCCGGAGCCTCCGGCCGCATCGCCGGCTCCCATCTGGCGCAGCGCGGCTTCCTTCTCCTTGGCGCCGAGTTGCGCGGCGAGGCCCATCTTGCCCATCTGCTTCATGACGAGCTTCATGTCCTTGTAGCGCTTCAACAGCTCGTTGACGGCGGCCACCTCCTGGCCGGCTCCGCGCGCGATGCGGCGTCGACGACTCATGTCGAGCACGTCCGGTTGCAGGCGCTCGCGCGGCGTCATGGAGGTGAACAGCGCCTCGAGGCGATTCATCTGCTTGTCGTCGATGTTGATCTGCTTGGCGATGTCGCCCATGCCCGGAAGCATGCCGAGCACCTTCTTCATCGGGCCCAGCTTCCGCAGCATGCGCAGCTGCGCCAGCATGTCCTCGAGGGTGAAGTCGCCCATCACCATCTTCTCGACGGAGCGTTGCGCCTCCTTCTCGTCGATGGCGGCCTGCGCCTTCTCCACCAGCCCGACCACGTCGCCCATCCCGAGGATGCGGCCGGCCATGCGGTCGGGATGGAACGCGTCGAGCGCGTCGATCGTCTCGCCGGTTCCGACGAACAGGATCGGGCGGCCCGTCACGGCGCGCAGCGAAACGGCGGCGCCGCCACGCGCGTCGCCATCCGTCTTGGTCAGCACGACGCCGGTCAAGGCGAGCTTCTCGTGGAAGGCCTGGGCCGACGACACCGCGTCCTGGCCGCTCATGGCGTCGACGACGAGCAGGGTCGCGTTCGGGTTCGTCGCGCGCGCGATGGCCGCGACCTCCTCCATCAACTCGTGGTCGACGTGCAGGCGTCCCGCCGTGTCGAGGATGACGAGGTCGTTGCCGCCGACGCGCGCCGCGGCGACTCCGCGCACGCATTGGTCGACCGGGCCGAGGCCGGCCTCGTGGAAGACGGGCAGGCCGAGCTTCCTGCCGAGCACTTGCAACTGCTCGACGGCCGCGGGGCGCTTGACGTCCGCGGCGACCAGCAACGGCCGCTTGCCGTGCTTCTCGCGGTAGAACTTGGCGAGCTTGGCGCAGGTCGTGGTCTTGCCGGCGCCCTGCAAGCCGGCCATCAGCACCACGGTCGGGCCGTTCTTGGCGAACTCGACGCGTTGCGCTCCGCCGCCGAGCAGCTCGACCAGCTCCTTGTGGAAGGCGCCGACGAACTGCTGGCTCGGATCGACGCCCGCGAGCGTCTTCTGCCCGACGACGCGCGCGCGCACGCGCTCGACGAAGTCGCCGACGACCTTGTAGTTGACATCGGCCTCGAGCAGCGCCTGGCGCACCTGGCGCAGGCCCTCGTCGATGTTCTCCTCGGTCAGCTCCTTCTTGCCGCGCAGGAAGGAGAAGGCGCTGGACAGTCGCTCGGTGAGTGTCTCGAACATGGCGGTGGGTCCGCGCGGGGCCTGCAGGCGGCCGCGCGCGAATCCTCACGGTAGCACACGCGTCGGGACCGGGCGATCCGCGCCGCGGCGCGCCCGATCCACGGTCCGTGCGCTAGGCCTCGGCGCCGGCGGGCACGTTGTCCTGCACGCGCGCGATTGAGGCCCCGATGGCGTTGAGGCGCTCCTCGAAGCGCTCGTAGCCGCGGTCGAGGTGGTAGACGCGGTGCAGCTCGGTCGTGCCGTCCGCGACCAGGCCGGCCATGACCAGCGCGGCCGACGCGCGCAGGTCGGACGCCGTCACCTCGGCGCCGGACAGGCGCTTCGTGCCGATGACGACCGCGATCGAGCCGGTGCGACGGATGTTGGCCCCGAGCCGGCCGAGCTCGGGGATGTGCATGACGCGGTCGGGATAGATCGTGTCGTCGACGACGCACGCACCCTCCGACAAGGCCATCAAGGTCATCCACTGCGCCTGCAAGTCCGTGGGGAAGCCCGGGTGCGGGTGCGTCGTGATGTCGACCGCCTGCGGGCGCTTGACGGACCGGTCGTAGGCCTTGGTCTCGATCCAGTCGGGCCCGACTTCGAACTCGAGGCCGGTCTTCGCCAAGCTGTCGAGCATCGCCGACAAGTCCTCGGGGCGGCATCCGGTGACACGCACGCGGCCGCCCGTGATGGCGCCCATCAGGACGAAGGTCCCCGCTTCGATGCGATCGGGGATGACGGCGTGCTCGGCCTTCGAGAGGTGCTTGACGCCTTCGATCTTGAGGATCGGCGAGCCGAGCCCGGTGATCTTCGCGCCCATCTTCAACAAGCACTCGCCGAGGTCGACGACCTCGGGCTCGCAAGCGGCGCCGTGGATCGTGGTCGTTCCCCTGGCGAGCGTCGCCGCCATCATCACGTTGGCCGTGCCCAGCACCGTCGGCCCCATCGCGCCGGCGAGGTAGACCGACGCGCCCCGCAGGCCGCCCGCGGGCGCCTCGCACTGGATGTAGCCCTTCTCCAAGGTGACCTTCGCGCCGAGCGCCTCCATGCCCTTCAAGTGCAGATCGACGGGACGCACGCCGAACACGCAACCACCGGGCATCGCCACTTGGCAGCGGCCTTCGCGCGCGAGCAAGGGCCCCATCACGGTCACCGAGGCGCGCATCTTGCGCACTTCCTCCCACGCGGCGCGGCTCTCGAGCGGTCCCTTGGCGTGCAAGGTCAACGTCCCGTCGGCGTTGCGCTCGGTCGCGGTCTCGGTGCGTTGGAGGATGACCCCCATCATCTTCACGTCCGACAGCTGCGGCACGTTGCGGATGGTGAGCGGCTCGCTGGTGAGCAGCGAGGCGCACATGACGGGCAGGACGGCGTTCTTGGCGCCGGCGGTGGCGATCGAACCGGAGAGCGGACGACCGCCTTGGATGACGAACTTGTGCACGAAGCCCCCTTGGCGCCGCGCGCGAGGAGACGCGCAGGCCGTGTGTTGCCGAATGTGATGGTGTTGCCTGCCGCTGCTGGCCTCCGGCTGGAGAGACCACCCCGACAAGCGTCCGCCGCGACCGTCGCGACCGTCCCCGCCGCGCGGGCCTGGACGATGCGCAAGGGCGCGGACTACGCCTGCGCCGACTTCAGTGCACCGCCCCCGCCGAGGGGAGCATGCGACCGAGCGGCCGCCCGCCGAGCACGTGCAGGTGGAGGTGCGCGACCTCCTGCCCGCCGTGGTCGCGGGTGTTGGCGATCAGGCGCCAGCCCTTCTCCAAGCCCTCCTGTCGCGCGACGCGCGCGGCGACGGAAAGCAAGCGTCCGGCCAGTGCCTCGTCCTCCAGCTCCCACAGGCTTTGCACATGCGTCCGCGGCAGGACGAGCAGGTGCACGGGGGCTTGCGGGCGGATGTCGCGAATGACGACGCACTCATCGTCCTCGTGGACGCGCGTCGCGGGCAGTTCGCCCTTGACGATGCGGCAGAAGATGCAGTGCGGCTCCATGGCGCTCCTTCCGAGCTGAGGGTCTCGGAGTAGAGGTTGCCGCAGCCAGTGGGAAGGCCCGCGCGGCACGACACGCCCAAGTCGTCGGCGGGGAAGCACTTGGAGACGCGCTGCGCGGGCCTGCGCCGACCCCTCGCGTACCGCGTGTCGCGGCCCGGCGCGGCGTGCACGCGCTCGTGCGGCGCGGAATCCGGCCACGGCACCGCGGCGCGCCGGGTGCTGGACGCGCGCGCCGCGCGGGCAGGATTCGCCGCTCGCTCCACGCCGCCGGCCCCGCGCCTCGGTCGCCGCTCCCCTGATGATGGGCATGGTGGCGCCACGCGCCGCGGGGACAAGTTTGCGCCGCCCCGCGCGGATGGCTAGAGTCTTCGGTCCTCTTGCGCAGACCAAGCGCGGCCTCTCGGCCCGCCTCCGCCAAGACGCCCCCCTCCGCCGGGGCGGCGACTCCCGCGCCTGCAGCCCCGGCCGCGGCGCGATCCGTCGCGACGCGGGTCCTCCACAGCCAGATCGACGACAACGACGATGAGCCAAAGCGCCACGATGACGGCCGAAGAGCGTTTCGACATCCGCAACAGCCCCATCCAGAGCGTCGGCGCCCTGCAAGCCGCGCGCGCGGGCTTGTTCAAGAGCCGCCACGACTTGCAGCGCTTCTCCGACTCGATCGGCGGCCTCGGCGACTCGGCCGAGGAAGGCCGGCGCAAGGGCTTGGGCCTGTGGATGGTGGGCCGCTACGAAGAAGCCGCCAAGCTGCTCGAGCGCTTCGAGTCCGACAATGTCGCCGCCTTCACCTTGGCGCGCTGCTGCATGTCGCTCGGTCGCTGGGACAAGGCCGCCAGCATCTTCGAGCGCCTGTCGAAGAGCTTCCCCGAGGAGCCGCGCCCGCGCAGCGGCATGCTCGAGGCGCGCCTTGAGCTCGACCTCGCCAAGGGCGACGCCGACAAGGCCGCCGCGAACCTCGAGGACGCGCTCCAGCAGACGACGCCGGCCTTCGGCGAGAGCGCCGAAGGACGCTACCTGCACGGCCGCATGAACGAAGCGCGCGGCCAGCTCGAGGCCGCCATCGACCACTACGCCGCCGCGCGCGCGCTCGACCCGCAACATCGCGGCAACTT
Source organism: Planctomycetia bacterium (assembly GCA_046341775.1). Lineage (GTDB taxonomy): Bacteria > Planctomycetota > UBA1135 > UBA1135 > SXXH01. Next base: position 63,094 of record JBKDQQ010000019.1, read on the forward strand.
GTTCCGCCTCGCGTGGCTCGGCGAGCGCGCCGGACTCGAGGAACTGGCGCTGGACGCGTACCAGCAGCTCGCGCGCCTCCTGCCGGTCGATCGCGCCACGCTGCAGAACCTCGGCGTGCTCTACGAGGATCTCGGCCGCCACCAGGAGGCCGCCGCGTGCTACGACACGATCGTGCGCTCGCATCCCGCCGACCCGAAGGCGCGCCTCTTCTTCGAGGACGCCAAGGCCGGCATCTCCATGTACTACGACGAGGACATGGAGCGGAAGCAGGATCGCCTCGACCAGATCCTGCGCATCCCGATCACCGACTTCGAACTGTCGGTGCGCGCGCGCAACTGCCTCAACAAGATGAACATCGCCACGCTCGGCGACCTCGTCAAGCAGACCGAGGCCGAGCTGCTCTCGTACAAGAACTTCGGCGAGACCTCGCTCAACGAGATCAAGGAGATCCTCGGCCAGAAGGGCTTGCGCCTCGGCATGGCGCGCGAGGAAGCCGTCGCGAGCATCGAGGCCAACCGCCGCCGCTCGCCGGGCGCCAGTGACGCCTCGGACGTGCACAACAAGCCCGTCTCCGAGCTCGAGCTGTCGATCCGCGCGCGCCGCACGGTCGAGTCGCTGGGCTGCATCACGGTGGGCGACGTCATCCAGCACTCGGAGGACGAGCTCCTCGGCATGCCCAACTTCGGCCAGACCTCGCTGCAGGAATTGAAGAGCAAGCTCGCCGAGCTGGGCCTGAAGCTCAAGCCCAAGGGCGCCTGAGCGAGGCCCCGCGCGCTACGGGCGACGAGCCGTGTACGAGTACCTCGACGGGACGCACGTCCAGAAGAGCGGCACGCGCCTCGTCGTGGAGGTGCACGGCGTGGGCTACGAGCTGAGCACGCCGCTCGGGGCGCGCTACGAACCGAAGTCGCGCGTCTGGACGCACCTCGTGGTGCGCGAGGACGCGCACCTCCTGTACGGCTTCCCCGATCGCGACTCGCGCGACCTGTTCCGGCTGCTCCTGACGGTGCGCGGCGTGGGACCCGCCAGCGCCCTGGCGGTGCTCTCCGGCCTGGCGCGCGACGAACTGCTCGACGCCGTGGTGCGGGCCGACCATGCGACGTTGATGAAGGTCAAGGGCATCGGCCGGAAGACCGCCGAGCAGATCGTGCTCGACCTGCGCGACAAGGCCGCCAAGGCGCGCGGATCCGGGGCCCCCGGGACCGCGGCGGGGGCGACGGCCCCCATGGCGCAGGCCGACGAGGACGCGATGGCCGCCCTCGCCTCCATCGGCTACGCGGAGAAGGAGGCGCGCAAGGCGGTCGAGAAGGCGCGCACGGCGCTGGGGCCGGCCGCCGGCCTCGAGGAACTGCTGCGCTCGGCGCTGGCCTCCAGCTGAACCGGCGCGGCGCCATCGTCAACTTTGCTTGACAGACACCCCGGCGCCCGGCGCCGCTCCGAGGTGCCGCCGCCGCGAAAGCTCCAGCGCCAGTTCGCGCAACTTCGCCGCGGGCAGGCGCGAAAGCTGCATGCACAGGGGCGCGCGTGGATCGAGCTCGGGATGCGACGCCGCGCGTTCCTGCAGCAGCAGCAGGAACTCCTGCAGGAGCCGCCGGTACGCCGCGGCGTGGGGCGTGCGCGCATCGCCCGCCTCGGCGTCGGAGAGCGCCTTGCCGATGGCGAGGCGCGGATCGGGCGCCTTGCACCAGGCGACCAGCTCGGCGCGCAGCTCGAGCTCCTCCTGCACGCCGCGCGCGCTGAATCCCGCGTCGGCCAGCAGCCGCGCGACGGCCGGCAAGTTGCGCCACACCGGCAGGTGCAGCGCCCGGTCGACCAGATGCCCCTCCTCGTGCAACATGGCGAGGCTCGCCACGTCGGCCAATCCCGGCTCCGCGACGCGCTCGCCACCGCCGCGCTCGAGGAGCGCCGCGAGCACGAGCCGCCGTCCTTCGCCATGCGTGGGCCCGAGCCGCGCGGGGGTCGCGCTGCGCGGCAGTTCCTGCGCCAGCAGCGCGCGCACCGCGCGGGGATCGTCCCACTCCTCCGCCATCGCACGCCAGGCGCCGGCCGCGGGACGCACCGCGTCCAGGTCGAGCCAGTACCCCTTGTGCAACGCGGCGCCCGCGATCGCGCTGCCCTGGCGCGCCGCTCGCGGCCCGATGTCGGCCGCCTCGCACAAGGACATGGTCCCTTCGTAGCGCACTCCCAGGTGCTCGCCGCGCAAGGGCGACTCGAGGATCAACGGCAGCACGACGAGATCGGGACCCGCGGAGCCGGCGTGGTCGCCGCACAAGACGAAGCGGCCCAGCGCGCGCAGATCGCGCGCCAGCCTGCGGGCGCGGCCGTCGGGCGAAGGCTCGACCATCTCGGCCAGTCCGAGGTGCGTCTCGCGGTCGTCCGCGCGCCAAGCGGCCGCGAGCTCGTCCGCCGGCCTGCGCAGCGCCGGCGCCGCGCAGGCCGCCCTGCCCGCCAGCAACGCGTCGAGGTCGCGCGGCGCGCCCTCCGCGCGGCGGTCGATGCGCGCGGCGAGGCGACGCAACGAGGCCAGGGCGGCGCGTCCAGCCGCCGCGCGCCGCGCGTAGGCGTCCCCCGCGGCGGCGTCCAGCCGCGCAAGGCGCGCCGCCAGCACCGCGCACTCCTCGTGCAACCCGCGCGACTCGCACGCCTCCAGCAGCGCCATCAGGCTTGCCGCATCCTGCCGCTCGTCGGCGCGACGCGCGAGGTCGACGAGCTCGCGCTGGCGCGCCTCGACGGCCAACAAGCCCGAGAACTCGTCGGCGCGACGCTCGAAGGCCTCCGCGCAACGTCCCGCGCGCAGGCGCAAGAGCCGCAGGCGCGGCCCCGAGGCCTCTTCCCCGTCGAGCAGTTGCGCGCGCTCGAGTCGGCCCAAGGCCGTCTCGGCGTCGCCCTCCTCCTCCGCGCGACGCGCGAGTTGCCGCTCGAGCACCGCTCGCGCCGCTGAGGTGCTCGTGCGCGCGCCTTCGAGCAACGCATGGTCGAAGGACGCGCGCCAATCGTCCGTCCGGCAGGCGAGGGACAGCCACAGGCACAAGCGCTCGAGCTCGTCGGGGGCGAGCGCTCCCTCCGCCAGCAGCGCGAGTCCCAGCTCGATGGCCTCGTCGTGGGACTGGGCGGACGCCAAGCCCGTTTCCGCGCGCTGCAAGTCCAGCACCCTGCGCGCCGCCGGACGCGAGGAGCGCGCGCGCGCCTCGCGCAGGATGCGTGCGGCCTCCTCCACGCGCCCGGTGTCGTCGGCGGAGCCGTGGGCCGCCACGCGCGCGGCGAGCACGCGCGCGAGCTCGACTTGCTCCCATTCGCCACGCGCATGGCGCGCGGCCTCGCGCGCATGGCGCAACGCCTCCGACGCGCGACCAGTGCGCGCCGCCACGACGCCCGAGGCGTGCCAGCTCCACGCGTGGCGCGGGTCCAGCTCGAGGGCGCGTGCGAAGCGCGCCGCGCCATCGTCCCCCTCGAGTCGACCGAGCAGGTAGAGGCCGTCGGGCGTGGTCGATTCCGCCAACATGCGCTGGCGACGGGCCCATGCGGCGGGGCCGCGCATGGCCTCGACCTCCAAGGTGTCGAGTTCGCGCTGCGGCACCACCCACGCCGGATCGAGCGCGGCCGCCTGCTCGAGCAGCGCTCTACGCGAGCCATGGTCGCCCTGCACGGCGGCCGCGCGCGCGCGCCATACGACCTCCTCCGCGGCGGCCCGCGCCGCGCCGGGCTGGTCCACGGAGGACCGTCCCGCCTGGCACGCGAACGCCCAGAGGCAGGCCAGCAGCGGGAGCCACGCGGACGCGCTCCAGCGCGGCGCCGCGGGCCGCAGGACGCCGAGGGGTCGGGATCGCATGCAGGGACGCTAGCGCAGGCCGCCCGCGCGCTCCAGCCGCGAGCTTGCCGATCGGGCGCGGGGCATGGACACTCGCAGCCATGCGCCCCCCTGTTCGCCTGGCCTGCCTGGCCCTCGCCGCTTGGATCGCGCCCCTTCCGGCCCTCGCCGCGCCGACCGCGCCGACCGCGCCGCGCAGCGCGCAGAAGAAGCCGCCCGTCGAGGTCCAGAGCCTCGTCCCCCACGTCGGCGACCTGGATTCCGCGCGCGCGCTGGCCAAGGAGCGCAACGCGCCGCTCCTCGTCCACATGGTGCTCGACGGCGAAAGCGACAACGACGCCT
>JBKDQQ010000020.1:0-26339 GCA_046341775.1 Planctomycetia bacterium
CTGCACGAACGAATGGCGGTCGGGGAGCAGGAAGTCGAGCGTCTCGCCGGGCGGCAGGCCGCGGTAGGTGGCGCGCACCAGCACCCGCTGGACGCCGCCTTCGTCGATGGGACTCAGTTCGAACTCGCAGGAGAAGCCCGCGTCGCGCGGCGCTTGCGCCGCCTCTTCGGGGGACGCCGCCACCGACTCGCGTCGAGCATCCACGACGGCGGCTGGAGTTCCGGCCTCATCGTCGAGTCGCAGCTTGCAACCGAGGCCGGACAGCGAGGCGCACAAGGCGAGGCAGGCGAAGAAGAGCAAGGCGTGCGGGCGCATGGAGCACGCAGAGTGCGGCCTGCGGGGCCTGGACGCAACTGCGTCCGCAGGTCGGCGGCCCGCGCTTCGGCTACACTCCTCCCCCCGGATGCCGTCCTTGGACCTCGTCTTCGTCCACCCCGAGATCCCGCACAACAGCGGCTGCGCCGCGCGCCTGTCGGCCGCGCTGGGCATCCGCCTGCACCTCGTCGAGCCGCTGGGCTTCTCGCTCGAGGACCGCTTCCTCAAGCGCGCGGGCCTCGACTACTGGCCGATGGTCGACCTCGTGGTGCACGCCTCCGTGGAATCGATGCGCCTGCACTTCGAGCGCGATGGACGGCCCTTCGCCGAGCGCGCGCGCTTGTTCACGGCGCGCGGCGGCTCGTCGCTCTTCGCCACGCGCTTCGCCGCCGACGACATCCTGCTGTTCGGCTCCGAATCCAAGGGCCTGCCGCCCGAGCTGCTGGCCGAGCTGCCCGCGCGCCGCGTCTACGTGCCCATCCGCGAAGGAGTGCGCAGCCTCAACCTGGCCAACGTGGCCTGCCTCGGCGTCTACACGGCGCTGGTCTCGGCTGGCGCGCCGCTGCCGGACAACGATGGCGGCTACGAGCCGCACGCGGCGCGCAACCTCGACATCAAGCCCGCCTCGCGCGCGACGCGCGTCGATTCGTGAGCGATCCTGGAAGCCAGGTCCCCTCCGGCGAAGCGCCGCGCGAGGTCGTGGAGCGCAAGCCGCGCCCCGGCGACGAAGAACGGCTCGTGATCGAAGGCTTCGACGAGGCGGGCCGGGGCGTGGCGCGCCACAAGCAGTGCGCCTGGTCGGTGCTGCGCGCACGACCGGGCGCGGTGGTGCGCGCCAAGGCCTTGCGTCGTCGGCGCGACCAGGTCGAGGCGGTGGCGCTCTCCACGCTGGAACGCGATGCTCGCGCGGTCGCGCCGGAGTGCCGGCACTTCGGGCCGTGCGGCGGCTGCGCGCTGCAGGACCTCGCCTACGCCGAGCAGCTCGCCGGCAAGCGGGTGCTGATCGAGCAATCGTTCGCCCGCCATGGCGGGTTGCCGGAGGGCGTCGTCGTCGAGCCCGTGCTGGGCGCGGAGCGCACCGGGCGCTACCGCAACAAGATGGAGTTCACCTTCGGCAACCGGCGCTGGATCGCGCCCGAGGAGCCGCAAGGAGCAGCCGACGGATTCGCGCTCGGCCTGCACGCGGCGGGGCTGTGGCAGAAGGTGATCGACATCGAAGGCTGTGCGATCCAGTCCGAGGTCGGCGACGCCATCCTGCGCGCGGCGCGCGAACTCGCCTTGGCGCTCGGTCTCGAGCCGTGGGACGTGCGCACGCACGAAGGCCTGCTGCGCCACCTCGTCGTGCGCGTCTCTGGCACGACGGGCGAGGTGCTGGCGAACCTCGTCACTTCGCGCGAGGAGCCGGAGCGGCTCGCTCCCTTCATCCGCGGACTGCTCGAGCGCGTCCCGGCCATCTCCTCGTTCGTGCAGACGATCAACTCGCGCGCCGCGGCGGTCGCCAGCGGCGAGCGCGAGATCGTCCACCACGGACCGGGCTGGATCCGCGAGATGCTGCTCGGCGTCGAGTTCCGCGTCTCGGCGCAGTCGTTCTTCCAGACCAACAGCGCGCAGGCGGCGCGCCTCTTCGAACTGGTGCTGGCCGAAGCCACGCCGCGCGGGGACGAGTTGTGCTGGGACCTGTACTGCGGCACGGGCACGATCGCGTTGCTGCTCGCGCGGCGGGCGCGCGCGGTGGTCGGGTTCGAGCTGGCCGCCTCGGCCGTGGCCGACGCGCGCGAGAACGCGGCGCGCAACGGGATCGCCAACGCGCGCTTCGTCCCGGGCGACGTGCTCGCCACGACGCGCCTCGAGCTCGAGCGCCCGGACGTGGTCGTGGTCGATCCGCCGCGCGCGGGCCTCCACAAGGACCTGCTCGCGCCGCTCTCCGCCTGCGGGGCGCGCCGCATCGTCTACGTCGCCTGCAAGCACGGTTCCGTCGCGCGCGACGCCGCCTTGCTGGCCCCGCTGGGCTGGCGCGTGGCGCGCGTCCAACCGGTAGACCTGTTCCCGCACACGCCCCACGTGGAGTGCGTCGCGACCTTCGAGCGCGCGGGAGGCTCCGGATGAACCTCTTCCGCGCCGGCGGCCCGGGCCTATGCCCCGGCTGCGCCCACGTGAAGCGCGTCGAATCGGCCAAGGGGTCGGTGTTCTGGATGTGCGGTCGGCACGCCGGCGATGCGCGCTTCCCGAAGTACCCGCCTCAACCCGTGCGCGCCTGCTCCGGACACTCTCCCGCTCCCGTCGCTCGCGGCTTGGATGAGCCCGACGGGAAGGGTAGGGTCGGACGCGAATGAACCAGATGCGCGTGGCGACCGGCGGACTGCTCGCGGCGGCGCCGGACATGCTCGACGAGAACTTCATGCACACGGTCGTCCTGATGACGACCCATGGCGACGAGGGCGCGCACGGGCTGGTCATGAACCGGCCCACGCCGTTGACGATCGACAAGCTGATGCCCTCGCATCCGATCCTGTCGCGCTTGTCGTTCCCCGTGCACGCCGGCGGACCGGTGGGCCTCGACACGCTGCAGCTCGTGCACCGCGCGCCGCACCGCGTGCCTGGTTCGGTCGAGCTCGCGGCCGGCGTCTGGCTGGGCGGCGACCTCGACGCGGTGGCGCGTTGGATGGAGGAGTGCCCCGAAGAGGCGGCGCGCGACCTGCGCGTCGTGCTCGGGCACTCGGGCTGGAGCGCGGGGCAACTCGAAGGCGAGTTGGCCCAAGGCGCGTGGCTGCCCGCCAAGCCCGACCCCGAGGCGCTCTTCGACGGCGAGCCCATCGTCATCTGGCGCCGCGTGCTGCGCTCCCTGGGCGACCACGCCTCCGGATTGTCGGACATGCCCCCCGACGTGAGTTGGAACTGAGCCGCGGCGCGGCTGCGCCCGCCTATCCCGGGCGCGAGCGCCGGGCCGAAGGCGACTTGCGCGGCGCCGCTCGGGCGGGCTTCGCGCGCGCGCCCTGACCTGACTTGGCGCCCGACTGCTTGCGCTCGGCGGCGAGCAGCACGGCCTTGGGCGCCGCGAAGGAGCAGATCTCGCAGCGCAGCGGATCGTGGCCGAGCGCGGGGCAGTGCTCGCGTCCGTAGAGGATGATCTGCACGTGCAATGTGCGCCAGCAGTCCATCGGGAACAGGCGCTTCAAGTCCTTCTCTGTCTGCTCGACGCTCGTGCCGTCGGAGAGCCGCCAGCGCTCGGCCAGGCGATGGATGTGGGTGTCGACGGGGAACGCCGGTTCGCCGAAGGCCTGAGAGACGACGACGCTGGCCGTCTTGTGGCCCACGCCTGCCAGCTGCTCGAGCTCCTCGAGGGTGCGCGGCACCGCGCCTCCATGCCGCTCGACGAGCGCCTCGGCCATCTTCTTCAGGTTCTTGGCCTTGGTCGGGGCGAGTCCGACCGTGCGGATGAACGAGAGGATCTCGTCGACCTCCATGCGCGCCAGCGCCTTCGCGTCCGGCGCGCGCGCGAACAAGGCGGGCGTGACGAGGTTCACGCGCTTGTCGGTGGTCTGCGCGGACAGCGCCACCGCCACGAGGAGCTCGTACGCGTCGCGGTGGTCGAGCGGCGGAGGCGGATCGGGGTACAGGCGCTCCAGAGTGGCGCGGATCCGTGCGCAGCGTTCCTTCTTGTCCATCCGCGCGGCATTCTACGCGCACGGAGCAGCCCATGGACCACGACCTGCAAGCCACGATCGCCGACTTCCTCGCGGGAACGCGCTACGCGGTGGCGGGCGCCTCCGTGGACCGCGAGAAGTACGGCAACAAGGTGCTGCGCGCCTACCTGCAGAAGGGGCGCGAGTGCATTCCCGTGCATCCGCGCGAAGCCGAGATCGAGGGCGTGCCCTGCGTGGCTGGCATCGCGGACCTGCCGTTCGTCCCGCACGGCTTGTCGATCGTGACGCCGCCCGCGGCGACGGAGAAGATCGTGGACGCGGCGCTCGCGCTGGGCATCCGCCGCTTCTGGATCCAGCCGGGGGCCGAGCACGAGGGCGCGATCGCCAAGGCGCGCGCGCAGGGCGCGAGCGTGCTGGCCCACGGGCCGTGCCTGCTGGTGGCGATCGGCTACCGCGAGCGCGGTTGAGCGCGCGCGGCGCTCAACGCTCGTCGGGTCGGCGGTAGTCCTTGAGCTGCAGGCAGTTCTTCAGCGCCGGCTCGAGCTCGGGCCATTGGAAGCGATACCCGGAGGCGAGCGCGGCCTTGGGCGCGACGCGCTCCGAGGCGAGCAGCTGCGCGGCGAACTCGCCCACGGCGAGCTTCAGCGCGAAGGGCGGCACCGGCAGGAACGCCGGCCGCGACAGGACCTTGCCCAAGGTGCGCGCGAACTCCTTGTTGCGCACGATGCCGGGGGAGACCGCGTTCACCGCGCCGCGCACGGAGTCGTCGTCGATGGCGTGCAGGATCAGCCCCGCGCAGTCGTTGACGTGCACCCACGGCAGCCACATCGCACCCGAGCCGAACGGACCGCCGATGCCGAGCTTGAAGATGGGCGCCATCTTCTCCAGCGCGCCGCCGAAGCGGCCCAGCACGATGCCGATGCGCAGGTTGACGACGCGCACGCCATGGCGCTCCGCCTCGAGCGCCTCGCGCTCCCACGCGACGCACAGTTCCGGCAGGAAGCCGCTGGCGGGCGCGGAGCCTTCGTCGAGCAGTTCCTCGCCGCGATCGCCGTAGTAGCCGACCGCCGACGCGTTGACGAGCACGCGCGGGCGCTTGGAGCACTTGCCGATCGCCTGCACGAGATCGCGCGTGCGATCGACGCGCGACTCGACCAGTTCGCGCTTGTAGGCCTCGTTCCAGCGCCGCGCGCTGACCGATGCGCCGGCGAGGTTGACCACGGCCTCGTGCTTGGACAGGTCGGGCAACCAACCGGCGAAGCTGACGCCGACGCGCGCGGTGCGGCCCTCCTGCGGGCGGCGGGTGACGATCGTCGCGCGGTCGTTGCGCGCGCACAGCAGGTTGACCAGGATGCCGCCGACGAAGCCGGTGCCGCCTGTGACGAGCACGTTCATGCGAGGATTGCCGGTTGCCGGCGTTGCGAGGCGTGTGCGAAGGGGAGCGGACGGGCCTTCAAGGCTCGACGACCACCAGCGCGGCGCCCGCCTTGACCTCCGCGCCGTCGGCGCAGGCGTAGCGCACGAAGCGCGCGCCGGGAGGTAGCGTGCCGCCGGACTTGTAGGCGACGTGGCTGAAGGTCTTCATGACTTCGAGCAGGCCGAGCGGTTGCCCCTCGGCGAGCCGCTGGCCTTCGGCGAGGAAGGCCGGCTCGCCCGGGGCCGGACGGTGCCAGAAGCGGCCGGAAGAGGGGGCCTTCACGACCAGGAGATCGTTCGCTCCGGATCCGGGCTTGGATGCAGCCTGCGCGACGCCGCCGGTCGAGACGGGCTCGAGCTCCACGAGCAGGTCGCCGTGGCCCACGGGATGGCGCAGTCGCGCGGGCGGCTCGCCGACGACCACGCCCGACGCGCCGGCCGGGACGACCAGCACGAACTCGACGCCGAGGCGCAGCACCACTCCGAGTCGCGCGCCGGGGACGAGCACCGCGCCGGGCGCGGGCGCCTGCGCGTACAAGCCGACCTCGGGCGACGAGAGCCGCATCCGGCCGTCGACCAACTCGCAGAGGCATTCGATGCGCTTCATCGCGTCCATCAGCGCGGCTCCACCAGGGCGTCGAGGTCGTGCAGCGACCAGATGCGCGGGTTCTTCACGGTGCGATGGCCGATCGACTGGTAGGCCATCTCGACCAGCGCCACGAGCCACGGGCGCAGTTCGGATAGACGCACGATCTCGTCGATGTCGAGCTGCGAGGCCGCCTTGTACGGATCCATGTCGCCTTCGATGCGCGCCTCGGTGTCCTTCATCGCCTGCTCGAGCTTGGCGCGCTCCTCCGGGTCCGTCGAGGCGATCTCGAAGTTCGCGTCGAGCTTGGTGCGGTAGGTCGCGATCGCCAGCGTGCGTCCTTCCATGACCGACAGGCGCGTCAGCGGAGTCGCGAGTTGCACGATGGGATCGTAGGGCAGTCCGGCCATCGCGTAGTAGCCGGCGCCCGAGGCCTTGCGCAGCAGCACGCTGTACATCGGCACCTTGTTCGTGCTGTTGGCGTAGATCAGGCTCGAGCCGTAGCCGAGCAGTCCGAGGCGCTCCGCCTCGACGCCGATGTCGAAGCCCGCGATGTCCTGCAGCCACACGATGGGGATGCCGTCGGCCTCGCAGGCGCGGCTGAACGCCGCGGTCTTGGCGATGCCCTCGCGGTAGAGGATGCCCGCCGGCTTGGCGCCGTCGCGCGACTCCGCGTCCTCGACCACGCCTTGGCGGTTGGCGACGAAGCCGGTCCACAGTCCGCCGACGCGCGCCACGCCGCAGACGATCTCGCGGCCGCGCGCGGGCAGGAACTCCTTGAACATCGAACGGTCCACGAGTCGCGCCAGCACCTCCTCGACCGACCAGGTGTGGCGATGGTCGGAGGGGAACAGCGCGTCGATGTCCTGCGCTTCGTGGAAGGGCGGAGCGGCATCCACGCCGCCGCGGTGGTAGTCGGCGCCGCTCGAGGGCAGGCGCGCGATGTCGGCGCGGATCAGCGCCAGCGCCGTCTCGTCGTCGGGGGCGCGCGCGTCGGCGCAGCCCGAGGCGTGCACGTGCACCTCGGGTCCGCCGATGTCGAGGCTGGAGAGCTCCTGCGACTTGGCGCCCTTGATGAGCGCCGCGCCCGCGATGACCATGTACGCGCCTTCGGTCATGTAGACGCGATCGCTGATGATCGGCATGTAGCCGCCGCCGGCGATGCAGTCGCCGAACACGCCGGCGACCTGCGGCACGCCCTCGGCAGAGAGCAGCGCGTTCATCTTGAAGATGTGCCCTGCTCCGGTCGCGCCAGGGAAGGACTGCGATTGCTCGGGCAGGTACAGCCCCGAGCAATCGACGAGGTACACGACCGGCAGGCGCAGGCGCCGAGCCATCTCCTGGGCGCGTTCGATCTTCTCGGGCGTCCTCGGCCACCACGAGCCCGAAGCGACCGTGTTGTCGTTGGCGATGACCACGCACCAGCGCGCGTGGATGCGAGCGAACACGGTGACGACGCCGGCGGCGGGCGACTCGAGCTTGCCGAAGGCGCGACCCCAGTTGGCGAAGGTGCCGACCTCGAACAGGTCGCTGCCGGCGTCGCGCAGCTTCTCGATGCGTTCGCGCGCGGTCAGCTTGCCCTTCTGGTGCACGCGCTCGACGTAGGTCGGACCCCAGCCCGCCTGCACCTTGGCGCGCCGTTCCTCGAGTTGCGCCTCGCGCTCCTGCAAGGCCGCGCGATTGCGCCGGCGCGAGGCCGCGTCGAGCGCCTCCTCGCGCGGGGAGCCGATGGGAACCAGCTTCACATGCGCCATCGCCTCACTCCTTCCAACCCGGGATCGAGCCGGTGTCGTAGACGCCCGAGCGGAATTCGGCCGAGCCCAGCACGGCGAGGTGCACCGGGATCGTCGTGGCGACGCCCTCGATGCGCGCGGCCCCGAGGCAGCGCTGCAGCGTCTCGATCGCCTGCGCGCGCGTGTCGCCCACCGCGACCACCTTGGCGAGCAGCGAATCGTAGTACGGCGGCACCTCGTCGCCGGCGGAGACATGCGTGTCGAGTCGCACGCGCCCCGGGCCGAGGTCGAGCGGGATCTCGCAGCGCGAGAGCAAGCCGGGCGAAGGCGCGAACCCGCGCGCCGGATCCTCGGCGTTCACGCGCGCCTCGATCGCGTGTCCAGTCGGTTTGACGGACGACAGCGCGCCCGGCAGCGGCCGGTTGGCGGCCACCTCGAGCTGCAGGCGCACGAGGTCGAGGCCGAGGCGCTCCTCGGTGACCGGATGCTCCACCTGCAGGCGCGTGTTCATCTCCATGAAGTAGATCGCGCCGTCCGCGGCGCGCAGGAACTCGACCGTGCCCGCGCCGGCGTAGCCGATGGAGCGCGCCAGGTTCGCCGCCAGCGCGCCGATGCGCTCGCGCTCCTCGTCCGACAAGCACGGGGCGCACGACTCCTCGACGAGCTTCTGGTGCTTGCGTTGCACCGAGCATTCGCGCTCCCACAGGTGCACCGCGCGGCCGTGCCGGTCGCCGAGCACCTGCACCTCGATGTGGCGCCCGCGCTCGACGTACTTCTCGAGGTAGCACGCTCCATCGCCGAAGGCGGCCAGCGCCTCGGAGGACGCCGCGTGCCAGGCCGCGGCGAAGTCGGCCTCGCGCCGCACGAGGCGCATGCCGCGTCCGCCGCCTCCGGCATCGGCCTTGACCATCACGGGGAAGCCGATGTCGCGCGCCACGCGCAGCGCCTCGGCCTCGTCGCGGATCGGCAGATCGGATCCCGGGATCGTGGGCAGTCCGGCGGCGCGCGCCGCGCGCTTGGCCGGGGTCTTCAACCCCATCAGGTCCATGGCGCGCGGCGCCGGACCGACGAACGTCACGCCATGCGCCTCGACCAGCGCGGCGAAGCGCGCGTTCTCCGCCAAGAACCCCCAGCCCGGGTGCAACGCCGTGCATCCGGTCTGCACGGCGGCCTGCACGAGGCGTTCCTGCTGAAGATAGGACTCGCGCGGCGGGCCGGAGCCGACGCCGACGAGTTCGTCGAGCGCCGTGGTCCACGACGCGCCGCGGTCGGCGCTGGAGACCGCGCCGACCACGCGGATGCCCATGGCGCGCGCCGTGCGCGCGACGCGCACGGCGACTTCGCCGCGGTTGGCGATGAAGAGCTTCTTGAACATCGGCGCGGAGAAGGTACCGCGCCGGGGGGCGGGGGCTCCATCCTCGCGCCGCCTCCGCGCTAGTCTTTGCGCCGTGCCCACCCTCCTCCTGTCGCTGTGCCTCGCGTGCGTCGCCGGCCCGCAGGCCGTCGACCAGCAGGCGTCGGAGCTCGAGTTCGCCAGCGTGCTGGCGCGCCTCGGAGCGCCCGAGCTCGCCGCGCGCGAGGAGGCTGGGCGCCGCCTCGCGGCGTCCGCGCACGAGGGTCGCGTGGGCGCCTTGGCCGCCTTCCTGCGGGGAGCCGACGAGGAGTCGCGCGCTCGCGTCGCCGCCGCCTTGGCGAGCCGCGGATCGCTCTTGCCGGTGGTGGCCGCGCTCGCGACCGATCCCGACGCGCGCGTCGCGCGCCCGGGCGCGGAGGCGCTGCAGCTCGCCACGCTGGCCGAGGCGGGCGCGCAGGCGCGACCCTCGTTGTCGGACGAGCTCGAGTGGCTCGCGCGCGCGGGGTCGGGCACCGTGCGCGTCGAAGGCGCCTTGCTCGAGGCCCCGGCGGAAGAGTTGCTTCCGATCCTGCGCGCCGCGGCCGGGCATCCGTTCGAGTTCGTGGTCGATCCTGATCGAGCGCCCGAGCACCTGGTCGCCCTGCCCGCCGGCGCGGGCGACTTGCCTCGTTGGCTCTCGGCGCTGGCGCAAGTGCGGGGCGCGGGACATCGCTTGCGACGCACGGCGGATGGACGGGCGCTGATCGTCGTGGGAGGGGCGCCACCCGCGCCGGACGAGCCGGACCATGCTCCGGCCGCGCAACACGCCGACTTCCTCGCGCGCAGCGTGCGCGCCTCCCTCGCGCCGGAACCTGCACGTCGCCGCGCGGGCTGCGCGGCGCTCGCCCGAAGCGGATGGAGCGCGGCGCAGGCTTGGATCGAGCGACGCGCGTCGGAGGGCGAGGAAGCCGCGGTCGTCGCGGTGGCGCGCGCGGCTTCCATGCGCGGCGCGAGCGCAGCGCTGCGTGCGCCTGCCGCGCGCGCAGCGTTGGACAAGTTGCGGCGCGGCGCGGCGGCGCAGGGCGACCTCGCGCTCGGCACGGCCTTGGCCGCGGCCTTGGGCGCGAGCGCGGCGGAGTGGGAATGGCCCGCGCCCGCCGACTCGCGCACGGAACGCCTGCTGCAACTGGTCGAGGCCTTGCACGCGCCGATCGCGCCGCGAGGCGAGGCGCGCCTCGGCGGCGATCGACCGACGTTGCTTGGCGCCTTGGCGAGTCCCGAAGCGGATCTGGTCGAGGTGCTGTGGTGCTGGCGCGTCGCCGCCCGGCATGGATGCGCCGTCCCGACCGAAGCGCCGGCACTCCACGGCGAGCGCCTGGCGCGCGCCTTGGCCGCCGCGGGCGAGGCGCCACGCTTGCTGGAACTCGCTCGCGCCACCGGGGCGGTGCTGCCGCCGGGTGGCGCGCCCGCTGGCGTGCCATCGGAGGTCCTGCTGGCCGCTTGGTGCGAATCCGGCGATGCGCGCGCCGCCCGCGGCTTGCTGGAGGAACTGCGCGCGCGCAGTCCGCTCGCCGCGGCCAAGGCTTGGCGCGCGGCGCGGTCCACCCTCGGACCACGCGCCGTGTCCGTCGCCGCGGCGGCGCTGGGAACGGCCGAGTGGATCGTCGACGAGGCCGCGCGCGACGACTTCCTCCTGCTCGTCGGCTTGCGTGCCGTCGCCGAGGAGCGCCTGCGGGAGCTCGATGCGCCTCGCCTCGACCACTTGGCCGGCGATCCATCGGGAGTCGCCGCGCGCACGGCTTGGTTGGAGCGCTGCGATCCCGCGCGCAAGGCGCGTCGCGCCCAACTCGAACGCGCGGATGCGATCGGCGCCGACTTGCGCGACGCCGGCGCGGTCGGCCCCGCATGGGCCTTCCTCGAGTCGGTGCGCGCCAAGTTGGGCGAGGACGAGCGCCGCGTCGCCGGATCCGCCTCGCGCCTGCCCGCCGCGCCGCGCTCCGCGGTCGGCGCGGCGTGGTTCGATCCCGTGCCGGGGCGCTCGCTCGGTTCGTCGCCCTGAGCGAGTTCGCACTTGCCCGTGCCGTGGAGCTCTGATCGGCCGCCAAGCTCGGGTTGGAGCATGCGGGTGTCGCGCTCGCGTGTCGCGTTTCCCGCCATGACGCCCACGAGAGACATCCGTCGATTTTCCGCGCCTTCGCTTGCATCGGGACACGCGGTGTCCGAACCTCTGGCCTCGCGCCGCGCCTAGGCGCGCTGCGCCCCAGCGATGTCCTTGTTCTCCCGCTCCAAGCCAGACACCAAGCCCCTCGAACCCGCGACGCCCGGCGACGCGACGAAGGTCAAGCTCGCACGCGAGGAGCTCGTGCTCGCCACCGCTCCGCGAGGCGCGCATGCCGAGCAGTTCCGCGGCTTGCGCAATTCGCTGGTGGCGCTCAATCCGGAGGGCGCGCCACGCACCTTGGTGCTGACCAGCGCCACCGCGCGCGAAGGCAAGACGGTCGCGACCCTGAACCTCGCGCTCGCGCTGGCGGAGCTGCCGAACACGCGCGTGCTGGTGGTCGACGCCAACCTCCACCAGCCTTCCGTCGAGTCCTACCTCGGCCTGCAGCGCAAGGCGGGCCTGTGCGACCTGCTCGAAGGGCGCTGCGCGCCCGACCAGGCCATTCGCGCCACCTCGGTCGAGGGCGTGTCCGTCCTCGGCGCCGGTTCCCTGCCGCACAACCCATCCGTGGTGCTGGGGTCTGAACGCATGAAGGCGCTGCTCGCGACGATGAAGCGCCAGTACTCGTGGGTGCTGATCGACACGCCCGAGGCCTCGACGATCAGCGACGCCAGCATGCTCGGCGCGATGGTCGACGGCATCGTGCTCGTCGTGCGCCTAGGCGAGACACCGCGCCACCTCGTCGAGCAGGTGCACAACACCCTCGAGAGCCTCGGCGGCAACGTGCTCGGCACCTTGCTGACCGGCGGACACGAACAGGCGGGCTGACTCGGCGCCGGGCGCGGCGCTGGTCCTCGACGCGACCACTTGTCGCGCATCCAGTCCTCGTCGCGGGCTCTAGTCCTCGTCGCGGCTCCAGTCCTCGTCGAACAGCGCGAGTTGCGTCGGAGAGTCGGCTTCCGCGCTCGCCTGCGTCGGGGCTCGACGGGAAGCGTCCGCGCGCATGGGCTTGCGCGTGCGTGCGCTGGCGACGAGGGCGGAGATGTGCGCGCGCTCCCACGCCTGGATGGCGCGGTAGTCGGGATGCGCCGCCTCCTTGGCGCGGAAGACCGGGCCATGGTGGACCATGCGACCGGCGGCGTCGCGCCGCGGCGGATGCAGGTGGTGGAGCAACTCGTGGAACACCACGAAGGCCACCACGAAGCGCGGCACGGCTGGTTGGTCCAGCACCGGGTGGATGCGCACGCAGCGCGCGTCGGGGTCGTAGCTGCCGAGTCGCAGGCCGCGCCGCGCGCTGGAGGCCGCCCTGCCCCAACCCACGGGCACGCGTTCGCCGTCCTTCCAATCGAGTCGCAAGTGCGTGCGCAGCACCTCGGCGGCGATGGACTCGAGGTCGTGGTGGCGCCCGCGTCCGTCCAGCTTCGGCGGCCGCGGTCGCGTGAGGGCGAGTCGCTCCTCCACGTGCTGGTCGATCACCCGGCAGGCGCGCGTGGCGCGTCGGCCCGCCACGCACCAGCTCGCGACGGCTTCGCGCACCTTGGCGTCGGCGTCCGCGAACAACGAGTGCAGTCGCAGCTCGATGGTGCGCGCCGAGCCGACGCCCACGCTGCGCATGGAGAGCGGCGTCTTGCGCGAGCGCGACCACGAGAGCTCCACGGGCGCCTTGAGGCGCGACGACAGCTCGCGCGCCCACGCGCTCCATTCGGCCTGCCCTCCTCGTGCGCCTTCCATGGTCGAGGATCGTAGCGTGCTCGCGCGCGCAGGCGCGGCGCGGAACGACGCAGGCCGCCCGGCGTGCGCCGAACGGCCTGCGCGCGGTGCCAAGCCAGGGCGCGCATGCGCGCCCGCGCGGCTTCACTCGCTGAGGTTCAGGTCCTGCGTGACCGTGCCGCCTTCCGACACGACCACTTCGATGGCGGAGCTCGATTCGTCGCCGAGCAACGCGAAGGGATTGGCCTCGCCTCCGGCCACCGGGCGCACCGCCGACAAGGTGTAGCGGCCCGGCACGACGCTGCCGAAGTTGAAGCGTCCGTCGCCCGCGCTCTTCGTCGAGTAGCTGCTGGGCATGTCGTGGTCGACCGGGCGCAACGAGACGGAGGCCGCGGTCAAGGGCTTGCCCGCCGCGTCGAACACGGTGCCGCGCACCTGTCCGCCGCGCGCGAGGCGGATCTCGCCCACATCGAGCGGAACGCCTTCGATCACGCGCAGCTCGCGCTTCATGGCGCGCGTGTAGCCGGCGGCCTGGATGTCGATCATGTAGCTCTCCGCCGCGAGGCTGCGCAGCGTGAAGACGCCTTGGTCGTTGGTGCGCGCTTCCGCGGTCGTGGCGTTGGTGGGGTAGGTGAAGCCCAAGGCCTGCGTGAAGACGTCGTCGGTCCAGTCCGATTCGTGCGACACGACGCGGGCGCGCGCGATCGGCTTGCCGTCGGGATCGACGATGCGGCCGGTGATCGAGCCGCCGCGGCGCAGGCGCACGACGACGCCTTCGACGTCCTTGCCGGCCTGCACCATGAAGTTGGCCGAGTGGCTCGGCGCGTAGCCGGGCGCCACGGCTTCCACGACATAGCCGTCGGAGGGCGGGGCGGCGTCGATGGTGAACTCGGGGCCGGGCGAAGCGGTCCACTCCTCCGACAGGGGCTGCGTCGGCGATTCGGGGCCGTACCAGAAGCGCAGGCGCACGTTCGAGCCTGGGACGTTCTCGCCGGTCTGCGCGTCGACGACGCGACCCTTCACCGCCGCCTCCTTGAACATCTCGAGGATCACGCCGGTCGAGTTGGACTCGACGCGGTTGCGACCGCCGGGCACGGCGCGCCAACCCTTGGCGGAGGCGACGATGTTGTAGGAGCCGGGCATCAAGCCCTCGAGGCAGAACTCGCCGGTCTCCTTGGCCGTCACCTGGCCGCGCGCGCTTTGCTGCGTCGCGCTGACGCCGACGGCGATCACGATCGCGCCGGGCACGCCCACGCCGCCCGGGCCTGTGACGCGGCCGCAGATCTGCTCGCCGATCTTGAGAGTGATGTCGCGCTGCAGCGTCTCTTCCTTGTCGAAGCTCAGGCCGGGGATGGTGATCTGGCCGTAGCCCGCGGCCGAGACGGTCAGCGTGCGCTGTCCGCGCGGCACGTTGAGGAACTCGTACCAGCCTTCCTTGTTCGACTTGACCTGCATGCGGTCGGGCGCGTCGATGCCCAACCCCTGGTACTGGACGCCGTCGAGCCACATCACGGCGTCGTCGATGAAGTTGCCGCCTTCGTCCTTCACGTAGCCCGACAGGCGCGCGCCCGCGACGAGCACGATCGGCGGCTCCTCGAACACTCCTTGGTCGAAGACCGGCACGGTGGGCACTTCCTTGCGCGCGTACTTGGGGTGCGACACGACGAGCGTGTAGCGTTCGCGCGGCACGATGCCCGGGAAGGAGAAGCGCCCCTCCGCGTCGGTGCGCGAACGCGGCTCGCGCGTCAGGTCCGGCAGGGGGTCGTTGACGAAGAAGATCTCGCTGGCGCCCAAGGTGGTCAGGAGCACTTCGGCGCCCTCGATCGCCTGTCCGCCGGCGTTCTTGACGGTGCCGACCAGCTTGTTGTCGTACTGGATCGGACCTTCGTCCTCGGGCACGCCTTCCACGCCGCTCGCGACGCGATTCGCCCCGGCGCCGCTGACGGCCGCAAGGTCGACGGGCGAGGGCTTCTGATCGACGGGCGCGACCTCCTCGACCGGGCCCACCACGGGGTTGACTGGGCCGGTGGAGCCCTTGTTGCCGGAGAACAGAGTGAAATAGAGCACGCCCAGGGCGACCAGGGCGAGCAGGAGGACGTGGATCGGGCGCATGGTGGTTGGTCCCGCGGGCGGGGCCGGCTAGGGGAACCTCGGCTACGGATGGACGCGGGCCGGGTTGGATTTCTTCCCGATGGAGCGGAGGTCGGAGCGGCGCAGCTCAGGCTTTCTCGGGGGCTGGGATGCTGTCGAGGTCGTCCGCCACGGCGCGACCGGGCCAGAGCGATTCCCACCAGATCTGCGACACGAGGAAGTACGAGAACACCACGAGTTCCATGTCGACCCGGCGGAAGACCTCGATGGTGGCGTCCCGCGAGCCCACGGAGCGCGTGATGCGCGCCATCTCGCCGGTCTTCGGAGCGTACATGTGCCAGCCTAGGCGCAGACCCGTGACGGGCAGAAGCCGGTAGGGCTTGTTGCCGGTCGAGAGCGCGATCTCGCGGCTGCCGAAGAAGCTCCAGCGCAGCGAGGAGCCCAGCCATTCGCGGTTCTCCGTCCACAGCGAGAATTGGCTGCGGAGGATGCCCGGGTCGCGGCGCAAGTGCAGCACCTCGCCCTTGATCGGCTTGAAGGTGCCGGAGGCCATCAGCATGCCGTGGCGCGCCGTGGTCAAGGTCCCGATGGGGCCTTCGGCGTTCGACAGCACATGGGTCGGGGTCCAAAGCCCCGAGACCTTGGTCGTGTAGGTGGCGAGTGCGGCAGCCATGCAGGGGATCCGCGCCCCGCATCCTACGCGGAACGGGGCCTCTTTCTTTCGGCTCGTCTCTTCCACGGGTCGAGTGGCCTCCGCGGGCAGGTCGAGCAGAAGCATTGAATCGCGGGTATAAGCCTATGTCAATTCAAAACTTGCGTTGACATTCATCGCTGCGCTTGGCGCGCTCCGCAAGACCCTCTGCGGCGCGGGCAGCGCCCGGGCGGGCGCCTAGCGCCCGAGGTCCTGACCAGCTTGCACGAGGGCTTCTGCTGCATGGCGGGCATCTTGAGCGTCCTGTCCGCGCCCGAAGGAGACCCGGACCGTCTCCCGCAACGCCGCGGCATCGAGCTGCATGGCGGCCAGGACCGGCGAGGGAGCGCGCGCCGTCGCGTGGCAGGCCGAGCCGGCCGAGAGCTGGACTCCGTTGGCATCGAGGTAGGCGATGAGCATCTCGGCATCGAGCCGGGGCAGGCGCACGGAGCTCGTGTTCGGCAGGCGCGGCACCGACTGGGCGTGGATCACGGCATCCGGCGCCAAGGCCACGAGGCGAGTTTCGAACTCGTCGCGCACGGCGGCCAGGCGCTCGCGGCCTTCGGACTGCAACCAAGCTCGCGCCAATTGTGCTGCGACGCCGAAGCCGACGATGCCGGGGAGGTTCTCCGTGCCGCCGCGTCGACCGGACTCTTGGCTGCCGCAAAGCGTCGCCTGCCAAGGCGCGCCGCGCCGCACCCACAAGGCGCCCACACCCTTCGGGCCGTGCAACTTGTGCGCCGAGAGCGACACGAAGTCGGCCTGCAGCGCGCGGACGGAGAGCGGCACGCGCCCGAGGGCTTGCACCGCGTCGAGGTGGAGCGTCGCACCCGCGGCGCGGCACTGCTCGCCCAGATCATCGAGCTCGAGCAGCGTGCCGACTTCATTGTTGGCGAGGAGGAGCGTGACGAGCGCGGTGCGCGCGTCCAGCTGCTCGAGGACGCTCTCGCGCCGCACCCGCGCAGCTCCATCGACCGGCACGAGCACGATGCGCGCCCCCTCGCGCCGCGCGGCTTCGAGCGCCGAGCGCGTGGCCGCGTGCTCGACGCTGCTGGCGACGATCGTGTCGCGTCCCGCGTCGCGACGCGCGCGCCAAGCGCCGAGGATCGCCGCGTGGATGGACTCGGTGCCCCCCGAGGTGAACAGCACCTCGCGCGGATCCGCGACCTCGACGAGCTGCGCGACGCGCGCGCGCGCAGTTTCCAACCGCTCCCGCGCCGCGCGCCCGAGCGCATGCGGCGACGACGGGTTGCCCCAGCAATCGGCCAGGCACTCGGCCATGGCCGTCACGACCTCGGTGGCGGGGGGAGTGGTGGCGTTGTGGTCGAGGTACAGGGGGGCGGTGCCTTTGGTCAGGGAGGGTGACTTTTGCAATTGGGGGCGATGGTAGCAGCGATGCTGGCCCCTTTCGCTGTGCGCGGTCTACCTGGAGGGCGGCACGGCCTGCATCGTTCGGACGTTCTGGGGCTGGCGGCGTCGCGGAGCCGGCCGGGCCTGCATGGGGGCCGAAGAATGGTGCCTTGGACATCTAGAGGCATCTCCGCGTCGATCCTGGCCACCAGTGGGGCGATCCGAGCGCGAGCAGGCGCAGCAGGGGCCTTGGGCTGGTCGCATGCTCAATGTGGCGAGGGGCGATCCCTGCAAGTCCTCCAGACCAGGCTCGACAGCCCAGCGCCCTCTCGGATGGGCTGAAGTGGTACGCGGACCCCCTCTGGCGCGTGCCAAAAACGGGTGGCGGCGAAGGCTGCAGCGAGGCCGATACAGCTAGGACGATCGGATTGCGCGGTGCGTGGCAGGCTCGAGGACCGACCGATCGCGGACGCGCACAGCGATCGGGGCCAGCATCGGTCAGAAGAGCGCCGACAGCTGCTGCGGCAGCGTCCTCCCCGTCGTCGGGCAAGGCTCGCAATGATTGTTGCCAGATCCGGGCATGTGCGCGCATGCGCGGCAGTCGTGCAGCTTTTCCATGGCTTGCGCAACCTTTTGCCGCTGCTCTTCGAGTTCACGCATCTTCGCTTGGAGCAGACGGTCGTGCTCCTTTAGGGCCGCGGCAACTTGCGCGAAGAAGCCCTCGCGGGCTGTCTCGCCGCCGCGCGCCACCAGCAGGGCGCGGATGCGGTCGAGGGGCAGGCCCAGCACTTGGAGGTCGCGGATCATGTTGACCCGGTTGACGTCCGTACGGCGGTAGTAACGGAAGCCGCCGCTCGAGCGCGAGGCCGGCGTGATCAGCCCGAGTTCCTCGTAGTAGCGCAGCGTGCGGAGGTTCGTGTCCGCAATGCGGGCGAAGTCGCCGATCTTCAACAGCTCGCTCGTCTCGCTCATGGTCGCCTCTACCTGCCCGGTTGGCGCGGACCGAATGCCCGCGGACCTCGTCGCTCGTTCCCAAATTTGAACCGTCGCCGCCACGAGGCGGCGCGGGTCGGGCCGTGGCTCGCGTGTGCCGAGCTCCTCCCGTGGGTCTTGAAGATAACCGGAACCTCGCGTCAGGGTTTTGTCTTTGGCCTTAGCACCTGTGCGTAGAGGGGGCTGGCTGTCCTAGAATCCCGTCCTCCCGAGCCGCAGCTTCCCGCGTGGGTTGCGCCGGCGGGGGGCACACCACTCCATCCATGCTCGCCTTCATCACCTTCGACCCCGTCTACTGGCTGCTCGTCGGTCCGTTCATGCTGCTGGCCTTGTGGGCCAGCTTCCGCGTGAAGTCCACCTTCCACCGCTTCAGCGAGGTGGGCGTGCGCACCGGCCTCACCGGTGCGGAGGCTGCGTGGCGCGTGGCGCAGGCTGGCGGCGCCACGGATGTCACCATCGAGCGCCACGAGGGGTTCCTTTCCGACCACTACGATCCGCGCACGAAAACCCTGCGACTCAGCCCTGATGTGTACGACGGGCGCTCGGTCGCGTCGATCGCGGTGGCCGCGCACGAGGCAGGTCATGCCATCCAGCACGCCAAGGCCTACGCGTGGCTTGGATTCCGCTCGAAGATGGTGCCCGTGACGATGTTCGGCTCGAGCGCATGGATCTGGGTGTTCATCGGCGGACAGATCTTCGCCAACCCGATGCTCGTCGACCTCGGCATCCTGCTGTTCTCGGCCACGGTGCTCTTCCAACTCGTGACGCTGCCCGTCGAGTTCGACGCCTCGAATCGGGCCAAGGCTGTGCTCGCCTCTTCGGGCATCGTGACGACCCAGGAAGAAGCTCTGGGCGTCAGCAAGGTGCTCGGCGCGGCGGCCATGACGTACGTCGCGGGAGCACTGACCGCGATCATGACGCTCTTGTACTTGATCATGCAGCGGCGCGAGGACTGACCGCGCCTGGCTAGCGCCCCTGGATTGCTCCAGAGCCGCGTCCCAAGTCCTCGTCAGCGTGGCGCCCCTCGAACCCGAGTGGATCGAGGGGCGCCACGCGCTTCAGCGCCTCGTGTGCCTGCAACGTGCACCGACAACGAGCACTGACAACGTGCACCGCACGGGGATGGCGGCGCAACTCCAGCCCGCGTAAGAGCTTGAGCAGAAACCCACGCCCAGGCACCCAGCGGGGGGGAGGCCGCTCCAGTCTGAACTGGGCGCGAGTTTCGGTGCTTTTATGCCTCCACAGGCAGGTCCCTTTGGGGGATATTTACACCATCGAGGCGGATGCGGGCATTCCTTTGGTTCTAACGAGCCAAGACCTGCAGTCTCCCTCGACGCGGATCCTCCATCTCTCGTTCGAACGACCCTCTCCTCAACGGAGTCCAATCCTCATGAAGTCCAGCTTCGCTCTCGTCGCGGCCTTGTGCCTCGCGACCACCTCTTTCGCCCAGACCACGAACCCCGAGGTCGAGCCGAACGAGACCAAGGCCCAGGCCACGACCAACGGCACGATCACCATCACGGCGGGCGACAGCCTGACCGGCACGACCACGGGCACCTCGACGACGGTCGCCGGTGGTGCTTCGGCCGACACGTTCCGCCTCCGGACCGCGACTCTGCCGGCTGGCATCTATCGCCACTCGCTGCAGATCACGACCACGGGCACCGCGGGCCATGTGGGCTCCATCCGCGGCCTCAACCAGACCGACGGCGGAGCGGGCGTGGGCGGCGTGGTCGGCACCACCGACAACGCGTTCCAGACCAGCTCGACGACCAGCGTCCCGGCTCGCACCAACTTCTGGTACGGCTTCGGTCGCGGTGAAGAGCTGTACTGGCGTGTCACCGGCACCTCGACGACGACGGGCCCCTACACGGCCACGATGGCCACCACCGCGGTCACGCCGACCGTGGTCCCGGGCACGTTCCTCGCGGGCCAGATCACCTTGTCGACCGTGGGCCAGACCACCATCGACAGCGACATCCACCTGTTCGACGGCAACCTGGTCGCCATCAACGACGCCAGCAACGACGACGAGTCCATCGCCGAGGGCGGCGTGGGCACCGCGTTGCAGTCGCAGCTGCGCCGCAACCTGACGGCCGGCACGTACTACCTCGCGGTCGGCCGCTGGAACGTCGGTACGAACGACAACTCGCCCGGCACCGACGACTACCGCACCGGCAACGTGCTCGACTTCCCGGACATGATCGCGTGCAGCTCGTCGACGGCCTCGGCCAACGACTACGACATCACGATCACCGAGGCTGGTGGCGCGCCCGTCTCCGTCACGACGACCGCCGTCAACGCCCCGTTCGAGCTGGCCTTCATCCAGTTCACCGTCGTCGACCCGGCCCCGCCGTTCACCGCGTACTGCTTCGGCGATGGCACCGGCACCGCCTGCCCCTGCGCCAACAACGGCACCGCGGGCAATGGTTGCGCCAGCTCGATCAACCCCGCGGGCGGCAACATCGCCGGCTCGGGCACCGCGTCGCTGGCGGCTGACACGCTGGTCCTCACCGGCACCGGCCTGCCGAACAGCACGGCCCTGTACTTCCAGGGCACGACCCAGATCGCCTCGGCCTTCGGCGACGGCTTGCGCTGCGCCGGCGGCTCGGTGATCCGCCTCGGCACCAAGACGAACGTCGCGGGCACCTCGGCCTACCCGGCCGCCGGCGACCAGTCGGTGTCGGTGCGCGGCGCCGTGACCACGGCCGGCTCGGTCCGCAACTACCAAGTCTGGTACCGCAACGCCGCGGCCTTCTGCACGCCCAGCACGTTCAACCTGACGAACGGCCTGAGCGTCACTTGGCAGCCCTGATTCGGGCTGACAGACGAGATTGACTGGCGGGCGGCGTCGCGACGAGCGGCGCCGCTCGGCATTTGTCGGGATGCTGGCCCCGTTCGTTGTGCGCGTCCCGCCCACCTTCTGCCACGTCGGTGCACTTCCGAGCGTCCATTGCAGTGGAGGAGGGGCCCGTGGCAAGGCCTGGCGGCGCCATCGCCCGCCCCGGCGCTCGCCTGGGCGGCCCCTCGGCCCACGGGCTGCCACCACGAGGCTTGCCGCCGATTGCGGAGGCCGCGCACGGCCAGGGCCAAGTCAATCGTGCGCTCCGCCGCCTCGCCTACCGCGCACGACCGCAACCAACACATCCGATTGGCGACGACCATGAACCACACTGGGTCCGCAGCCGCATCCGCGAGGAATCGCACCCGCCGCGACGATCAACCGCGGCGACCACCATCATCGGCGGGAGGGTGAACGCAACGGCGACGCGCACAGGGCGTCGTCGCGTGCAGCGGCGGCCACCACGCGGTGGCCAAGGGAGGCCCGTGAACGGCATCCGTCCCGAGCGGAGCCGCGCAATCCAGGCCTCGCACAATGAAAGGGGCCAGCATCAGGCACCGCGGTCCCGAGCGCTCACTCACCCAACGCGCTGCGCAGCTCCGCCAGCAGCAGGCGCTCGTCGAAGCGCAGCGGCGACTCCTTGTGGTAGCCGCGCACCCAGGCGCGCCCTTCGACCAGCAAGAAGGGCACTGCGCGCTTGCCGGTCTCCGCTTCGAGCTTCTCAGCCGCGCCCGGGGTCGTCGACAGGAGCACCTTGCGCCACGCCAGCCCCTTCTGCGCGATCCAGCGGTCGAGGCGGGTGCAGTCGGGGCACCAGCTCTCGGAGTACACGGCGATGTCGCGGCCGGCGAGGAAGGCGAGTTCGTCCATTCGTCGGGTTCTACCACGCCGCGGCGTCCGCGCGCGCCCGCCGGCATCGGGATGGACTGCGGGGCGCGCGTGTGGCACAAGATCGAACGCGAGGAGCGTCCTTGGACCTGATCCGCATCGACACCACCGCCGTCCTGTCGCGCCCTTCCTACGGCGAGCGTGGCGTCGACGAAACCATGTACGCGGCGGAGTGCAAGGCGGTCCACGAGTGGATCGACGCGCAGGAGACGTTGCACGACGCGGCGCACTGCGAGCTCGCCCTCGACGCAGCCGAGGAGTGGGCCTCGTCGGTGGCGGGGCGCTACAGCGATGTCGTCGTCCTCGGCGTGGGCGACGCGGCGCGCGCGGCCTCCGCGCTGCGCACCGCGCTCGTGTCGCCCTTCCAAGGCGCGCACGCTCCGCGCCTGTCGGTGCTCGACGACGACGACCCCGACCTCGTCGGCGAGTTCCTCGACGCCTGCGATCCGGCCACGACCTTGGTGCAAGTCGTCTCTCGCTCGGGCGGCACGCCGGGCACCTTGGCCCAATGGATGCTCGTGCGCGACCGGCTGGCGCGCGCCCTGGGCGAGGAGGCGCACAAGGAGCACATCGTCATCAGCACGCGCGACCCCGAAGGCCCGCTGGCCGAGATCGCGCGGCGCGAGGGCTACCGCGCGTTCCCGCTGGGGCCGTCCGACGGCGCGCAGGCGCTGCTGTCGAGCGCCGCGTGGCTCGGGCCGCTGTTGTGCGGCGTGGATGTGCGCGGGCTGCTCGCCGGGGCGCAGAAGACGGCCGAGCTCGCACGCGAGGCGGGCGGCGAGAACCCGCTGGTGCTGTGGTCGGCGGCCGAGCGTTGCTTCGACCGCCAGCCGATGGTGGCGCGCACGCTCGTGGCGGGCCACCGCCTGCGCGGCCTGGCCGCTCTTGTTTCGCGCGTGCTCGACGGCACCTCGGGCTACCAACGCGCCAGCGAGCCCTTCGACGGCGACGGCTACGCCCGGCTCGTGGTCGTCGAACGCGCCGACCATGTCGAGCGGTTGGGAGAGGTGCACGCCGACTTGCCCGTGGTGTCGGAACTCGCGGGGCGCACGCTGAACGAACTGGTGGCGCGCGCCCGTGACGAGGCGCGCGCGCGCCTGGAGAAGGGCGGAGTGCCGACCATCGTCGCCAGCCTGCCGTGCGTCACGCCGCATGTCGTGGGGCAGCACGCGCTCCTGCTGGAGCTCGTCAGTCGCGCGCGCTACGCCTGAGCGCCCTCGGACGGCGCCGCGCGTGGATGCATGCGCGGACAAGTCCGGTCGAGGATCCGTGCGGCTTCGACGCGCGCGGCGCTCAACGGCGCGGCGCTCAACGCGGGCAGGGGCGCTCGAGCGTGTTGACCGTCGAGATGCCCAACTGGCCGCGCGTGCCAAGCAGCTTCTGGACCGCCTCCGGCGGCAAGGCGTTCACCTTGCCGACGCAGTGCGCCAGCCACAGGATCTTCGCCGTGTGCTCGAGCATGTCGAGCTTCTTGTAGGCGTCGAGCAGGTTCGCGCCCAAGGTCACCGATCCGTGGTTCTGCATCACCAAGGTGTCGGAACACTTGACGATCTTGCGGATCGACTCGGGCAGTTCGGGCGTGCCCGGCGTGCCGTACGGCGCCGTGGGGATGCCGCCGATCGTGACGATGATCTCGGGGATGATCGGGGTCTGCAGGTCGATGCCCGCGATGGTCATCGCCACCGCGTGCGGAGGATGGCAGTGCAGCACCGCCCGCATGTCCGGTCGCTCTTGGTACGAGACGAGGTGGATGCCGATCTCCGAGCTGGCCCGCGGTCCGTTGTCGACCGGCTTGCCTTGCATGTCGACCTTGGCGAGGTTCTCGGGCGACAAGAAGCCCTTCATCGCGCCTGTGGGTGTGACGACGATCGTCCCGTCGGCGAGCCGCGCGCTGATGTTGCCGTCGGCGGCGACGATGTAGCCGCGCGCGTAGCACAGCTTGCCGATCTCGCAGATCGCGTTGCGCAGGCGCGCCTCCTCGTCGCTCCAGCCGCGCTTCTGCGCCAGTTCCTCGATGCCGCTCATGGCGTGCCTCCCGCGGCGCGGTGGTCGTAGGCGAGCGCGCCGTCGCGCTCCACGTAGTCGACGACCGCGACGACCACCGTCTTCACGGCCCCGTCCTTGGCGTCGAGCATCTGCCTCGCGCTGTTGCCTTCGTCCATGACGAGCACGCGGTCGCCGACTCCTGCTTGCGCGTGATCGATGCCGACGCGCACTCGGCCTTGCTTGCGTCCAGCGGGATCGACCGGCTGGAGCAGCAGCAGCGTGCGGCCCTCTAGCACCGGGATCTGCACGGGCGACACGACGGTGCCCACGACTTGCGCGAGGAACATCAGCCGACCTCCGTCACGGGGCGAGCCTCCGGCCGCCGGCCCAGGCTTCCTCCACCCACCCGATGATCGCGGCGTCCACCGGCACGAAGGTCTCCGGGCAGGCGAGCGCCGCCTCGCGTCCGTCGATCCAGTGCACGAAGTCGCCGGGACCCGAGGAGATGGCGCTGCAGGCGACGACGACATCGCCGCTGGCCACGCCATCGGCGTCGAGGGGTTGGATCAACTGCAACGCGACGCCGCGCAGTCCTTCGTACTGCTGCGTGGCGACCAGCCTGCCGACGACGCGCGCGAGGTGCATGCGCGCCTCAGCCCTTCCACTTCTCGTAGACGTTGTCGCCGCCGAGATCCCAGGAGTCGACCACGGCCATGATGACCGCGTCGCAGGGCCGGCCTTCCGTGATCGTCGTCTGGCGCGCCGAGGAACCCGTGGCGTACAGGATCATGTCCCCATGGCCGGCGCCCACGGAGTCGATCGCCACCACGTACTGGTCCTTGGGCTTGTTGTGCTGGTCGTGCACCTGCACGAGCAGCAGCTTCCTGTGCTCGAGCTTCTCGTCCTTGCGCGTGGCGACCACGCTGCCCACAACCTTGCCGATCAACATCTGGTTCCGTCCTC
Source organism: Planctomycetia bacterium (assembly GCA_046341775.1). GTDB lineage: Bacteria > Planctomycetota > UBA1135 > UBA1135 > SXXH01. Next base: position 24,703 of record JBKDQQ010000020.1, read on the forward strand.
GTCGCGGCCGTACGCGAGCCGCGCGCGGCGCATTGTAGTCACCGCGGAGCCGCGGCGCGCCACTCGCGGCGGGAAGGCGCGCCCTCAGGGCTCGAAGGCGGTCTCGACGCCCGACTTGGGCAGGCAGGAATCGACGAAGCGCCTGCGCAGCTCCGCTTGGACGTGCAGGGCCATCTGCGGCCAGGGCGGCGCCGGTCGCCGCACTCCCAGCCACAAGAGCACCATGCCGTTGGAGACGCGCACGGGGCCGGCGAGGCCCTGCGCACCGGGCTGTCCCTCCGGGATGGCGAGCACCTCGGCGACGAGGCTCGAGAGTTCCGGCGGCAGCTTCTCGGCGCCGGGCGCGACCCACCCGACGCGCCCGCCTTGCTCGCGCGAAGCGGCATCCTCCGACCGCTCGCGCGCGAAGCGCTCGAAGTCCTCGATGCCGCGGATGCGCGACTTCAAGTCGGCGAGCGCCGCCGTCGCTTCGTCGAAGTTGCGCGGGTTCAGCTCGTTCTTGAACTTCGCCGCGCGCAGGAAGAGCATGCGCGCGTCGATGGCGGGGCCGTGTCGTCCGTCGAACAGCGCGCGTTCGTCCCTGTAGACGCGCTCCAGGTCCGCGGGCGACCACTTCCGCTCGATCCACAAGCGCGCCAAGGCCGTCGAGACGATGCCCGGGTCGTGCTTGAGCGAAGCCGCCTGCACGCCCTGCGCCGCCAGCAGTTCCTCGTACGGGACTCCCTTGTAGCGCGGATCCCGCGCCACTTCGGCGCGTCGCCGCGCGAGCTCGTCCTCGACGGCCTTGGCCAGCGACTCGGGTGCGAGGTCCGGCATCCGTCGCCGCATGGCCTTCGCGAGCAGCAACTGGCGGCTGTCGTCGCGCAAGGTCTCGCGCGGCAGGCGGTCGAGCAGATGCGCGAGGAATTCCGCCGGCGCGATGGAGAATCCCGCGCCCTTCGCGACCACGCCATCCTCCCACGGCGGCGGACGGCTCTCGAACCCGCGCCGCGCCAACTCCTCTTCGATCCACAGGCGCTGCTGGTCCCCGCTGACCGGCGTCGAGTCGGGCAGGTTCAGCGCGCGGCGGGTGGCGCGCTCGTGCACGATCCCGAGCCGCAGGAACCGCGCGAATTGCTCGCGAGTCAACCGCACCTTCTCCATCTGCCCCACGAGCCCGCGCGGATCGCCACCCTGCTTGACCGCCGCATCGATCTCCCGCATCCGCGCCTCGACCTCCGCCTCCGAAGGCTCCAACGCATGCTCCCGACCAAACGCCTCCAGCAACTTCGACTCCGCCAAATGCCGCAACGCCGCCCGCCCCTCCTCCGACATGGCACGCCTCGCCACCACCAACTCCTCGAGCTCCGCCCGCGCCACGACCAGATCGTCGTGACGCGCCACGGGTGCGTCGGGGGTCGTGGGGGGCGGGAGTCCTTTCTGCGCGGCGAGGGGAGATGCGGCGAGCAGCAGGGTGGCGAGGTAGCGGAGGGGGTGCATGCGGAGGGGGAATGGTACCGATGCTGGCCCCTTTCATTGTGCTCGGCCAGGTCGGCGCGGGATCCTCGGCGCTTGCGATCGGCGCACGCGGCTTGCGCGCCTAGCCCGTCGCGGCCCACGCCGGGCGCGCGACGCGCGCCCGGAACACCCGCTTGTGC
>JBKDQQ010000021.1:0-14127 GCA_046341775.1 Planctomycetia bacterium
GAGCATGCGCGCGAGTTCGCCTTCGAGGTCCTGCTTGGGCGTGGTCCCGTCCGGTCGTTCCTTCCAGACCGAACCCGACAGGTCGACGAGCACGGCCACGCGCGTCGACAGGATCGGCAGTCCGGAGATGACCGCCGTGCCGGTGCCCGTGCGTTGCGCGGCGCGCGCCGGCTTGGCCTGCGGCGTCCAATCGGCGGGCAAGTTGGCGGCCCACTGCTTCCACAGGTCGATCTTGTCCCCGAAGGCGACGCCGGACAACCGCTCGAGGGCGTCGGCCGCGCGCCACAGGTCGGCCGGATTCGACTCGGACGCCAGCGCGTCGACCAGGCAGAGCGCCGCGTCGCGCGTGCCAAGCGCGGCGAGGTGGTCGATGCCGGCGGCGCGCACGCTGCGCTCCTTGCGCGCGAGTCCCGCGCGCAGGAGCGGCAAGGCCGCCTCGCGCAGTTCCTGGGCCTGCAGCCACAGCGCGGCGCAAGCGACCGGCGCGGGACCTTCGGCCACCAGGCGCGCGGCGTCGGCGGGCAGTCGCGCGACGAGCCGCGCGTGGGCGACCAGCGCCGCCGCGCGCACCTCGAGATCGGGATCCTTGGCCGCCAGCCGCTCGAGCGACTTGGCGAGCTTGTCGGCCTTGCCGGCGATGCCGCGCCGCTGGGCCAACTGCTCGACGGCGTGGCACGCGGCGAAGCGCGCCGATGCGTCCTTGTGCGACAGCGCCGCGTCGAACGCGCCGGGTTCTACCGGAACCTCGAGTCGCGCGATGGCGCCGAGCGCGTGGCGCACCGTCCAGGCATCCGAGTCGCCCAGGCCGCGCTTGCCGACCAGCGCCTCCACCACCGCCGGCGAGCGCGCCGAGCCCAGCGCGGCCTCGGCGGCGTCCTGCACGCGCGAGGACGGATCCTTGAAGCCTTCGAGCACCAGGCCGAAGGCCTCGTCCGAACCCAGCCGTCCGAGTTCCTCGATCGCCTCCGCGCGCGCGCGGTCGTCCTTGTCGCGCAGGCGCGCCTGCAGCTCCTTCAAATCGGCGGCTTGCGCAGGCGCGCACAGGAGCAGCGCCAGCGCGGCCAAGGTCCGCATCAAGGCGCCACCTCGTAGCGATCGCCCGCGTCGGGCGCGAGCGAGCCGCGCGCCTTGATGCGCATCTCGAGCAGGTCGCGCAGCAGCAGCGGCTCGTCCACCCGGCCCGGACCGAGCGGCACCTTGTCGATGTACGCGTCGCCGCCGTCGGCCATGAAGGAGTGCATCGCCACGCGATAGGTCTTCGCGCGATCCAGCTCGGCTCCGCCGACGGTCGCGCCGAGGAAGACGTTGCCTTCGGCGCCGCGGCGCGCGCGCAGGATCGCCCCCGAGACCTCGATACCGGAGTGCGACTTGCCCTCGATGGCGCGTCGGAAGAGCTCGTGCAGCACGGCGCCTTCGATCGAGACCACCGTCACGTCGTTGTCGAACGGCAGGAACTCGTACAGGTCGCGCCTGGTCAGCTTGCCCGCCACCAGATCCGTGCGCAGGCCGCCGCGGTTCATGATGCCCACGTCGGCGCGCGTGTGTTCGCGCAAGCAGTCGGCCACGAGGTTGCCGGCCGCGCCGGAGACGAGCGGGTCCTTGCTGCGACCAAAGTGCCCGGCCGCCTCGCCCACGACGACCGACATGCGCTCGTCGCTCCTCGCCACGAGTTCGCGCAGCGCGGCCTCGACCTCGGCGATCGGCTCCTTCGGCTCGGCGTCGAGGTCCTGCAGGCTGGCCCGCGCGGACACGACCTTGCGCGCTACGGGGTCGATGTCGACCTCCACGCGCCCGATGGCCGACAGCTTCGTCCCCGCCTGCACGATGAGGACCGAGCCTTCGCGCACGCCCTCCTTGAGGAAGGTGTGGCTGTGCCCGCCCACGATCAGCGGCAGGTCGGGGTGGGCCCGCGCCAGCAGCCGGTCCTCCTCCACGCCCTGGTGCGTGACGGGCAGGATCCAGTCGACCTTGCCTTCGAGCTCCTTGCGCGCGCGTCGCAACGCCTCGGCGGGCTCCATGAAGACGATGGTGCGCGCGTCGGGGTGGGAGATCTCCGGCGTCACGGTGGTGACGATGCCGACGAGGGCGATCTTCAGCCCCGCGCGCTCCACGATGCGCCAGCCGGGCACCCACGCCACGCGCGCCTCCGCGCCCTTCTCGTACAAGTTGGCGGCGATGCCGGGCAGGCGCGCCTCGCGCAGGATCCGTTGCAGGTTCGGGATGCCGTGGTCGAAGTCGTGGTTGCCGACGCACATGGCGTCGTAGCCGACCATCGACAGCAACTTGAGGTACTCGAGCCCGGCGTCGATGGCCCCTTCGGGAGTGCCCGCGTACCAGTCGCCACCATCGAGCACGAGCAGCGCGTCGCCGCGCGCCGCGCGCTCGTCGCGCACCACCGCGGCAGCGCGGCCGATGCCGCCCACGAGCGGCGGATCCTGGCGGCGCATCCAGGTCGCCTTGCGCGGACCGCATTGGCCATGGCAATCGTTCGTGTGGAGCACGAGCAACCGCGTGGTCTCGGCGGCGGGCGCCAGTGCGCCGAGGACGAGGAGGAAGGCGGCGGTCAGGTTGTGTCCGTGGAGCATGCGTGCGGGCGGCGCTCGGCCGCCCACATGGTGACGCGCGCGCGGCGGAAACGGAAGCCGACCCGCGTGCGCTCCTCCGCTCCAAGCCTCAGCGCGGCACGACGACGGCGTCCTTGGGGTAGGAGACGGTCGTCTGCCACTTGACCTCGGAGGACTTGCCCTTGGCGGGCCGCAGGACCCAGGTGCGGATGCCCTGCTCCTCGAGGTCCTTCTTCCAGCGCGCGTCCTCGGACGGCTTGGGCTCCATGCGGCCGAACTCGACCACCACGCGCTCGTCGGTCGACAAGGGCAGGCCCTCGCGCACGACGACCGCGACCGAGCCGTCCGGCTCGCGCGAGACGGCGCCGTTGTTCGTCACGACGATGCGCCACGCCTCGACCTTCGAGTTGCGCGACGAGAAGAAGCCCGGCCCCTTGGCGAGGTCCTCGGCTTGGCGGCGCTCGACCTTGATCGCGTCGTCGGCGCCGAGGTGCAGCGTGAACTCCTCGCCCGGCTGCACGGCCTCGATGCGCGCGCGCCCGAGCCAATCGCCGCCGAGGAACACGTTCGCCTCGCCGGGCAGCAAGGTCCAGGGCGAGCCGTTCTTTGTGCGGCCGCGCAACCACGCGGTCGTGTCGAGGCTGGGCGCCACGTGGCGCTCCGCGACCATCTCGAGCGAAGCCTCGCCGACGAGCACGGTGGTGGGTTCGGGACGCGATTGGATCGTCTCGCGTCGCGGCAGCACGTAGCGCACGCTCAAGCCTTGCGAGTCGATGGTCGCCATGGCGGCCTTGCGCGCGACGCGCGAGCCGTAGCGTCCAGCCTTGTCCTTGGACTCGCCCGAGCCGGGAGCTCCCGCTTCCACTTCCGCGAGGGCATCGGAAGCCGGCGCCGGAGCGCCCGCGGCGAAGCCGCGCGAAAGGACCTCCTCCTGGAGCCCGAGCTTGACGGGCACCGGTTCGGGTCCTTGGGCGCCACGTTGGGGCTGCGCCGTGGACAAGGCGAGCTGCACGTCGCCCCAGTCCTCGCCGCTCTGCTGCCAAACGCGCGCGCGATAGGTCATGTCGACCTTCGCGAGGTCCTTGGCGGCGCGCAGGTCGTAGGCCGGCTGCCAGCCGCAAGCCCCCACGAGGTACTCGAGATGCAGCACGTCCCCTGCGGCGTTGACGAGGTCGACGACCACGTCCTTCACGGGCACGCGCAGTTCGCGCGACAAGCCGCCGATCTCGCGCTCGAGCTCGGCGACGCGGGCGGCGCGCTCCTCCATGCTCCAGCCGAGCACGCGCAGCGCGCCGCGGTTCTCCACGAGCTTGCCCGAGAGCCAGGCGTAGTTCGTGGTCCAGGCGGCCTCGTTGACGCGCCCCTCTGCGACCTCGCCCCTGTGCGCCGACTCCTCCGCGCGCAGCAGCGAGCCGAGGTGCTCGCCCATCGCCCGCAGCACGGACGCCTCGTCCTCGGCCGCCTTCTGCTCCTTCTGCAGGGACTGCAGCTCTTTGCGCAGGCCTTCGACGCGTTCGTTGGCGCTCGTGGCGCGCTCCCTCGCGCGCACCTCTACGCCGACCACCTCGCCGTCGGACAAGCGCACGCGCACGTTGGTCTCGTCGACGGACGCGGGCAGGCCCTCCACGACCCACTTGCCGTCCTCGGCGACGGTGGCGACTCGGTGGACGAGCGCGCTGGAGGCGTACAAGGTCACGCCCTCGAGCTTGGTGGCGAGGGGCTTGGGATCGGCGACGAGGGCCAGCGCGAAGGCCGGCAGCAGGCACAGGCTCATGGGATGATCTCCGGGACGCGGACGGCGGACGAGCCGCGTCCCCCAAGGATCGCGGCCGCGCGGCCCGGAAGCAACGCCGCCGAAGGGCGCAGTCTTGGACGAATCCCGTTTCGACTTGGGGCCCGCGGCCATCCGCGCCCCCCTCGCCCCGGCCCACCGGACTCAGATCGAAGCTTCGTTGCCCGTCTCGATCGTGTCGAGGAAGCTGCGCCGGTTCTGCACGCCGGACTTGCCGAAGATCTGCCGCACGTTCTTCAAGCCGAGCTTGAAGTCGTCCAGCATCCCGTAGCCCGAGACCACCGCGTGCTGGTACCAGAGGAAGGACAGCAGCGTGAAGTCGAAGGCCTTGTTGCGCGGCAGGCGGATGAGCTGGCGCACGAGCGCCTCGCCGCCCGGCATGTAGACGGCCACGTTGAACAGCTTCTGCAGGTTGACGACCTCGCGCACGTCCTCGCGCTTCATCATCGAGTCGTTCTGGATCGAGGGGCCGATGTCCTTCTGCTCGTCGACGCGCCCGAGCTGGAAGTCCTGCTGGCCGAGCACGGTCGAGCGGAACGGACGGTAGATCAGCACGGTGCAGCCGTTGGGCTTGATGCGCTTGTTGACGCGCGCCGTCTCGAACATGTCCTCCAGCGTCTCCGCCGGCGACCCCATGATGTTGTTCGTGCGGTAGGTGATCTTGTGCTTCCGCAGGAGTCGGGGGATCGTGTAGACGATGTCGTCGGTGTAGCCCTTCTTGTACACCTCGAGGCGCACCTTCTCGCTGCCCGACTCGAGGCCGAACTGCACGCTGACGCAGCCGGCCTTCTTGAGCGCGACGATGTCGCTCTCCTTGAGGTAGTTGATGTTGATGTTGCAGGCGAAGGGCAGGCCCACGCGCTTCGGCCACTTCTCGGCGAACTCCTCGATCCAGCCGCGCGTCATGTTCAAGGCGGCGTCGCCGAAGTTGACCATCTTGAAGTCGGGGTACCGCGCGAGGATGTCGTTCATCTCCTCGCACACGTAGTCGACCGACTTCTGGCGGTTGAACTTCTCGCCGCGCCGCCCGGAGACCCAGTCCTTCTTCATCAGGCCCACGCTGCAGTACGTGCAACTGTTCTGGCAGCCGCGCGACACGTGCACCTGCATGACGCGCTTGGCGCGCAGGAACGGGTACTTGTAGAACACGTCGACGTCGGGGAACGGCAACGAGTCTAGGTCCTGGATGACCGGCCGGATCGGGTTCTGGAACGGCTTGCCGTCCTTCAACACGCCGACGTTGGGGATGTCGTCGATCGGTCGCCCGGCGGCCCACGCCTCGACCAGGTCGATCACGGCGTACTCGGCCTCGCCCTTGACCGTGGCGTCGACCACGTCCTCGTGCAACAAGGGCTCGAGGTCGTGGCTCGGGTGCGGTCCGCCCATCACGACCTTGAGGTGCTTGAGCTCCTTCTTCCAGCGCCGGATGTAGCCGTAGGGCCAGGCCTCCTGGCCGGTCGTGGCGTAGATGCCGACCACGTCGGGCTGCCAGTCGAGCACCGCCTGCTCGAAGTCCTTCTCCTCGCTGTGCAGGAAGCAATCCGCGTGGTGCCCGTGCTTCTTGAGGATCGAGCTGAGGACCTTGATGCCCTCGAACTCGTGGCAGGTGGTGACGATGAAGGCGACGCGTGCCACGTTGGTGGAGCTTCCGGCGGAGGGACTCGAGGCGCTCGCGCCGGGGCGGCGCGACGCACAGAGCCTACACCGCGCCGGGCGCGGCGGGGAGATGAACGAATCGCCCGCGGGGACTGGCGCGGAGGAACGCGCGGCCGCGCCGATGCTCGGCTAGCATGGAGGGCCACAACGGAGCCCCATGGTCCGCACCCTGCGCACGGTCCTCGTCCAGACCTACCACCCCTACACGCAGTTCACCCACGTCCACCCGCTCGGGATCATGATGGTGGCGGCGGCGGCGCGCGAGGCGGGACATCGGGACATGCACATCCTCGACATGAAGGTCGAGGGCTGGACCCCGTCGCAGGCCTGCGACGCCATCGAGAAGCTCGCGCCCGACGTCGTCGGCCTGTCGGCCATGACCTACGAGGCCGGTTGCATGCACGAGGTCGCTCGCGAGCTGAAGCGACGCATGCCGCGGGTGGTCGTCGCCTGCGGAGGGCCGCACCCCTCGGTCGCCGCGGACGACGTGCTGAAGGACGCGGCCATCGACTTCGTGGTGCGCGGCGAGGGCGAGCACTCCTTCACCGAGCTCCTGTCCGGCATCGCGGCCGGACGCGAGGACTGGAGCGCCTGCGAAGGCTTGTCGTGGCGCGGCGCGGACGGAGCGGCCGTCCACAACCCCGACCGCAGCCCGCCCAAGGACCTCGACGAGCTGCCCTTCCCGGCGTGGGACCTCGTCGACCACGCCAAGTACCACAAGGTGCCGCGCGGCGGAGTCATCTACGCGCACCCCGAGTTCGCCACGATGTTCAGCTCGCGCGCCTGCCCGTGGCGCTGCTCGTACTGCCACAACAGCTACGGCAAGCAGTTCCGCGAGCGCAGCGCGGCGCACGTGCTGGCGGAGATCGAGCTCCTGGTGGAGAAGCACGGCGTGAAGGAGCTCGTCTTCATGGACGACATCTTCAACTTCCGCCCTGAACGCGCCAAGGCGATCGCGCAAGGCATCATCGACAAGGGCTGGAAGCTCGCCCTCACCTTCCCCAACGGCTTCCGCGGCGACATCCTCGACGAGGAGCTGGTCGTGCTGCTGAAGAAGGCCGGCATGTACCGCTGCATGGTCGCGGTCGAATCCGCCAGCCCGCGCCTGCAGAAGGTGATGAAGAAGAACCTCAAGGTCGACAAGGTGCGCTCCATCGTCGACTTCATCGCCGGCCAGGGAGTGATGGTGCACGGCGCCTTCATGCTCGGCTTCCCCTCCGAGACGGAGGAGGAGATGGAGGAGACCATCGAGTGGGCCGCGACCAGCGCCTTCCACACGGCGGCGTTCTTCCGCGTGATCCCCTTCAAGGGCACTGCGCTCTACGAGCAGATCCGCCACGCGGGCTACGAATTGCCGACCGATTGGTCGAAGTACGAACCGTACCAGGCCGAGATCAACCTGTCGGAGGTGCCCGAGTCGCGCATCTTCCAGTTGCGCAAGAAGGCCTACCGCCGCTTCTACCTCAACCCGCGGCGGCTGTGGCGCATCTTCGAGCTGATCCCGCAGAAGACGCACATGCTGCCCTACCTCGCGCTGCTCTTCGCGCGCCGCGCGTACGCGCGCTGACGGAAGCCGCGACGGGCGCTAGATTGCGCCCATGCAACTCTCGCCCGACGCGCTGTCACCGGTCGAACGCTACAAGCTGCTGATCGGGCTGGTCGTGCCGAGGCCCATCGCCTGGGTCTCGACGCTCTCGCCCGAGGGACGGCCCAACCTCGCCCCCTACTCCTTCTTCGCGGGCGTGGGCTCGAATCCCATGACGGTGGTGTACTGCCCCTCCAACGACTCCGCCGGCGGGGACAAGGACTCGCTGGCGAACAGCAAGCCGCCGCTGGAGGGCGGCACGGGCGTGTTCGCCATCAACGGCGTGCCCGAACGCCACGCGCGCGCCGCCGCCGCCAGCGCCGAGGAGCTTCCCTACGGGGAGAGCGAGTTCGACTTCGTCGGCGTGGCCGTCGCTGCTTGCGCGCGCATCGCCTGCGTGCGCGTCGCCGACGCGCCGTGGACCTTCGAGTGCGAGACGATGCAGGTCGTGCGCACCAACCCGGGCGTGCCGGGCGGAGGCAACCTGGTCGTGGCGCGCGTGGTCCACGTGCACGTGGAGGACGCGCTCCTCGACGCGAAGCTGCGGGTGGACGCGGACAAGCTGGACGCCGTGGGTCGCATGGGCGGGTTCGACTGGGTGCGCACGAAGGACCGCTTCGTGCAGGCGCCGGGGCGCGCCGCGCTGGAAGCGCCGCGCTGAACGGCGCGAGCGACGCGTCGAAGGTCGGTGCGCGCGGCGCGACGCTTCACGGCACGGAAATCGTGGCCCGCGTGGAGCCGCCAGCGACCACGCTGCAGGCTCCCTCGGCCCATGATCCAGACGAGTCGGGCAAGCGCCAGCGGTAGCGCCCGCGCGGCAAGCCTCGCAGGCGCAGGACGCCGTCCGCGTCCGCGCGCAAGTCGCCGCGCCAAGCGCCGCCATCGATCCAATCGGCGACGCGCGCGCCGCTCTCCTCGTCGACCAGCTCGAGCGCTTCACCCGCGAGCAAGGCGCCTGCGCGCCGCAACTCGAGGTCGAGCGCACCGAGGCGGCGCACGGGCAGCACGACCTGCCGCCCGGTCGCCCGCAGCTCGAGGCTCCCGGGCCAGACGTGTTCGCCGCTCCAACGGAGCTCCAGCGCCGCCTCGCACGTGGCGCGGAAGCTCCCCGCGCCCCGTGCGTCGAGCGGGACGGACAGCAGGTTGTTCCGCGTGAGGGACGAGCGCACGTCCACGTTCGCATCCGCCACGGCCGCGCCCTCGTCCTCCGCGCGCAGTTCGACGACGCAGGCCTCGGGCGCGCGCAGTCGTTGCACGCCGTCCTCGTCGGGATCGAAGGCGAACTCGCTCCACAGCCAGATTTCGCGCCGGTACCGGACCGCCTCGCAGGTGATGCGCGATCCCGGCTCGTGGTGCACGTCGACCACCCCGCGATCCAGGGGATCGCAACCGACGCACGGCCCGGGCACGTCGGCTTCGCACGCGAACCCCCAGTCGATCGCCAGCGGAGCATCCGACTCGTCGAGCAGCAGCAACCTGCGCCGCACCTTGGGCAGCCGCACGACGACGGGGTCCGCGCGCAGATCCTCCTCGTCGAGCACCACGCGCGTCCAAGGCCGCAGATCGTGGGTCTGCACCTCGATCGTCACCGGAACGCCGCGCCTCCAGACCACGCATTCGTCGATCCCCGGCCGCGAGTGCGATGAATCCACGTGTCCACCGGACTTCGCCAGGACCAGTCCCCAGCGCTGCTCGGGGCCGTCGGCCTCCATGCGCAGCCGCAGCGGTTCCAATCCGCGCAAGTCCCACTCCAGGCGCGCCACCGCGCCGGGCTCCAACTGCGCGCGCTGCAGCAGTTGGCGGCCCTCGTCCCCCGCGAGCAGGACGACCCGCTCCCGGCCCGGATTCAAGCCCGCGATCAGGCAACGGCCGTCGACGAGCGGTTCGCGCACGCCGGGCATGTCCGGCAGCCAGATCCAACGCGGCTCGGCGAGGGACTCCCAGCCACGGACCTCGACCAGCAGGCTGGCCGTGCGTCGCATCAGGAAGGGCGCGAGCAAGCCTTGCGCATCGCGCGCGCCGCCGCCCTCGGTGCTCGAGTAGCCCGGCGCGGCGACGACCAGCCACGTCTCGCCATCGCGCCATCCGCGCACTTGCGCTTCGCCGGCGGCGTCGGTCTCGACGACTTCGCCCGTCGATCCCGCCACGCTCGCGCCGCGCATGGCCCAGACCTCGATGCGCGCCCCCGGCACGGCCTCGCGCGTGTCGGCATCCACGACGCGCACTCGCTCGGGCTTCGGCGGCCTCAACTCCAGGGCCACTTCCACGCGCGCGCCAGCCGCGGGCGCTCGCGCCTCCATCCAGTCGGAACGCCACCCGTCGGCGCGCGACGCGGCGATGGAGACCGCGCCCTCCGCGAGGCTCGGCAGATGGAAGCGTCCGTCGCGCGCGCCCTGCACGAGCCGGTGGGAGCCATGGTGCGACCCCTCGCTGCTCCATTGCAGCGTGTACTCCCGCGCGGGCTCGCCCTCCGCGAGCACCTGCCCGGAGAGCGACCAGCCCGGGTCGAGCACCAAGGTCGTCGAGTAGCCGCTCTTGTCCTGCTGGAAGCTGCCTTGCATGGGCGCGTACCCTTCCGCCTCCACCGTCACCTGCAGCTCCCCCGCGGCGCTGCCGCGCAGGACGATCTTGCCCTCCGCGTCGGTGACGCCTTCGGTCGAGATGTAGTGGGCTCCTTGCTTGTTGCGCGTCCTGACGAAGGCGCCGGCGACGGGCGACTCGCGCGTGTCGACCACGGTGACGAAGAGCCCCATCGCAGGCTCGAGCACGAAGTCGTGGCGCACGACCGATCCGGCGACAGGCGGCGGCGTGAGCACGAGGCATTCCGCCCAGTGCTTCATCGCGTCGACGAGCAGCGAGAAGCCGTCGCCCGCGACCACCGGGATGCGCACGGGACCGAAGCCGCCGTCGTCGCGCACTTCCACTCCGCCATGGTCGTGGTAGATCTCGCCGAAGGTGCGCGCCGCCACGGTGGCGCGCGAACGCTCGGCACCCGGCGGAAAGCGCACCGTGCCATGCACGACGAAGGTGGGCGCGAGCACGAGCTCCACGCGCGACTCGTCGTCGGCCACCGGACGCGGGGCGCTGGCGAGTTCCTCGAACTCCGCCCATGCCACCGTTCCGGGTTCCTGGCGCGGCAGGCGCGCCACGCCGCGCGCGTCCGCCATGGCCGATTGCACGACTCCGGGCGTGGTGCCGCGCGTCTGGCCCGTGCCCCGCGGCCGCGGCGCGACGCGCACCGTGGCGCCCGCCGCCGGCGCGCCGTCGGGCGCCAGCACGAGGTACTCGACCAGCGGCGCCCGCTCCAGCACGACCTCCGACGGCCACGAGGCCGCGGCGATCGGGCCCAGGCGGCGCGGCACGCACTCGCCGTGCACGACCCAGGCCGCGGCGCCATCGGCGAGCACGGGTGGAGCCTCGAGCAGGATGCGACCGTCGACGCCGCTCGATCCCATGGCCACGGTGGCTCCATCGTCGCGTCGCTGCACGTACTTGGCGGTCTGACCCGCGCGCGTGCGCCCGTCGTCGAGTTGCGCGACGAGCCGCGCGCCCTCGAGAGGCCGACGCGCTTCGTCGACGACGAGGAGCGCGAAGCCGGGCGCCGCGCGCCCCGCGGGAGCGCCGGATGCCGATCGGGAGCCGGGCTCGGCGACGGGCTCCGCGATCGGGGCGACATCCGCAGCAGGCGCGACCGCCGTCGGAGACGCCTCCACGCCCCCCTCCACCGGCGAGGGAGCACCCTCGCGGGAGGGCAACCACCAGACCACGACCAGCGAGACCACGAGGACGGCGGACAACAACACGATCGAACGCGACATGCGCATGCTCCTTGGTGGAAGTTCGGCACCTGGCGCCGCGTGGCGGTTGCATGCCCCGCGGCGCGCACGGCCGCTGGTCAAGGCGCTTGGCGCGCCGGTCCCTGCGGATCGAACCCTCGCCTCGCAGGCACGGGTTGCTCGTGGCCGCCCGGACCACGCGGCAGTTTCGCGACGCCGAGGACCCCTGTGGTGCCCGAGCCGGCGCTCGAAGGCGGGCACCACGGTCCCGCCAGCACCGCGAACAACGCCAGGCACCATGCCATGGCGCGTCGGCGTCCACGTCCGCGCGCGCCTCCACGGTCCGCCGTTCCAGCCGCGACGCCCCTTCGATGCAGCTCAATCATGGATCCAAGCCTCCCTGCTCCAGTCGCCATGTCGTTCATCGATGCGCGCCCGGATGCGGCCGGCGATGGCCGCTTCGCCACGCGCGAGGTCGCCGTCCCGGCGACGCCAACCGCCGCGCAGGGCGGAGCGCACCGCGTCCTCGCCGAACTCGTCCAAGGTGCGCGCCGCCTGGCGCGCCATGAGCTCGTCGCCCGCGCGGCACGCGGCGCGCAGCGCAAGCAGCCACCCCTCGATCCGCCCGGGCAGCAGCGTCGCGGCCCTCCAGTTCCAGCGCGCGCCGCGCCGCCAGTCGCCGCGCCTGCGCGCGGCCGCCTCGATGAGGTGGCAGCACGCGACCGCGTGGCGCGGATCGATGGTCCGCGCGTGGAGCGCCTCGAGTTCGCCGTCGCTGGCGCTCCAATCGCCGAGCAACTGGGCGGCGCCGAGGGCGTGGATGCGCGGCGCCGCACCCGGACGCAGCGAATGCTCCAACGCGCACAGCTCGGCCACTCCCGCGCGGGATCGCCCGAGCGCCACGGCCAGGAGGTCGATGCGCCCAGGATCCGCGCGGCGCGCCGCGGTCGCCAGGTGCTCGAGTCGCGTCGCGCTCGGCGGCTCCGTCGACCCGCGCTCGAGGCCGTTCCTCCCGCCGGCGCGGCCGGAGAGCCGCATCAATTCCGTCCAGGCCAGGTGCTGGCACAACTGCGCGAGCTCGTCCGCGTGGACGCGCCGCAGCTCGGCCTCCGCGGCCGATTGCAGCCCCGAACCACGCGGCGACTCCGCGTGGCTCGCGGCGCGCCGCAATCCGCGCGCCTCCTCGATCAGCCCCAGCACCTCGTCGGAGGTGCGCCGCCCCGCGGACCGCATCCACGCGAAGAGCGGCCGGGATTCGGCACCGCGCCAGGCGGAGGGGCGTTTCGGCCCGTCGACGACCATGTCCATGCGCTCAACCATCGCTGCCTCCTTCCACGTCGCCGAGGATCGCCCGCAGCGCGCGGCGCAAGGCGTCGCGCGCTTCATCCAGTCCAGCACCGCTGCGCGCGGCGTGCTCGTCGAGCGAAGCGCCTTCGATGCAGCAGTCGAAGTACGCCGCGCGCGCGGCCTCGTCGCAGGCGTTGAAGGCGCACAAGCGCGCCGGCGCGAGGCGCGGATCGACGCCCAGCTCGTCGACGAGATGGCGCTCGACCTCGCTCGGCTCCTCGGACGCACCGCCCACCCAGGCGCGCGAGCCCTGCAGGCGGACGAGATCGTCGACGGCGAGGTCGATGGCCAGTCGGCAGAGCTCGCCGGGCGACGTTCCGGGTCGCGCCGCGAGCTCGAAGGCGAGGCGCGCGAGGCTGCGCGCTTCCAGGTGGCCCGGATCGACGAGGTAGGCGCGTGCGCGCCACCGCTCGCGGCAGCGCTGCGCCAGTTCGAGGCGCGAGCCGTCGCCGAGCACGGAGAGCCATGCCGACGGCGCCAGCGAGCCGGTCTGGACGCTCCGCTCGGGGGTGGCGTCGACCGGCAGGCCGTGGTCTTGGAGGGTGGAGTCGCCCGAAAGGGACGACGGGTGGGGGGTGTCCGTCAACGAAGCACCTCGCGGGAAGGACGGGAGGAGGACCGACGCCCGCATCGCACACCCGACCCGGCGAATGCGCCAGTCGGAACCGTGGAACGGGCTTCTCGGGGCCTTCCGAGGGGGTGGCCTTGCGAAGCGAGGGCCGGAATTCCCCGATTCGAGTTCCGCCTCCGCTTGGGGCGCGAACACGGGCGGGCGCAGCTCCGCAGGTCGCCGCGGGGACGCGGGGCGGCGAGTCCTGTCAAGTAATCTTGACTAGATCCCCGGCTCCGCGCCGCCCCAGCGGCGGCGCCACTGCTGGTCGAGCGAGCGCAGCTTCCAATCGACCTGCGCGTCGCGCGCGAGCGCCTTGTCGAGCGCGGCGCGCGCCTGGTCCTTCTCGCCGCGCTCCATGCGCACCGCGGCGAGGTTGCTCCACGCCGCGGCCGAGTCGGCATGCTCGAGGGCGCGCTGGGCGGAGGACAGCGCTCCGTCGAGGTCGCGCAGCATGGCGAGCGCCCAGGTCAGCTCGAGCCATCCCGCCTCGAGCGTGGGCGCGCGCCGCACGACGAAGCCGAAGCGCGCCGCGGCCTCCCGCCACTCGCCCGCGAGGCGCGCGGCCACTCCGCAGGCATGGTGGGCGAAGGGATGGCCCTGGTGGATGTGCGCGGCTTCGCAGGCCAGCACCCGCAACGCGAGCACGCGCGCGCGATCGCCCGGACGGTCGATGCCGCCATGTTGCGCCAGCCCGCGGCCGAGCGCCTCGTCGCGCGCGCGCTCGACCTCGCCCAGCGCCGCGAGGATGGACTCGAGGTGCGCCTGCATGTCGAAGCGCTCGCGCACCCACAAGC